>PMBV01000350.1:65422-65612 GCA_003153055.1 Myxococcales bacterium
AGACGCGGCACAACGAGGTGGCGCCGGCGCAGTTCGAGCTCGCCCCGGTGTTCGAGGCGACCACCATCGGCTCGGACCACAACATGCTGGTGATGAGCCTGATGCGGAAGATCGCGCTCCAGCACGGCCTGGTGGCGCTGCTCCACGAGAAGCCCTTCAAGGGCGTCAACGGCTCGGGCAAGCACAACAA
>PMBV01000350.1:65636-78400 GCA_003153055.1 Myxococcales bacterium
TCTTCCTCGGCGAGCAGCTCGAAGACGTGGCCAAGCAGCTCGAGACGGGCGCCGCGTCGTCCTCCAAGAAGGGCGGCCAGCTCCAGCTCGGCGTGACGACGTTGCCGGTGCTGCCGGCCGACGCCACCGACCGCAACCGCACCTNNGAGTTCCGCGCGGTCGGCTCCTCGGCGCCCATCTTCTGGCCCCAGACGGTGCTCAACACCATCGTCGCTGACTCGCTCCAGTACCTCGCCGACAAGCTCGAGAAGCTGAAGAAGGACGACTTCGCCGGCCTGACGCAGATCCTCTCCGAGGTCATCAAGGAGAACAAGCAGGTGTTCTTCTCGGGCAACGGCTACTCCGAAGATTGGCATGCCGAGGCCGCCAAGCGGGGCCTGCCCAACAACAAGAGCACCGTCGACTCGCTGCCCGCGCTGCAGACCGAGAAGGCGAAGAAGCTGTTCGCCAAGGTCGGGGTGCTCTCGGAGCGCGAGCTCGCCAGCCGCGCCGAGATTTTCTGGGAGCGCTACGTCAAGGTGCAGAACATCGAGGCCAACGTCACCCTGGACATCGCCCGCACGCAGATTCTCCCCGCGGTGGCGAAGTTCCTCGGCGAGCTGTCGGGTGCCTCGAAGTCGAAGGGCTTCGCCAAGCTGGCCGATCAAATTGCCGGCCTCGCTGACACGTTGCTCGAGAAGGTCGACGCGCTCGAGAAGGCGCAGCACGCGGCCCACCACGCTGGCGGTGTCCACGCCGAGGCGAAGGTGTTCAAGGAGAAGGTCATTCCCGCTCAGGACGCCGTGCGCGCCGCGGCCGACGAGCTCGAGACCTTGGTCTCGGACGACCTCTGGCCGCTGCCGAAGTACCGCGAGCTCCTGTTCCAGTACTGAGGCCTGAGCCGAGCTGATTCATCTCGAGGGCGCGATGGCCACGTTGGCTGTCGCGCCCTTCGTGTTTGGGTGCTCACACTCGCCTGTTTCGAATTCCCTCGTCGCCTCGGCAGAAAGGGCGACTCTCACGCCGTGCGCTTCCTCGGTGGTAGGCGCGCGAAGGCCTCTCCGACTGAGATGCCTTCCTCCGTTTCCGCCTCCGCCATCGCGTGGAAGAGTTCCTCCTCAGTCGCCTCGTCGACGTAGATGCCGCCCTCGTCGTCCCCCGCCTCGCGCACCACCACGTCCACTGCGGTCCCCTCGGGCAACACCTCTTCGAGCACCACGGTGTTACCGACGACCTTGCCCTTCAGAACTCGCATACCCGTCATTCTCTCAGCCCTCCCTTCCTTCGTGCAACTCGTCCCCCGTCCGCACCTCGCGTCCGGAGCCACTGGCACAGGCCGGCCGAAAAATGCTGGTTGTCGTGTCGAGCCACGATGAGGGTCCTTCAACGCCTCGGTCCGCTTGAGTTCGGCGAGCCCGTCTACAGGGGCGATTCCGGGGAGCCGTCAGCCAGTGTCACCCGTCGCTCCGGCGGAGTGGGCTCCAACCCCATGCGTCGCACGATGGCCCCGTGCACTGCGTACACCACCGGCGTCAGCGCGATGGCCACCACCACCTTGATGCCGTACTCGCGGAGCACTTTCTGAAATATCCATTCCCAGCGCTCCCGAGCCCCCATCCGGCCCAGGAAGGAGCTGGGGCTCCCCACCGCCGTCCACGTCCAGAAGATGACGTTGATGGTGACCGTGTCGACGACCTGGCTCACCACCGTCGAGCCGGTCGCCCTGAGCCACAGGTGCCGCGACTCGGTCAGCGCCTTCCAGTACTGGAACACGTGAATGTCCAGCAACTGGCTCACCATGTACGCCAGCATCGACGCCACGAAGAGCTGCGCGCTGCCGCCGAAAATCTTCTGGAACTCGCCCTGCGTGAAGTAGGTGGACTCATCGACCGGGAGCCACGACGACAGCTGGAGGATGACCCAGGCCAGCGCGGCCATCCAGAAGCCGAGGAAGGTGAGGAACCGGGCTCCCCGGCGACCGTAGAAATCGTTCACCACGTCGGTCAGCAGAAACGTGACGGGGAAGGGAATGATGCCCACCGAGATGGGCCCCAGCGGCGTGGGAATCGTCTTGCCGCCGATGATGTCGCCCAACAGCAGGCACGCCACGAAGACGCCGCACAGGTACACGAAGAGTTGCTGCGAGCGGTCGATGGGGCGGGGGCCCGGGGGTAGGTCGCCATCACTCATGCAGGCCCACCTTAACGAGGCACCAACCGCCGCGGCCCCACTCTCAGACGCTTCTCATCAGCCCGAAACTACGGCTGGGGCCTCTTGGCGGGCCGTAATTTTTGTGCCATTCCGCTTACTTCGAAGGCGCCCCGCATCAAGGAGTGGAACATGACGACGGTTCTTCGCGACTTCCTCGAGATTCCCTACGAGCAACTGGAGGAGATGAACCTCTCCGTCAAGCAAGCGCGACTCAACCGCGAGCCGACCGAGAAGCTGCGCGAGGCGCGGGTGAAGTACCTGACCGACGAGCGGCGCATCAAGGCCGTCACGGTCTGCTTCACCGACCTCGAGGGCCGGCTCCACATGCTCGACTACGACAAGAAGTACCTCCTCCGCTCGGGTGACAACCTGACCTTCGACGGGAGCTCAGTGCGCGGCTTCTCGGCGCAGCACGAGTCGGACCTGCGGCTCACCATCGATTGGAGCGCTTTCTATTGGCTGCCCGCCGACGTGTTCGGCCCGGGCAAGGTGCTGGTGTTCGCCGACGTGCTGGCTCGCGACGGCTCCCCGTACCCGTCGGACATGCGCGGGCGGCTCAAGCAGTACACCCAGCAGATGTTCACCAAGGAAAGCACGCTCTGCTACGTGGCGCCGGAGATCGAAGGCTTCCTCTTCAACGGCCGTGACGCCGAGCGCGCCTACCACGACAAGGGCAAGTTCGACTACGTCTCCACCGGCGGCTACTACCACTCGCTGCCAGGGGACAAGCTCAGGGCCTTCATCGACACCGCCGCCGAGGTGCAGCGGGCGATGGGCTTCGGCAACGAGAAGGACCACCCCGAAGTCGCGCCGAGCCAGTTCGAGATGAACTTCTCGTACTCCGAAGCGCTCATCACCGCGGACCACGTGCAGCTCTACAAGCTGCTGTGCCGGCAGGTCGCCGCCAACATGGATATGACGGCCAGCTTCCTCCCCAAGCCCGTCACTGGCGTCAACGGCAATGGCATGCACACCAACCTGTCCTTCAGCCGGGGAGGCAAGAACCTCCTGTGGGACGCCAAGGGCCAGGACGGCCTGTCGAAGGCCGGGTGGGACGCCATCGACCGCATCCTCACCAACGCCGACGACATCTGCCTGTTGCTCAACACCTCGGTCAACGCGTACCGGCGGCTCGACCCGCACTTCGAGGCGCCCAATCAAATCAAGGCGTCGGCCAACAACCGCGGCGCGATGGTGCGAATCCCCACGGGCAACGAGCGCACCGCCCGCATCGAAGTGCGCAGCGTGGCGCCCGACTGCAACCCCTATCTCGCCTTCTACAGCATCATCCGCACCGCCCTCGACGCGAACGGCAGCGAGGCCAACGCCGACGAGTCGAAGCGGGCCCGCACTCGCTTCCTCCCCGACAACATCTACGACGCCATCCGCCTCTTCAAGGGCTCCAAGTGGGTCTCCGAGATGTTGGGTGAGAGCGTGCAGAGCAAGTTCGCCGAGCTCAAACAGGCCCAGGCTGACCGTTGCCCCAAGGCCCTGGGGACGATGATTAAAGTCCCCGAGATTCAGTTCCACCACGAGGTCACCAACCAGTACCTCTGGAATCAGTTCTGAGGCCGGGCGGCCATCGCGCCATGTCGTTACGGAGGCCATGCGAACTCCGCCCAGAGGAGGCCTCTCATGAACGCCCTGATGTGGACGCTTCAAGTGCTGCTCGCCATGCACACCGAGACGGGCGCGGTGTGGAAGCTCTCCCACGGCGAGCAGACCGTCCCGTCGCTGCAGGCGCTTCCCCACGGCGTGTGGGTGGTACTGAGCGGGCTCGAGCTGCTCGCGGGCGTGGGGCTCATTCTCCCACTGTTCGGCAAGCGGTTCGGCATCCTCGCCCCCGTCGCTGCCTCCTTCGTCGTGGCCGAAATGCTGCTGTTCTCGGCGGTCCACCTCGCCTCGGGGAACCCGGAGCACGGCGAGCTGGTCTACTGGCTCGTCGTCACCGCCATCGCCGCGTTCGTCGCCATCGGAAGGCTTCGGTTGCAGCCAGCTACCCACTGACCTCGTCGTCGCCGTGGAGCAGGTCCCAGTACAGCGCGGTCGTCCGAGGGTCGAACAGGCACGCGATGATGCGCTGGAACTTGGACTCGTACGCCCGCATCACCTGCACCGCGATACTGGCGGCGAGCCCCCGAGGGAACTTGTACGCCCCCGTGGACAGCGCCGGGAACGCGATGGAGCGGATGTCTCCCTTCTTCAGCGCCACCTCGAACGACGAGCGGTAGGCCTGCGCGAGGAGCTGCGACTCCTGGTGCTCGCCGCCTGACCACACCGGACCCACCGCGTGAATGACAGAGCGCGCCGGCAACGCGAAACCTCGGGTCAACACCGCCTGGCCCGTCGGACAGCCACCCAGCTCGCGGCACGCCTCGAGCAACTCGGGCCCAGCGGCGAGATGAATGGCCCCGTCGACCCCGCCGCCTCCACAGAGCGCAGAGTTGGCGGCGTTAACGATGGCGTCCACCTCGAGGGTGGTGATGTCAGCCTCGACTATCTCGATCATCAGGCATCGTTACCGAAGCACCACGCCCCTCGCAAGCAGCTCCATCACCCCGGGTCGACCACCCGCCCCATGAAGACCAGGGACCCCGTCGCTCGGTCGCGAATGAAAAAGATGAATGGCCGGTTCACCACTCGGTACATCGGGAGTGACACCCGGTCCATGGTGACCGCCGTTGCCGCCGCCGCGACAGTGCCGTCTTCATCGGTGCGGATGACGGCCTCGTGGATGATGTCGCTCACCTCGATGGGCTCGGGGCTCATCGCGCTGAAGTCAGCCTCGCTGGTGAAGGCGATGCCCAGGCCGAGGCTGGTCAACAACGACTCCAGGCTGGTGCGCTGGCTGAAGCTGAACTTGGGCAGCTGCACCGCGATGGTGCCCCGCTCCAGTGCTCCCACGAAGTGGTCCAGCACCTGAGGCGAGAGGCTGGCCTCGAGGTCGCTCAGGTGGCCCGAGGGCGGCACCAGGAGAATCATCGCCAGCTCGTCCCCCTCGTAAGGCAGCTCCAGCACGTCTGTTCCGTCGACCACCGCCGCGCCCCCAGCGAGGTCCTTGCCGAACATCGTCGGAACTGTCTTCTTCGTGCCGTCCAGCAGCTCGAAGCTCGCCGGGCTCGTCGATTGATGGGTGAACTTCGTCATCCACGCGGCGTTGAAGTACACCGTGTTCACCAGCGTCAGCACCGTGTCGGAGTGCACGTCACCCGCGCCCAAGAGCTCGGGAATGAGCCCCTCGGTGTTCGACTTCACCCAGGAGTTGATGGCCTGCCGAGACGCCTCGGTCGCCGCGGCGAAGTCGAGCTCGCGCACGCCCGCGCCGTACTCCGTCGCCAGCAGGTCCAAGTAGCTCTCCACGAGCCCGAAGCCCTTCTGCGCGAAGAGCTGATTCTCCACCGACAGCCGGAACGCCCGTCCGCTCCCGCCCCTCGACCGGAGGGCCGTGTCGATGGTGTTCATCGCGCGGTGGAAACGCTCCGGTGGCTGCCCCACGTGGAGCGTGGACTCGAAGGCCGAGGCCGTCGTGCCCTTGGCCCCGCCGTAGGTCATCGCCAGCGCCGAGGTGAGGCTGTACGGCGAGAACACCACGTTCGACGACGTGCCCACCAGCTTCCGGTAGACGTCGATGGCGAAGGCGTTGTTGCCCGCTACCGCCGTCGAGAGGTCCTCCGCGCTGGCCGACACCGCCACCCGCGCCTTCGAGGAGGCCAGCAGCACACCCGGTGCGCTCGCGGGGCCGCAGCTGGCGGCGAGGCACCACACCAAACTCAGCGCGACGCGTTCTTTCGTCATGAGGGGTTGATCAGCATACCTCATGCCTATTCAGCCGACTGGAAGTCCGCGCGTTTCCATCGTGCTCCCACTCAGAATTCCCGCCAGCGGCACTCAAGAATCCGTCACTCCGAAAGCCCAGCGAAGTGAGGTAATGCTCAGCTCATGAACAACGCGAAGGGCCTGGACCACGTGGCGATCGCCGTGAAGGACCTCGAGGTGGCCGTGAAGTACTACGTCGAGGTCCTCGGCTTCGCTGCTCCCGAGCTCGAGGAGGTCGCCGAGCAGAAGGTGCGCACGGCCATCTTCGGGCACGGCCTGGGCCGCATCGAGCTCATCTGCCCCACGGACCCCAACTCGAGCATCGCCAAGTTCCTCGAGAAGCGCGGAGAGGGCCTCCACCACGTCTGCGTCGAAGTCGAAGACATCGTGAAGACCCTCGCCGAGCTCAAGGCCAAGGGTGCCCAGCTCATCGACGAGGCGCCCAAGCGCGGTGCCGGAGGGGCCCAGGTGGCCTTCATTCACCCCAAGGGCGCCCACGGTGTTCTGACCGAGCTCCGCCAGGGCCCGCCGCACTGACGCAGCCGCCTCCCCGCGCGATGAGTTCCTCCTTTCCTCTTTCAGAAGACGAGCCGCCCCGCACCCGGGAGGCCCTCGACGCTCTCGTCCAACGGCTCGATGGGCTGGTGGTGCTCTTCACCGAGGCGTCGTGCCGCGTGGGCTCGGCCATCGAGCCGAAGCTGCGGGCGATGCTCGAGGCTGAGTTCCCTCGCCTCCAATTGAAGGTGCTCCAGCGCGACGCTGCCCCTGAGCTGGCCGCCTCTCTGGGCGTCTTCGCCGTGCCCGCGGTCCTCGTCTACTTCGGCGGGAAGGAGAGCCACCGCGTGGTGCGTGCCTTCTCGCTCGAGGAGCTCGCCTCGTCGATGGCGCGCCCCTACGGGCTCCTCTTCGGAGAAGACCCAGCGTGAGCACTCCGGCGGCGGAGGCGAAGCTCCCTCGGCAGATTCCCTTCATCATCGGCAACGAAGCGGGCGAGCGCTTCGGCTTCTACGGGATGAGGAACATCCTGACGAAGTTCCTCATCGGGTGGCTCTTCGTCAGCCTCCCTCTGGCCGAGCGAGAGCCCGCAGCCAAGGAGACGTTCCACGCCTTCGTGATGGGGGTGTACTTTTTCCCGCTCCTGGGCGGCTTCATCGCCGACCGACTCTGGGGTCGGTACCAGACCATCCTCAGGCTCTCGTTGGTGTACATCGCCGGCTTTGTCTTGCTGGCCTTCTCCACGGGCTCGCGCGAGTGGTTCATGCTGGGGCTGTTCCTCGTCGCCCTCGGCTCGGGTGGCATCAAGCCCTGCGTGTCTCCCTTCGTGGGCGACCAGTTCGACCAGTCGAACAAGGCCAAGGCCAAGGTCGTCTTCGATGCCTTCTACTGGGTCATCAACTTCGGCTCGTTCTTCGCCTCGCTCTTGATGCCCGCGGTGCTCACTGGGGGCTCCGAGCCGTGGCGGCCCACGCTGGCCTTCGGCATCCCCGGAGTGGTGATGGTGCTGGCCACGGTGCTCTTCTGGGTTGGCCGCCACCGGTACGTGCGAGTGCCACCGGCCGAGGCGGACCCCCACTCCTTTCTCCGCGTGGTGAAGACGGCCCTGCTGACTCGCGCGGAGGGCCGAGGCCGGCCTGGGCTGTGGCTGGCGTTGATGGGCGTGGTGCTCGGCGTCGGCACGCTCTTCGCCATTCCATGGCTGGGCGCCGTGGCTGGGCTGTGCCTGGCGCTGGTCTGGGTGCTGGGCTTCGGAGGGGCTGGGGCCTGGCTCCAACTCGAGCGCGCGAGGGGCCACCATCCGGAGGACGACGTCGACGGAGTGAGGGCCGTCTTGCGGGTGCTGGTGGTCTTTGCCCTCATCACGCCCTTCTGGTCCCTGTTCGACCAGAAGGCCTCGACGTGGATTCTGCAGGGCGAGGTCATGGCGCTCCCGGGCTGGAGCTGGTTCACCTCGGGCTCTCAGATGCAGGCCCTCAATCCGGCGATGGTGATGGTGCTCATTCCCCTCAACAACACCGTGCTCTTCCCGCTCCTCCGGCGTCTCGGCGTGACGGTGACGCCGCTCAGGCGCATGGGGGCGGGCATCGCCATCGCTGGGCTGGCGTGGATTCTCGTGGCGCTCCTGCAACTGCGGGTCGACTCGGCCGCTGCGCAAGGGCTCAAGGTGCCGGTGCTGTGGCAGGCGGGGCCGTACCTGCTCCTCACGCTGGGCGAGGTGTTGGTATCGGCCACCGGCCTGGAGTTCGCCTACTCGCAGGCGCCGGCGCGGCTCAAGAGCGTGGTGACGGCCTTCTTCCAGCTCTCCGTCACCGTGGGGAACCTCTGGGTGCTCCTGGTGAATGTCTCGGTGAAGAGTCCGGTGGTGACCGACGCCATCAAGGCGCAGGGCTGGGGCGTGACGGCGAGCCAGATGTTCTTCTTCGCCGGGTTCGCCTTGGTCGCTGCGCTGGCCTTCGCGCTCTACGCGCGGAGGTTCCCCATGGCCGACTACTACCGGAAGGCCTGAAGTCGCCCGTGCTGGGCGCGAGGGGCGATGCTGTGGTCGCGAACCTCACGAGGGGACGCCCGAATGGGGGCCGCTTTGGCGCACCAAACTCGCGTGCACCGCACGGCGGCGCGCGGTTCCGTGCTGCTCCATGCGGTCGAACGCGGTAAGGAGGGATGGATGTCGACGGCCGTGGATACGCTGATCGCTGCCCTTGCGAAGGGGGAACGGAAGCCGGCACCCGGCGACGGTGCGACGGTGCGTGCCCACATCTCGAAGGCGCCATTCAATCGGGAGCGTCGGCCGGAGAGCGCCTGGTCGAGAGTGGGCGAGTCTGTCGTCGGCTGCCCTCACCCATCGACCGGGCAACCCATCGCCGGAAACACCGGATTGACCAGCCTCGAGTACCACGTGGCGAAGCGGATCCGCGGCGGCCAGTGGAGGAGCGGCACAACGCCCGAGGAGTACGAAGTCGACTGCCGGCACGCTGCGGCGCTCGCGTCGGTGGTGAAGGCCGGTGTCAGAATCGTTCCCCTCGCAGCGACGCAAACGCGCGTTACTTCTCCTGATTTCCCGAGGGTGCACTTTGTACCCGGTCAGGTACTCCTGGTGGTGTACGACACGGCGAAGTCTCGAATCACGACCGCGTACTACCTGCCCGAGGCAGACGCACCGATTCAGGTGTACAAGTACTGGGTACAGAAGCCGAAACCCGTGGTCCTGCCGATCTCGACGCCATGAACCTCGCCGCCTACATCGACGCGCTTGAGCGCTCGGCTCAGAACCTCCCTTCGGTCCTCTTCGAGTGGGCGGAGATCGACGATGACCTCCGCGCGCACTACGCTGAGTCGCTCGTGGAGCTCCTCGCGACTCATGCGGAAGCTCGCAGATTCGCTCAGGCTCCTGGCGAGCAACTGAGGCTCTCGCAGGCGTGGGGCTCCTTCGTCTATGCCGTGTTCACCAACGCCCGGACCATCGCCACGCTGATGGAGTTGGCCCCCCTCGACCTCCTCACGCCCCCTTCGGTATCGGCTGCCGTTCCGACCGCAGCCGACGCGCTGGTCGAGGACGACGATTGCCTGCCCCTGGCCGCGTGATGCTGGACGTTGTCACGCTCCTGGCCTCTGAGGGCGTGTCGGTGGACGTCTTCACGGGACGCGCGACCGCCTACAACTTGGTCGAAACGCTGTTCGCCCAGAAGTTCCCGGCCCGCGTCCCGCGACTCCACACCATCGTTCAGTACTACCGCCCCTCGACCGAAGGGGCGGTGCACTTCTTCGAGCGGGTCGAGCTCCTCGACCCAGACGGCAAAAACGTGCTGGGCGGTTCGGAGCAAGAAATTACGATCACGTCTCGATTCCACACGTCGCTTCACAACGCGTGGAACATCGTGCTGGCCAAGGGCGGCGACTACATGCTGACCGTCAGCACGGCCGAAACGAAGGACGGCCCGTGGACGCTGGCTCGAAGGCGGGTGATTCTCGTCGAGCAGGCGCCTCACCCACTCATGCCCCCCACGGCCTCCGAGCCCCCTGCGCCTCCCAAAGAGGGCCTCAGCTGACCTTCCACACCGCCTCCTGAAGTCGCCGGTTGCTCGGCGCTATGCTCTCGCTGGAGGAAGTCATGCCCCGTCCGCCGTTGTTTCGAGACCTCCAACTCGAGGGAGCGATGGCTGAAGCCGAGGCCACCGGAAAGCACCTCCTCATCGACGTTACCGGAGAGCAGTGCCCGCCGTGCCGAGAGATGGATCGAACGACGTGGCGCGCGGCCGAGGTGGAGGCGTGGGTGGCCCAGCACGCCGTCGCGGTGCAAGTGGACCAAACCGAGAATGGGGTCAGCGGCCTCGGGGTGATGGCGGTGCCAACGCTGGTGCTGATGAAGGACGGCCGGGAGGTGGACCGCACCGTCGGTGGCCGAGGCGCCGGCGCACTGCTGCGGTGGCTCGACGGAGCCCTCGAGGGGAGGACCGAGCTCGACCAGCTCCGGGCCGTCGAACCGGGCGATGTCAGCGGTCGAATGAAGCTGGCCAGGGAGCTCGTCCATCGAGCCCGCTTCTCCGAGGCCCTGCCGGAGCTCCAGTGGCTGTGGGAGCACGCCGTCGAGGTGCAACCGAGCTGGGTCGGTGTTCGATATTCCTTTCTCCTCCACGAGCTGAGCGTGCTCGTCTCGAACGATGAGGCCGCCTGGCGCGTCTTCGGCCGGCTGCGCGACGAGGCCGAGGTGGGGCAGGGCGAGGCGGCGCGCGACGATTTCCTCGCGCTCAACGAGGTGCTGGGAGACCCCGACCGCACGCTCACCTGGTGGGAGCGGGTGAGGAGTCGGCCGCCCCCGGGCCTGGAGCGAAACCACCAGCTCGTGTCTCTCTTGGAGGAGAAGGGGCTGTGGGCAGACCTCGGGGCGCTCATCACCCAGCCGCTGGTCGAGCTCCGGCATGAGCATCAGTTGACGCGCGAGAGTCTGGAGGCTCCGCCCGACGTCCCGCAGGAGTCGCTCGAGCAGCTGAAGCAATTCATTCAGGAGAGCTTTCGTGAGCGGGCCGTGGCGCTCTGGAGAGCCATGCGAGCCGCGGGTCGCGAACCCGAAGCGGTGGCCGTGGCGGCCGAGGCGCGCAGGCTCGATGCGTCTGACGAGATGGAAGAGGCCCTCAGTGGGGCAGGAGCTTAGGTATGAACATGCGTCGCCTGGTCGAGCTGAGTCACCCCATTCGGAACGGGATGGTGACGTACCCCGGGCTCCCTGGGCCGGAGATAGGAGAGCACCTCGGCCGGGAAGCCTCGAGGTCGCGCTACGCAGAAGGGACCGAGTTCCACATCGGGCGCATCTCCATGGTGGCGAACACCGGCACCTACCTCGACACGCCCTTCCACCGCTACGCCGATGGCCCCGACCTGGAGGCGACTCCGCTCAATGCGGTGGCCGACCTCGAAGGCGTCGTGGTGCGCATCTCTGGAGCCGCCGGCCGCGCCATCGACCGTGAGCTTCTCCTCCCGCTCGAGGTGCGAGGGAAGGCGGTGCTGGTGCACACCGGGTGGGACCGCCACTTCGGGACCGAGCACTACGGGAGAGGTGCCCCGTTCCTGACGAGCCGCGCGGCCGAGTGGCTGGTGGCCGAGGGCGCGGCGCTGGTCGGCATCGACTCGATGAACATCGACGATACCAGCGGTGGAACGCGCCCCGTGCACACGCTCCTCTTGGCCGCGCGCATCCCCATCGTCGAGCACCTTCGGGGCTTGGAGCAGCTCCCGCCGGTAGGGTTCCGGTTGGGTGCAGATCTTCTCCGACGGCCAAGAAACGATGTGAATACAGTTGGTTGGATCGGAATGAGAAACACCGAAGGGGCCCTTCCAGGTACGGTTGAGGTGCGAACCAACAACCAACTGAGGGAGAGCCCCTTCGATGAGCGCATCCTATATCACGCCGATCTCCGCTGCATCCGAGCCGTGCACTTTCGCTCGCGCGCACGCGCACAGCCAGGAGGTCGAGAGGGAACTCCGCGCCAAGCAGATGTTACGGGCGGAGCACGCGGAGGTGGAGACATTCGTCGAGAAGCAGGGGCGGGAATGGGCGCGGCTGATGCTCGAAGGGCAGTTCGCGCTGCGCGCCGAACTGGAGCAGCGGGTGAAGGTCGTCGGGGCCGATGGCGGGGAGCGGTCGAGCGCGCGTAGCACGGGGAGGACCGTCGAGTCGCTCTTCGGCCTCGTTGCGGTCCCGCGACTCGGATACCAGGAGCCCGGTCACAAGGACCTTCACCCGATGGACGGAGCGTTGAACCTCGCTGCCGACCACTTCTCGTTCGGCGTTCGGCAGTTGGTTGCGAAAGAGAGCGCACGGGCGTCGTTCGACGAAGTGGTTGAGCTGATCCGCGACCGCAGTGGCGCCGAGGTAGCGAAGCGGCAGGTTGAGGAACTCGCCGTCCGTGCGGCCTGCGACTTCGACGCGTTCTACGAGGTGCGGAGGCACGTGAGGTGCGCGACCACGGATCTCCTCCTGGTGCTCAGCACCGACGCCAAGGGCATTGTCATGCGCCACGAGGACCTGCGGGACGCGACTCGGCTCGCGGCGGAGCAGAAGGCGAACAAGCTCGAGATGCGGCTCTCCCCCGGTGAGAAGGCCGACCGCAAGCGAATGGCGCAGGTCTGTGCCGTGTACTCGGTCGAGCCGTGGCAACGCACGGCGGCCGACGTGCTGCACGTGCTGCGCGACGAGAACAGTGATGCGAAGCGCCCGCGCCCCAGCGACAAGCGGGTGTGGGCGAGCGTCGAGAAGCACCCGCGCA
>PMBV01000258.1 GCA_003153055.1 Myxococcales bacterium
GCCTTGAAGCAGATCTGCAGCTTGGCGAGCGCGCGCTTGCTGTCGCCCTTCGTGAGGTAGCTCTCCGCGAGCTCCTTCGCGAGCTGCACGTCGCCCTGGTCGAGGTGGCTGATGCGCTCGGCGACGCGCAGGTAGTCGTCGACGCGGTTGTTGCGCTTGAGGTGCTCGGCGGCGCGGCGGAACTCGCCCACCGCCTCGCTCGTCATCTGCTCGCGCGCGTAGAGCTCGGCGAGCTTGATCCGCGAGGCGACGTTCTCGGGGTCGAGGTCGACCATCTTCCGCAAGGTGTCGAGGGACTTCTTGGTGTCCCCCGCCTTGTCGTAGTGGTTGGCGACGATCTGGTAGTACGCCATGGCCTCGCCGAGGAGCTGCAGCTGTTGGTGCAGCTCGGCGAGCTTGATGTTGATGTCGAGGAGGCTCGGGTCGAGCTTGAGGACCTGTTTGTAGAGCGCGACGGCTTTGAGGAAGAACCCGTCGTTGGTGTAGCTCTCCGCGACCTGGGTGAAGTACGCGGCCGCCTGCGAGTTGTCGGCCTTCTTCTGGTACAGCTCACCCATCTTCTGGAGGATCCGGACGTCTTTCGGATCGACCTCCAGGATCTTTTGGTACTCCTTGATCGCCTTGTCGTAGGCCCCTTTGGCGACCAGCTTCGCAGCGGCCTCGATGATCTTGTTTTTGTCCAAGGGACCGACACGGAAAACCCGGAACTCGTCCGGAGTGACACCAGGAAGAACCGAACCCTGCGGAAAACGGGGTCAAGTTACCAGACGGATGGCACTGGTCCAAGAAGCTTGCCAACGAACCTGCAGACTTCAGGGGGTCTCTTCGATGGCCTTGCGAAGCCGCTGGGTTCCTGTCTCAGAGGCGTGCATACGCTCGACGAACCGGGTGTCATATTCACCTCGCACGAAACTCTCCTCCTCGAGCGCCGCCCGATGGAAGGGGATGTTGGTGCGAATTCCCTGAATGACGTACTCGCTGAGCGCCCGCCTCATGCGCCGAATGGCCAGATCTCGGGTGTCGGCGAAGGCGATGAGCTTGGCCACCAGTGAGTCGTAGTGGGAGGGAATCGTGTAGTTTTCGTAGGCAGCAGAGTCGACCCGGACCCCCAAGCCTCCCGGCGGGCTGTAGGCGGTGATCTTGCCTGGCCAGGGGGCGAAAGTGACCGGGTCTTCGGCGTTGACCCGGCACTCGATGGCCGCCCCTTTGATCGACACCTGGTCCTGGGTGAAGGCCAGCTTCTCGCCCGCCGCCAGGAGAATCTGCGTGCGCACCAGGTCGACCCCTGTCACCTGCTCCGTGACCGGGTGCTCGACCTGCACACGGGTGTTCATCTCCATGAAGTAGAACTTACCGTGCTCATCCATCAGATACTCGATGGTGCCGAGGTTCGAGTAGCCGATGGCCTGCATCGCCTTGACCGAAATCTGCCCCATGGTTTCGCGGAGCTGCTGCGACACACCCGGTGAGGGGCTCTCCTCGATGAGCTTCTGGTGACGGCGCTGCACCGAGCACTCACGCTCGAACAGGTGCACCACGTTCCCGTGGAGGTCGGCGACGATCTGGATCTCGATGTGGCGTGGTTTCTCGACGTACCGCTCGAGGTACATGTCGCCGTTGGCGAACGCCGCCACCGCTTCGGCGGACGCCGTGGCGAAGGCCTGCACCAGCGCCCGGGAGTCGCGCACGATCTTCATGCCTCGGCCACCGCCACCGGCAGCGGCCTTGAGGATCACCGGGTAGCCAATCTCCCTCGCGACGGCCTCGGCCTCGTCGGCGCTCTTGAGCACGCCCTTCGACCCAGGCAGGAGCGGGAGCCCCGCGGCGATGGCCGCGTCTCGCGCACGCACCTTGTTGCCCATCAAACGAATGAGCTCGGGGGTGGGCCCGATGAAGGCGATCCGGCACTTGCCGCACACCTCGGCGAACTCCGAGTTCTCGGAGAGAAAGCCGTACCCAGGGTGAATGGCGTCGGCGCGGGTGATCTCGGCGGCCGACAACAGCGCCGGCACGTTGAGGTAACTGTCCCGTGACGGAGGCGGCCCGATGCACACCGACTCGTCAGCGAAGCGCACGTGGAGCGCGTTCGCGTCGGCGGTCGAGTGCACCGCCACGGTGGCAATGCCCAGCTCCTTGCAGGCGCGCAGGACGCGGAGCGCGATCTCNNAGCTTCATCGCCTCGACGATGCACAGCACCTGCCCCTTCTTCACCACGTTCCCGACCTCGGTGAACGACGGCTGGTCGGGCGCTGAAGAGCGGTAGAAAGTGCCGACGAAGGGCGAGGTGATGACGTGGCCCTTCTTGTCAGCCGCTTCGGCCACTGGAGCACGAGCAGAGCCCGACGGCCCACCCCGAACCTCGGCTTGAGCCGGGTGCGATGGGGCCACCGACTGGGCCACGGGCACGACCGTCGGCGCACTGGAGTGCGTCACGTGATGAACGACAGGCGGCTCGGGCGCTCCCCGTCGAATGGAGACCCGCTCGCTCCCATTGGTCCACACCAGGCGGGTGACTTCGCTGGCCTCGAGAATCTCGATGATCTGACGGAGCGCCTCGACGTCGAGCGACGTACCGCTGTCGGTGGAGCGCACGGATGAGACGGGCTTCGGCTGTTTCCTCGGCATCGGCGGGAGATCCAATGAAGGTCCGGGTGTCCCGGAGCGAAGCGCGCACCGTCAAACAGACGGCACACGGGCGGGTGAATCGGTCAGACGGAAGCAGTCGCGACGCGGGTGAGGTACTTGCCGTCGCGGGTGTCGATCTTGAGGATGTCACCCTCGTTGATGAAGAGGGGCACGTTCACCGAGTAGCCGGTCTCGAGGGTCGCGGGCTTGGTGGCACCGGACACCGTGTCTCCCCTCACGCCGGGATCGCACTTGACGACCTTGAGCTCGACCGAGTTCGGCAGTGACACGCCAAGGGCCTTGCCGTTGAAGAACATCACCGAGCAGTTGATGTTCTCTTTGAGGAAGTTCCGCGACTCACCGAGCACGGCCAAGCTGAGGAAGGTCTGCTCGAAGGTCTTCTGTTCCATGAAGTGGAACTCGTCGCCCTGCGAGTACAGGTACTGCATTTCCTTCTCTTCGATGTCCGGGCGGCCGACCTTGTCACCGCTCTTGAGCGTTGGCTGGAGCTGCCGCCCGCTGATCAGGCTCTTGATGGTGGTCCGGGTGAAGGACGAGCCCTTCCCGGGCTTCACGTGCTGAAAATCGAGGATCTCGAAGGGCTCTCCGTCGATCTCGATCTTGAGGCCCTTACGGAATTCGGAGGTATCAATGACGCCAGCCATGGCGGCCCTCTACCTGTGGCTCCGGTTCAACACAAGTCCGGAAGTTGGGTCGACGCTCCGCGTCAAGAACGCTGGAGCCTACAATTCCTTGGCGACCAGGGGCGCGGTGATGCGCATGACGTAGCGCGCCTTGCCGTAGTTGCCCGAGGGCGCGAGGCCGAGCACCAGGAAGTATTCGGCGTTGATCATGCGCATCAACGTGATGCACTTCTCGGAGTTGACCGACAGCTCGGTCACCGCGCCAGTCTTGAGGGTGCCAGCGACGTTGCGGAGCTGACTCAGCAGGTTGGCGAATTCGATCCACGCGGTGGTGAGCTCGAGGTCGGCCGAAGTGGCCGCGGCGCTGGGCGCCTGGAGCGTCTCGATGGCGATGCCATCGAAGCCCATGATGCTGGCTGCGATGGCTCCGTCGACCGAGGACACCACGGTCTTGAGGTGCTCGGTGAACCCCATCTATTTGCACCCAGCCACAGACCCCAGCCCGTCACAACACGCCGGGGCGCCGAAGGTACCCGGGGCGAAGCACCCGATGCCTCGACCCAAGTTGGTGCAGTCCGTCGAGCCAATGGAGTTGGTGTAAGTCGAGACACCGATGGGGAAGAAGGCGTAGTGCCCAGAAGAGATGACCGCCCCGGAGCGTGACATCGTCCCCCGCACCTCGACCTGCGCGCGCAGCTCGTACGTGATGGTCGGGTCGATCGCCGCCAGGACGTCTCCCTGCCTCGGGCCGATGAGGTCGGGGAAGCCGATCCACGCCTGGTTGCTCTGGTCGAAGTTCGTGTAGAGCGAGACACGGTAAGGCTCGGACGGGAAGGTAAGCGCCGGGGTCGCCGAGAGGGTCACCGAGACGGTGTCGAGGATCGGGTGATCCGAGGCTGCGGTGTCGAAGGTCGTCCCACCCACGGTCAAATCGCTGCCGACACCACCGATTGTGCTCTTGACACCCATCCCGATCTTGAACCTCGGCGGAACCCCCGAGACCACCAACAGGGAGCCGCGACTCCACAGCCCTCCTGTCCCCGAGACAAAGCCGCCGTCGGTCGAGGAGGAGGTCGTGGTGGCAGGCGGAAGGGAGCAGGCCGAGTCAATGAAGAACTCGGTGAGCGAGATGTTGCCGCTCTCACCCGAAGCACAACTGAGGAAGAGGACCAGAGGCACGACGACGGCAGACAATCGCAACATGGGAGTCCTCACTGGCTTTGAGCAACCGACGTGCGGTTGAGGATTCTGGGAGTGATGAAGATGAGCAGCTCGTTCTTGCTCTCGCTCTCGCGGTAGTTCCGGAAGAAGAACCCAATCACCGGAATCTTGCTCAAGATGGGCAGCCCAGACTGGTTGCTCGACCCTGATCGAACGTAGATTCCGCCGATCACGGTGGTCTCGCCATCTTTCACCAGCACGTTGGTGGTGGCCTCTTTCCTCGCGATACCCGGCTGACCATTGGCCCCCGCGTTGGCCGGGTCGGGCTGGTTGTTCTGGGCGGCGATCTGCATCATCACGCTGCCGTCCTGGGTGATGTGGGGCGTGACCTGGAGCGAGAGCCGGGCCTCGACGAAGGAGGTGTTCGCGCCCGCCGCCGACACCGACGCGAAGGGAATCGACACGCCTTGGCTGATGTGGGCCGAGGCATTGTCCATCGTGGTCACCTTGGGCGCCGAGATGGTCTTCACCGAGCCGTTGGCCTCGAGGGCGCTGAGCCGCAGGTTCAAGATCGCCGCGCCGCCGACCGAGCCGAACACCATGCCCAGTGCGCCACCGCTGCCATCGCCCGCGCCGACCGGAAGGCTCACGGCGTAGTTCGCCGGCGTGGCCACGCCCGCCGTGTTGCCGGTGACACCGCCGGTCACCGCGACCGTGTTGGGGAAGAGGAGCCCCGTGGGGTTCCCAGTGCCGGGCGACATCGCCGCTTGCCCACCCCACTGGATGCCGATCTCGCGGGCGAACCGGGTGCTCGCCTCGACGATGCGGCCCTCGATCATGACCTGCGGGGTCTGGAGGTCGAGGCTCGCGACCATCGAGCGAACCCGCCCCATGTTCTCGGGAAGGTCTCGGACGATGAGCGTATTGGTCCTCGCGTCGACCGAGACGTTGCCGCGGTCGGTGAGCACGTCTTTCACCTTGGTCGCCATGTCAGAGGCGGTGGCGTAGTTGACCGGAACCAGCGCCACCGTCAGCTCACGCGACTTGCGCTCGGCGATCTTCCGCTCGGAGCGCTGCTTGGCCTCGTTCTCCAGGGTCCCCAGGGGCGCGACCCGCACGATGTTGCCGAACTCCTCCTTGCCGAGACCCTTGGAGCGGAGGACGAGCTCGAGCGCTTGGTCCCACGGTACGTTGCGCAGCCTGATGGTGATGTGGCCGCTCACGTCATCGGCCACGATGATGTTCTTCTTGGAAATCTCGGCGATGATCCGAAGGAGGTTGTGGAGGTCGATGTCCTTGAACTCGAAGGACACCCGCTTGCCCACGTAGCCGCGACGCTGCTGCGGCGCCCCCTCTTCAGAGACCGTGGCGTTCTCGACGTTGAAGCCGGCCGACGCCCCTGCCGTCACCACCTGCTCCATGACCTTGGTCGACAGCTTCCACTGCAGGACCCCTGGTCGCTCGTTCACGGTCTGATCGAAGGCCTGCCCGGCCGCCACCACGACCCGAACCCGCCGCGCGTTTCCTGGCACCGCGAACACGCTCACCATCTTGACCGGCGTGTCCAGGGCGCTCGTGTCGAGGCTCTTCTCGAGGG
>PMBV01000414.1 GCA_003153055.1 Myxococcales bacterium
ACGAGGAGGTGCTTGTCGAGGAAGCCGCCCTGGTACCGCAGCGAGACGGTGTTGGTATTGTCGGTGGTGATGCTTCCACCGGGCGAAGTCGCCGACAGCCGACGGCGCTCGTTGAACGAGTACGGAATGACCTGCTGAGACGGGGTCCCCACGACCGAGAGCGAGAGGTTGTTGTCCGAGTTGATGAGGAAGGTCAGCTTCGCGATGTAGCTGAGCGACCGATTGTCATCGAAGCGACGCTGGGTCGTCCCCGGGATGGTTTCCCGCACCGCGAGGCCGCTCGGGTCTTTCTGGAAGTCGGTGCCAGCCTCGTTGATGACGAAGCGGCTGAGCGAGCGCGTGGTCAGGTTGCGATTCCACGAGGGCGAAATGCCGGCGTAGAACCACAGCTTGTCCTTCAGGATCGGGCCACCGAGCTCAGCGCCGAAGTCGACCGTGTTCCACAGCGTCGACTGGGTGACGATCGCCGAGGCGTCGTTGCGGATCGCCGGCGGAGTCGCCGTCAACAGGCCCGGCGTGTAATCGCCCCACACACTGCCGTGGAACTCGTTCGAGCCGCTCTTGGTGACGACGTTCAAGACGCCGCCGGTGGCCCGGCCGTACTCCGCCTGGTACCCACCGGTGACAACGTTCGCTTCCTGGACGAACTCGACCGGGAACTGCGCTCCGTTGACACCGTACGCCGGGTCGCTCACCGAGACGCCATCAACGATGTACAGGTTCTCGGGAGACTGAGCGCCGGAGAAGCCGTAGCCGTAGCCGTCAGCGACGACCTGCGGGGCCACCGACGCCAGCGACTCGAAGGACCGCACGCCGTTCGCGTTCGGGGTGACGAAGGCGATGTTGTTGATGAACTCCTTGCCGACGTTGATGCCCGTGCTCGTCGAACCCACGTCCACGGTGGGGGCTTTCGCCACGACGACGATCTGCTCGCTTTGCACCGACTCCGGCTGAACCTGGATGTTGACGCGGATCGTCCGGTCGCTGCGGACCGTGATTTCCGCGCGGCTGAAGGGTTTGTACGACTCTTTCTCGAGCTTGATGGTGTATTCGCCGGGGGGAAGCTGCGCCAGTCGGTACAAACCAGCGGCATCGGTCACGACGACTTCCTCGCCTTGGAGGGCGGAAGACTTCGCCGTCACGACCACGTCAGGTACTGGCTTGCCAGTGGCAGCGTCGGTCACCGTTCCGGTGATGACTGACGTACCTTGGGCAAGCGCCACAGAAGAAACGAGCATGCTCACGATGAGCAACGCTCGGTACAGCCGAGTTGTAACGCGCACGGAGACCCCTCCAGCGGGTGGACGAATTGCGCCGCGAACCCTACACAGGGTAACGGCCAAGTCAACGGGGATCGCAATTCCCGGGCGTTCGGTGCTATGGCCCCCTTCCTGCTATGTTTGATTCGGTCCTGAATAGGGGTAACGTCCCCAAGAGTCGCTTTGGTGTCGGGACGCTCATCTCGATCGCCGTGCACGTCGGGCTCGTCGCGCTGACGATCTACCTGACGACGCGCCCTCCCCCCGTGAAAGAGGACCTTACCGAGGTCAAGTTCTTCGCCGCGGCGCCTCCACCGCCCCCTCCTCCGCCGCCGCCTCCCCCGAAGAAGTCGAGCACGAAGGTCGAGAAGAAGGTCATTCCGAAGCCGGACATGATCATTCAGCCCAAGGAGATCCCTCAGGAAAAGCCAAAGGAGGCTGAGCCTTCGAAGGAAGAGAGCTCGAGCGACGACGACGGGGTCGAGGGAGGCGTCGAGGGTGGCGTCGTGGGCGGAGTGGTGGGAGGCGTGATCGGCGGGGTCGTTGGTGGCTCGCTGGGCGGTTCCGGCACCGATGTGGTGGCGTTTGGCGAGGGCATGACGAGGCCGCAGTACGATCAGGGACAGCTCGTGCACAACCTCTACACCAGAGAGGCGACCGAGGCGCGCGTCGAGGGGATGATGATCGTGAAGTGCAACGTCCTCACCGACGGAACGGTGAAGAACTGCCGGGTCCTCAAACCGCTCCCCCACCTTTCAGAAGCGGTCATCAATCGCATCCAGTCGATGAAGGTCGTACCCGCAACCTTCCAGGGCCGCCCGATCGCGATCGACTACGTCTTCAACTTCCAGTTCAGGCTTCCCCGCTGAAGCTTTCGCCCTTTGATTTCGCGCTAGCCCAAAGAAGGGCTGCGCGTTAGGAACCGCCCCTGCTATGGATTTTTCTCTTGGTCACCTGTGGATGTCGATGGGCATTTTCGCGAAGACCATCGTCGTAGTGATGGCCTTCATGTCGTTCGCGAGCTTGATTGTGATGTTCGAGCGCATCGTGGTGTTCTCGAAGTCGCGCTCCGAATCGGTGCAGTTCGCCGAGAAGATGGCTCAGCTCCTGTCCGGCGGAGACATCGCCGCGGCAGTGAGCGGCGGCCCCAGCAAGAACGTCGGGCACCTCGGCCGAGTCATCAACGCCGGGCTCACCGCGTTCAAGCTCGCCCCTCGCGATCGTGACGTCGCGGTTGAATCGGTGGCCCGCGCCCTCGAGCGCCAGGCCGCTCGCGAGGTGCAGATCTTCAAGCGCGGCCTGGGCGTGCTCGCCACGGTCGGCTCGACGGCGCCGTTCATCGGCCTGTTGGGAACGGTCATGGGCATCGTGAACTCCTTCCAGTCGATGGCGGCCTCGGGCTCGGGCGGCCTGGGCACCGTTTCGGCCGGCATCGCCGAGGCGCTCATCACCACCGCCTTCGGGCTCTTGGTGGCCATCCCCGCGGTGATGGCGTTCAACTTCCTCCAGGGCTGGGTCGACGCTCGGTCGGTGGACATCTCCGAGTCGTCGAACGAGTTCCTCGACCTGGTTTCGAAGCACTACGCGGCCTGAAGGCCTGGCAATTCGCCGAGGTGAGGTGACGCCATGGCAATGGCAGCAGGGTCGTCGAAGGGCATCATGGCGAGCATCAACGTCACGCCCCTCGTGGACGTGGTGTTGGTCCTCCTCATCATCTTCATGGTCATCACCCCGATGTTGCAGCGGGGCAAAGACGTCAAGCTCCCCCGGGCGATGAAGGTCGAAGAGAAGAAGGGCGAAGACTCTGACCCCATCATCGTGTCGGTGACTCCCGACAAGTCGATCTACATCGAGACCGACAAGTACGATGACGAGGGCTTCGAGGCCGCCCTGCAGAAGAAGATCATCGCCGAGCCGGGCAAGAAGATCCTCCTCAAGGGAGACCAATCCCTGACCTTCGACGACGTGCGGAAGGTGATGAACCTCGCGCGTAAAGCCGGCGCCAAGTCCATGGGCCTGGGCGTCGAAGAAGAGAAGAAGGAGTGAGGGCGATGCGCAAGTTCAAGGTGGCTCCTCAGGGCTCGCCCAACTCCGAAATCAACATCACCCCGCTCGTCGACGTGGTGCTGGTGCTCCTCATCATCTTCATGGTGGTGACGCCGCTGCTCGAGAAGGACATCGAGGTGCGGGTGCCCGACAAGCAGGAAGAGATCGACGAGAACCAGGTGCCTCCGGATCAGCTGGTGGTCTCGGTCGCAAAAGACGGACAGATCTCCATCAACGCGGACAAGGTGACGGCCGAAGAGTACGTCGAGCGTCTCAGCCGCGCGGTCGCCGCCAAGCCCAAGGGCGAGCGGCTGGTGTTCTTCACCGCCGACGACGAGACGAACTACGGCAAGCTGGTGGGCGCCCTCGACGGAGCTCGACACGCCGGCGCAGAGATCCTCGGCATGGCGACCGAGAAGATGGAAGCTCCGGCCGCGGCCCCTGCTCCGCCCGAGCCACCTGCGACACCGTAGAGAGCGGTCGCCCGAAGCCATGGGTCGCGGCGTGGTCGCAGCCAGGGAGGAATTTGTCGAGCATCACCGCGATGGCATCCGCGTGCGTCGCAACACGAGCGATGACGGAATGCTCTCCGACCCCCGCAGGGGCCGGAGGTGACCTCGTCCCAGACGATGGCGGTCACGACCATCGGCAAGCGGCCGAGCTGCGCGAGTGTGCTCTCGACCCGCCCACGCTGAAGGAGGATGAGAACGTCGCTGTCAACGGCGTACGTCCGCGACCTCATCCCGCCCCCCGCGCTCGCTGATGAGGTCCTGCTCAACGACTTGCTACACCATCGAGTGAGGAAGTCGACCGCCACGTCGACGGTGCCTACGAGACCTTCACCGCTTCGCCCACCTTCCGGGGTGATGGCATCGGTGGTCCGCTCCCGTCGGCGCGGTCGGACGAGACCCGAAAGACCCGGCCCACGGCGGACGCCAGTCCATCACGCGAGACGCTGGTGGAATCCATCGGTCTGGCGTCACGGGCAGTTGCCCTGGCACTTCGGTTGCTCCCTGGCGGGGCAGCCTGGAGGCTCCATGCGGACAACCCTCGATCCGACCCTGGACATCGTGTTCAAGCTGCTCTTCTCGGCGCCGGAGAGCCGCGAGGCGCTCACCTCCCTCTTGACGGCGGTCCTCCGCCCGGCGCGGCCCATCTCGGAGGTGCGGGTCCTCAACCCTTGGATTCCCGGAACCCGGGTCGACGACAAGGGCGTCGTGCTCGACATCCTCGTGGTGCTCGACGATGGCACGCGCATCAACGTCGAGATGCAAGCCAGCAGGCGCCCCGGCTTGCCGGTTCGCGCGCTCTTCTACTGGTCTCGGGCCTTCACCACCCAGATTGAGCGAGGCGAGGACTATACCTGCCTTCGACCCGTCATCTCGGTGCTCTTCCTCGACTACGTGGAGCTCGATACACCTCGTTTTCACTCGACCTTCAGGCTGCTGGAGGCCGAAAAGCACTTCCCCTTCAGTGACGCGCTTGAGATCCACGTCGTCGAGCTTCCCAAGCGCCAGGGGCCTCTGGCCGTGACTCGGCAAGAAGACGCGGATTTGTTAGCCTGGAGTCGCTTCCTCGGGGCGACGAGCGACGAGGAAGTGAAGGAGGCATGTATGAGTAACGCCGCGATCGCCAAGGCCAACGAGCTCCTCATCAACCTCTCGGCGACCCCGAGTGCTCAGGACCTCGCCCAGCAGCGACAGCGCGCGCTCGACACGTACCGCATCGAGATGGGCGCACTATCGGCCGAGGTTCTTGCCAAGGGCAAGGTGGAGGGACGGGTCGAAGGACGGGCGGAAGGACTCGCGGATGGACTCAGAACGGCCGTCGCCGACCTCGCCGAAAGCTTCGGGATCGAGCTCGATCCGGCTCGAAGAGAGGAGATTCAACGCGCCTCCCTCGACGAGCTCGAAGCGCTCCGGGCCCGGCTCAAACGAGAGCGACGCTGGTCGTAAGGCGTGACTCCGTCGTTTTTTGGCGAGCCTCCCGTGGCCACTGAATACCCCGCCAGTACCCGCTGCATGACCTCCTCGAGGTGCGTGTCGTCGGTGTGGTGCACCGTCTCGAGGGGCTCCGACCCGCTTCACAGTGCGCTCCGGGAGGTGACGGTAGGAACGCAACGATGCGCTCGAGCGCCGGCCTCGCCGCCCATGTCTGGCACCTGTTCGCACAGGTACGGATCATCATCGAGGAGGAGGAGGAGGAGGAGTCCGCGGCGCTCTTCCATCTCGGTCATTCCTACTCCCCGAGCACGCCCAACGCACCGGGTGGTACACCCCGGCCATGACGAGCAAACGAAGCTGGGCTGAACCCTGGAAAGTGAAGGTCGTGGAGCCGCTGCGGGTGACGACGCGGCCCGAGCGCGAGGCCGCCATCGTCGAGGCTGGCTACAACACCTTCCTGCTCAAGAGCGACGACGTCTACATCGATCTCCTCACCGACTCGGGCACCAGCGCGATGAGCGACTGGCAGTGGGCGGGCATGATGATGGGCGACGAGGCGTACGCGGGGAGCAAGAACTTCTTCCACCTCGAGGAGGCGGTGCGCACCCACTACGGCTTTCGCCACATCGTGCCCACGCACCAGGGCCGAGGAGCCGAGAACATCCTCTCGCGCATCCTCATCAAGGCCGGCGACGTGGTGCCGGGGAACATGTACTTCACCACCACCCGGCTCCACCAGGAGCTCGCCGGCGGCACCTTCGTCGACGTGGTGGTGCCCGAAGCGCACGACCCGACCATCGAGCTGCCGTTCAAGGGCAACGTCGACCTCGCCGCGCTCGAGGCCGTCATCACCAAGTGGGGCCCAGCCAAGGTGCCCTACGTCTGCGTGGCGGCGACGGTGAACATGGCCGGTGGCCAGCCCATTTCGATGGCCAACATGCGAGCGGTGCGGGCGCTGACGCAGAAGCACGGCATTCCCATCTACCTCGACGCCACCCGGGCGGTGGAGAACGCCTGGTTCATCAAGCAGCGCGAGGCGGGGTTCGCGGGCATTCCGGTGGCGCAGATTCTCAAGGAGTTCTGCAGCTACGCCGACGGCTGCACCATGAGCGGCAAGAAGGACGCGCTGGTGAACATCGGCGGGTGGCTGGCGACCAATGACGCGGCCGTCTACGAGGAGGCCAGCAACCTCGTGGTGGTCTACGAGGGCCTCCACACCTACGGCGGCATGGCCGGGCGAGACATGGAGGCCATGGCCCGCGGCATCGTCGAGAGCGTGGCCGACGATCACATTCGCGCCCGCGTCGGCCAGGTGGAATACCTGGGCCAAGCGCTCATCGACGCTGGCGTGCCGGTGGTGCGGCCCATCGGGGGTCACGCGGTGTACCTCGACGCCCGCGCCTTCTACCCCCACCTCACGCAAGACCAGTTCCCCGCTCAGGCGCTGGCCGCCGCCCTGTACGTCGACTCCGGGGTGCGCTCGATGGAGCGGGGCATCGTCTCGGCCGGCCGCGACGCCAAGACGGGCCAGCACCACTACCCCAAGCTCGAGCTGGTGCGCCTGACGATTCCCCGGCGCGTCTACACCCAGGCCCACATGGACGTGGTGGCCGAGTCGGTCATCGCCGTCTACCAAGAGCGCGAGAAGGCCCGAGGGCTCAAGATGGTGCACGAGCCCAAGTACCTCCGGTTCTTCCAGGCTCGGTTCACACCCGAGTAGTCGTCAGCGCTTCTTGAGCTGTTGAAAGAGGTCGGCCATGCGGCCCTCGGCGCGCTGGGTGGCGTCGTGGTCGACCTTCACCTCGACCCCTCCATCCACCCGAGAAAACCGCAGCCACTGCCCAGGTTTCACCGCGCCCAGTCGTCCCATGGGTACTCGACCACCCTCAACTTCGAGGGAGGTTCCGGTCACTTTTTCGACCCGGCGGAACGCCACGTTGGAGGCGCCGAACAGGTCCTTGGGGAGACCGGCGGCGTGGATCTCTCGCTCCGAGAACCGGGTGGGAGTGCTCGAGATGGCCCGCGGCCTCACTCGGAATTCGGACATGGACATGGAATTTGTCGCCCCGGACGGCACAAAGTTGCGTCTGGCGAGTCCGTCTTCGGTTGCCACCTCCGTCAGGCTGCTCTAGGTGGCGAACATGGCTGAGACGACCAAGCAACCGGGCGGAAAGAAGGACCAGGAGCTCAAGCTCCCGACGCGGGCCGAGAACTTCTCCGAATGGTACGTGGAGCTCGTCCAGCGCGCCAAGCTGGCCGACTACTCGGACGTCCGCGGCTGCATGGTGATTCGGCCCAACGGCTACGGCATCTGGGAAAAGATGCAGGCGGGCCTCGATGGCATGTTCAAGGAAACAGGTCATCAGAACGCGTACTTCCCGATGTTGATCCCCGAGGAGTACCTCACCCGCGAGAAGGACCACGTGAAGGGCTTCGCGCCTCAGGTGGCGGTGGTGACGCACGCCGGTGGAGAGCCGCTGCCGGAAGGTGGGCGCTACGTCATTCGCCCGACCTCCGAGACCATCATCAACCGCAGCTTCTCCAAGTGGGTGCAGAGCTACCGCGAC
>PMBV01000249.1 GCA_003153055.1 Myxococcales bacterium
ACGTAGGACGCGCAGGCGAAGTCTGGGGCACCCGGGGGCGGCGAGGTCGGATTCAGAGACGGTGACGGCGACGCGAACTTGGGTCTCCGAACCTCGGTACCCACCTCGAGGACGGGTCAGTCCCCAGCCCTGTCATCACGGAGTACTGATTTGTACACCGTGATGACAGGCTCGGAGACCCCTAAGCCCCGGAGGGATGCCCACGGGTTCGGAAGGGGCTCGAAGACGGAAGCACTGGCTGGGGCTACCATCGCGTCGAAGGTCGGCGAGAGGAGGTTCCGGCATGCCACCCCAGCACTCCGCGCCCACCTCGCCCGGGGCGCAGGAGCATGCGCGCGTACTCGTCGAGTCCCTTTGGGTGGGCAGCGCACCCGCGAGCTCGAGGTCGAGGGGCTGGTCGGTCGAGGCACGGCGGAGGGTACCCGGACGCCCTCGTCCCCTTTGGGCGGTGTTGTTCGTGGTTGGTGGCCAAGCCGAGGGCGCAGCTGAACGACCCCGGGCCTCGGGCTCACGCGCCTGAACCTTGCTACGCGCCTCCGTCCTCGGTGAACGAACTTCTGATCCACCGCGCGAACCGGTTAGAGAAGCCCCCCATGGAACCAAGCAGCCGACCGGTTCTGGTGACCAGCGCGATGCTGGTGGCCTCGAACCTGTTCATGACCTACGCCTGGTACGGGCACCTGAAGACCCTCGGGCAGCGGCCCTGGTTCGTCGCGGCGATCGTCAGCTGGTGCATCGCGCTGTTCGAGTACCTCATTCAGGTGCCCGCCAATCGCCTCGGCTCCACGGCCATGTCCCTGGGGCAGCTCAAGGTGCTCCAAGAAGTCATCACCCTGAGCATCTTCGTGCCGTTCGCGGTGCTCTACATGGGCCAGAAGCTCACCCTGAATTACCTGTGGGCTGGGTGCTGTCTCGTCGGCGCCGCGTACTTCATGTTCAAGAGCTGACCACGGCTCGGCTACAGCGTGACGTCGAGACCGAACAACTCGATGGTGTTGCGCGCACACCCCAGCGCCAGCCCCTCGGCGTCGAGGCCCTTGAGCGAAGCCACCTTCTTCGCCGTCTCGGCCACCCACCCAGGCTCGTTGGGCCACTTCCCCCGATGGGGCACCGGCGCGAGGTAGGGGCTGTCGGTCTCGACCATCAGCCTGTCGGCCGGAGCGAAGCGCACGGCCTCGAGGAGGGGCTCGTTCTTCTTGTAGGTGACTACGCCCGAGACGCTGAGGAAGAACCCCAGGTCGAGGTAGCGCCGCGCCGCGGCCGTGTCGCCGGTGAAGCAGTGAATGACACCCCGGGCGACCTTCTCGCTCGAGAGCACCTCGAAGCAGTCGTCGTGCGCGTCCCGAACGTGCACCACCACCGGCTTGCCAACCTGGGCGGCGAGCTGGCACTGCCGCCGGAAGCCCTCGAGCTGCTGCTCCCGGGGCGAGTGATCATAGAAGTAGTCGAGGCCGGTCTCACCCACGGCCACCACCTCTTTGCGCGTGCAATGGGCCACCAATGTGTCCCAGTCGGCCTGGGTCGCGGCGGCGACGTCGTGGGGGTGGATCCCCATGGTGGGCGTGAGAAAGTCGGGGAACTGCGCGGCGAGCTCGAGCGCCACGCCGAAGTCCCCCGGGCGCTGGAGCAGGCCAATCACCACCGCGTGCACGACTCCGGCGGCTCGCGCCCGGGCAATCACCTCGGCCGGCGCGGGGAACGCCTTGGTCTCGAGGTGGCAGTGCGCGTCGATGAGCTTCACTGCGAGCCTTCCTCCGAGGCCGTCTCCTCGAGCATGGCCTTGAGCTCCTCACGGGCGTTGGCATCGTCGAAGGAGAGGCCGGCGGCGCGCGCCCGGGCGCTGGGGGTCCCCAGGCCCAAGAGCCCCTCGGCCACGTCGAGCCTGATGTCGTCGGGCACCAGCCGCTCCTCGAGCACGGCCAGGAGCGCCGGCTCGGCGGTCGGGTCCTCGAGACGACCGAGCCCTCGGGCCGCCGCTCCCCGCGAGGGATCGGAGGGATCACGGAGCACCTCGAGCAACCGCTCCTTGGCCCCGGCTGCTCGCACTTCTCCGAGGAGCTCGATGGCCATCGCGCGATCCACCGACCAGCGCTTGCCGGCCCGCTTGAACAAGTGAGCCGCGCCATCGGCGTCGCCCAAGACGGCCAGCGCCCCGGCGAGCTGCGTTCGCTCGAAGACGGGGAGGAACCAGGCCGAGAACGCCTTCTTCAGCTTGGGGACGACGGAGCGATCTCCCAGTCGAGCCAGGGCCGCCGCGGCTCGAAACCGCAGCTCGGGGTCCTCCAGCGCCTGGAGCAGCACCTCGAGGCCGGCGGCGTGCTTGAGGGCGACCATGCCCCGGGCCGCCTCGAACCGCACCGCGAGGAGCTCGTCTTCCAGGGCCGCGGCCAGGGCGCCGCGCGAGCTGGGCACCACGAGGTCAGCCAGGCGACCGACAGCCTCGAGGCGCACCCGGGGAACCCCATCGTTCACGTGGCGCACGAGAATCTCCTGCGCCTCGGCTGGCAGGAGCGTCTCGCTCGCCAGCGCCAGCCCGGCGCACCGCACCTCAGGCTGGTGATCGCCGAGGAGCCGCGCCACCACTTGGCCAAGCTCGGCCTTGTTCGCCCCAGCGGCCTCGAAGGCGAGGTCGCAGAGGGCCTCGGCTGCCTCGGCGCGCGCGGCGGGCTTTCGCTCCCGTTCGAGCGTCAACAGCAGCGCGTCTCGCTCGAGGCGGAGGTCAGCAGCCATGGCTCACTTCACCTCGGCGCCGGGGAGCACGTCTCCCGGGTCGAGCAGCCGGAGGTCCTTACCGCCGGGCCCCGCCGTGAGCAGCATGCCCCGCGACTCGAGGCCTCGGAGGACCCGCGGCTTCAGGTTGGCCACCACCACCACGTTGCGCCCGGCGACCTGCTCTGGCGTATAGGCCTCGGCGATGCCCGAGACGATGGTCCGCGGCGCGCCTTCTCCGAGATCGACGGAGAGCTTGAGCAGCTTGTCGGCCTTGGGAACCCTCTCGGCCCCCAGCACCCGGCCGGCCTTCAAGACGACCTTGGCGAAGTCGGCGAAGTCGATCTCCGCGGGCGGCACCGGCACCTCGGCCGCCTGCTTGGGGGCGGGAGCGGTCTTCGCCGCAAGCGGCGCCTCGGGCAGCTGAATGAGCTTCGCCACCAGCGCGGGGTCGACGCGGCCGATGAGGGGCTCGGGGTCGCCGATGGGGGCGCCGCGGTCCAAGAGCGGGTACTGGGCCTGTGCCAGCGCCTTGAAGGTCAGCTTCGGCCGGTTCAGCTGCCGGGCCAGGCGCTCGGCCAGCACCGGCACCACGGGCTCGAGGAGCGCCGTCAACAGGTAGACGATCTCCGCCGCCTCGGAAAGCACCGCCCGGGCGGCCTCGGGCTGCGCCTTGAGCAGCTTCCAGGGTTCTCGCTGAGCCACGAAGCGATTGGCCGCGTCGCCCAGCTCGAGAATGACCCTGAGGGCCGCCCGCGAGTCGAAGGCGCGGTAGGCCTCGGCGACCTCCTTCACCCGCCCGAGAGCCGAAGTGACCAGCTCGCCGCCCAGCGCTTGGTCGGGCTGCGCCAACGCCTTGCCGAGCTCGGGCCTGGCCAACAATGAGAGCGTGCGGTTGGCCAGGTTCCCCAGGTTGTTCACCAGCCCAGCGTCGACCCGATCGCGGAACTCGGTGGGGTTGAAGTTGAGATCCTCGGGGCCCGAGCCCAGGAGCAGCCCGTAGTAGAAGCGCAGGTAACTCGGGTCGAGCAGGTCGAGGTACGGCCGGGCGTTGATGAAGGTGCCCCGGGTCTTCGACATCTTCTCGCCGTTCACCGTCAGGTGGCCGTGCACCTGCACGCGCTCGGGCACCTTGAGACCGGCGACCTTCAGCACCGCGGGCCAGAACAGGCAGTGGAAGTAGACGATGTCCTTGCCGATGACGTGCACCACGCGCCCGGGCGCCTTCTCGTCCCACCACTCGAGCGCGCCCGAGTGGCCGTGCTGTTTGGCCCACTGCTCGGTGGCCGCGATGTAGCCGATGGGCGCGTCGAGCCAGACGTAGAAGTACTTATTCTCTTCGCCGGGAATCTGGAAACCGAAGTAGGGGCCGTCGCGGGTGATGTCCCAGTCGGTGAGCCCCTTGTCGAAGAACTGCCCGAGCTGAGAGGCCGGGCCGGGGTTGGTGAAGCCCGGCTTGGCCAGCTGCTCCCGGAGATACGCCTCGTGCTTCGAGAGGAGGAAGAAGAGGTGGCTCGACGAGCGCCAGGTCAGCGCCTCGCCCGAGATGGCGCTCTTGGCGTCCTTGAGCTCTCGGGGCGTGTAGGTGGCGTTGCACTTCTCGCAGGCGTCGCCGTACTGATCCGGCGTGCCGCAGTTGGGGCAGGTGCCACGAATGAAGCGATCCGACAGCCAACGCTTGCTCTTCTCGTCCCACGGCTGCTCGACGTCTTTGCGGCCGATGCTCCCCGCTTCTTTCGCCCGGGAATAGATGAGCTCGGCGAAGTGCCGGTTCTCGGGGGAGTCGGTCGAGCCGAAGTGATCGAAGCTGATCTGAAAGGCCTGAATGTCAGCCCAGTGCTCCACCGCCCAGCGAGCCACGAAAGCCTGCGGAGTGAGCCCCTGCTTGAGGGCGTTGAGCTCGATGGGGGCGCCGTGGGTGTCGTCGGCGCAGAGGAAGACGACGTCTTCGCCGGCCGACCGCAGGTACCGCACGTGAACGTCGGCCAGCACGTACTCCACCACGTGCCCCAGATGGATGGGGCCGTTGGCGTAGGGCAAGGCACAGGTGAGAATCGTCTTGGAGGTCATCTAGCGTTCCTGCTCCCGGCGGACCACGTGCATACCCGAATCCCACGCGGCCGCCTTGCCGCCGAGGGTCCAGAGGAGTCGCTCGAGGACGAGCACGTCGCCCCCCAGCTTGAGCGCCAGGTCGGCCTCCGCACAGGCGACGAGCGCCCGGAGCAACTCCTGACGGCCATACCCCGCGGCGACCTGCATGCCCATGAAGGCCGCGTAGGGGTGCGGCGCTCGAGCCTTGGCGGCCTTCGTCTCGGCCTCGATCTTGGGCCAGATGCGCGCCTGAAAATCGGGGTAACTCTTCGGGGGCTTGCCGCCCGAGAGCGCCACCATGCGCTCGTGGCTCATGAGCATCGTGCGCACCACCCCGGCGATGGACCCCAGGAGCATGATGGGGTGGCTGCCCTGAGCCACGGCGTCGGCCACGAAGCGCGAGGCGGCCTCGAGGTTTCGCTTCTGCAGCGCCTCGGACAGCTCGAAGTACTCGTCTTCTCGCGCGTGGCCCACCAGCAGGTCGACGTCCTTCGAGGTGATGGTGGCCCCATCGGAGTGGAGCGCCAGCTTGGTGAGCTCAGACTGGAGCAGTCGGAAGTTGCCCCCCACCCGCTCCTTGAGCAGCTCGAGCGCTCCGGGCCCGAGCTTCTTCTCGTAGGGCCCGAGCGCCTCTCGGGTGAACTGGGTGAGGTCGAGATCTTTCAGCCGCGAGGCCACCCGGAACTCGAGGAAGGTACCGGCGTCCTTCACCGCTTTGACGAAGGCGCTCTTGGCCTCCAGCTCGCTGGTGGCGATGACCAGCACCTGGTTCTTGGCCGGCCCTGCCTTGAGCCACTCGGTGAGCGCCGACTCGTCGCCAGTGGGCGCCTTGATGCCCTCGGCCTCGCAGAAGGCTTGCACCTCGCGCAGGAAGTCGATGTCGACCTGCGCCAGCGAGACGCCGAGCTCACGCTCCCACTCGTCGGGGCTGGGCGCACCGGCCCTGGAGGGGTCGAGCTCGGCAGCCGTCCACCCTGCCCTCGCCGCGAGCGCCAGCACCCGACGGGCGGCCTCCTTCTTTCGGTTCGCCCTCCACGCCTCGCGAGCCCGCCCGAGCGCATCGACCCGCCCCTTCTTGGGGGCGAGGAACTCGGGGTCACGGCAGAAGACGACCTTCCGCCCGCCGAACATGGGGAGCGTCGACAGCTCGGCGGTGACGTCGCGAGGGGTGGCGGCGTCCATGGTGACGAGGTTCAGATCGGCCGTCTGCGAGGGCACCAGCTTGGCGAGCAGCTTCTCCGCCGCCTTGCGGACCAGGAACTCCTCACCCACCAAGAGGTAGACGGGCGACTCGCCTCCCGCTTCGAGGTTCTGCAAGGCGTCTTCCAGCTCGTCACTCACCCGGCGCGTATACACCAGGACTCGAGCGCCCGGGGGCCTCCTCGGTGGGCCTGGCCCCCCGAAGAATCGCCCCCCGAAGGGGTCGGCTCTCAAGCGCTACATGGATCAGTCGACCCTCATCTTCCTCGGAGTCTTCGCCGCCCTCATCGTCGGCTTCTCGATCATCAAGCGCCTGGGCCAGGTCAGCGTCGAGGAGGCCCATCGCCTCGTCAAGGAGGGCGCCAAGCTCGTCGACGTGCGCACTCCCGACGAGTTCTCCTCCGCTCACCTTTCAGGAGCCATCAACCTGCCCCTGGGCGACCTGGGGCGGCGGGGCTCGTCGCTCGGCCCCAAGGACAAGCCCATCGTCCTCTACTGCGCGTCAGGCGCCCGCAGCTCCGCGGCCAGGTCGATGCTGAAGGGCCAGGGCTTCACCCAGGTGTTCAACCTGGGCGCCATGTCCCGGTGGTCGTGAGCAGGCCCCAGGGGGCTCACTTCCAGACGATGCGACCGTACGCTCCGAAGGCCCCTTGCACCGTGTGACAGCTGTTGCAGTCCCCGCTCCGTTGAGGCTGGGTCATTACGAGGACTCCCGCGTTCGACACCACTCGTGCGGTGTACGGCAGTGAGACCGAGACGTTGAAGTTGGAGTTGAAGTTCCCGCTGCTGGCCCCGGGGGTCATGGTGAGCGCCAGCGCGCCGGTGCTGTCGTAGATCTCCACCCTCACGCCAGAGGGCACCATGGCGTTGCACAGGTCTTTCTCGTGGAGCGCGGGGAAGACGGTGCCCGAGAAGGGGTACGCCTTGTTGGCCTCTTGAGTCGCATGGCAGGCGAGACACGCCAGCCCTGGGTTCATGTCCCGCGACTCTCTGTTCCCCCGAGTCCAGTAGCTGTTGCTCGCGCAGGTGGGCACGGGGACTCCCGCGTCGATGGCTCCGCAGGTGCCCAGCGGCATGCCCGCGGAGACCCACGAGCCGAAGGCGGCGATCTCGGTTCCGGTCGCCGCGGCCGCGGTCACCGGAGGCATGGGGCTCGAGATGGACGAGAGCCTGTCCACCGCCAACTGCCCCACCGTCTTGCCGACCGTCGTGGAGCTCGCCAGGAAGGCGTCACGGGTCGTCAACGGCACCGACGCACCTCCTGGCACGTGGCAGCTGATGCACTTCGTCGCCACGAAGGTCGCTACGTCGCAGGGCAGGCCCGATGCGCCCGGTTGCCAGGTCCCCGAGCCTCCCCCGCCTCCAGCCCCGCTCGTCTGACAGGTGCCCGCCGGCATTCCCCCGCCGACCCAGGTCTGCATCGCGTTGATGGCCGACTGGCTCAGGGGCCCATTGGGAGGCATCGCCCCGCTCACACCAGTCTCTTGCATTCGAACCAAGGCCAGTTGCCCGTAGCTCTTGCTCGGGTCGCTGCTCGCGGCCGCGACGAAATCCGCCCGAGAGGTCAGCCGCACGGCCCCTGGAGCCGGCGACGCGCTGTGGCACTGGATGCACGCACTCGAGACCACCGCCGCGACATCACACGGCAAGTCGAGCGCGCCGGTGTTGGTTCCAGCGCCCCCGCCCGCCCCCGAGATGATGGCGCCGCCGCACCCGCTGGCGAACAACGAAAGAAGGATGATGGGTCGAATTCGCAAGGCTGAGAGTCTCCATGCTGGGTGTGTGAAGCTGAGACCCAAATCGATCAGGGCCGGTCACCCGAAGGAACAGGTATCCGCCCGCACTAGAATCGCGTCCAGCCGGGGACTCGCGGGTAAGGAATGGCGTCTCGGATGTTCCCCAATCCACAGATGTAAACGAGGAGGCGCTCGAAACCCAACCCAAAGCCCGCGTGGGGAACCGTGCCATACCGACGCAGGTCTCGGTACCAGCCATAGTGCTGCGCATCGAGGCCCATCTTTTCCATGCGAGCGTCGAGGCGATCGAGGCGCTCCTCGCGCTGGCTCCCGCCGATGATCTCACCAATGCCCGGGGCCAGAACATCCATCGCCGCTACGGTCTTCCCGTCGTCGTTGAGGCGCATGTAGAAGGCCTTGATCTGCTCGGGGTAGTTCATGACTACCACCGGGCGGCCGATGTGCTCCTCGGTGAGAAACCGCTCATGCTCGGTCTGGAGGTCCTTGCCCCACTCAGGCGCGTAGTCGAACTTCTTCTTCGCACCTTGGAGCACCTTCACGGCCTCGGTGTACTCGAGGCGCTCGAAGGACGACTCGACGAATTTCTCCATGCGGGCGACCAAGCCGCCCTGGGTGACGATGCCTTTGCCCACCGCCGACTCGAGGAACCGGAGGTCATCGGCGCGCTCCGCCAGCACCGCCCGGAACACGAACTTGAGAAAGCGCTCGGCGAGGGCCGCGTCGTCGTTCAAATCGGCGAAGGCGATCTCCGGCTCGANNATCCAGAACTCGGCGAGGTGCCGCGTCGTGTTGGAGTTCTCCGCGCGGAAAGTCGGGCCGAACGTGTACACCTTCGAGAGCGCGAGGCAGTAGGCCTCGACGTTGAGCTGGCCCGACACGGTGAGCCAGGTCTCCTGCCCGAAGAAGTCCTTCGAGAAGTCGACGACGCCGGCCGGGGTGCGGGGCGGGTTCGCTGACTCGAGGGTCGACACGCGAAACATCTGGCCCGCGCCCTCGGCGTCGGCGGCCGTGACGATGGGCGTGTTGACCCAGAAGAAGCCCTCCTCGGTGAAGAACCGGTGAATGGCCATGGCTGCCGAGTGCCGAACCCGCGCCACCGCGCCGAAGGTGTTGGTGCGCGGCCGCAGGTGGGCGACCTCGCGCAGGAATTCGGCGGTGTGGGCCTTGGGCTGCACCGGGTAGGTCTCGGGGTCGTCGACCAGTCCCAAGACCTCGACCGCGTCAGCCTGAATCTCCCACGACTGGCCCTTGCCCTGGCTCTTCACCAGCGTGCCTCGACAGACGACCGAGGCGCCAGCCGTCAGGTGCAGCACCTGGGTCTGGTAGTTCGAGAGGCTGCTGGGCGCGACGATTTGAATGGGGTCCTGGCAGCTCCCGTCGTGCACGTTGATGAACGAGATGCCCGCCTTCGAGTCGCGCCGGGTCCGCACCCAGCCGCGCACCTCGACCTTGACCGCTGCTCCTGGCTGCCCCGCGAGGGCCTCTCTGACGCTGGTGCGATCCATGCCCCCGAGTTAGCGGGCGCGAGGCTCGCTCTCAAGCGCAATGTCGGCGCGCGGGCGCACCAGCGGCGCCAGCACCACAAGGAAGGCCACCGAGACCAGGGCCCCCAAGAGAAACACGCTCGGCCACCCCAGCCGGTCCACCAGGGCTCCGGCGGCCAGCCCTGGAACCGCCTTGCCCACCAGCTCCACCGCCGCGAGCAGCGTGAAGTGGGTCGCGCCAATGCGCTTGTCGACCTGGGCCATCATGAAGGCGAACATGGCCGTCGTCAGCATGCCGGCGAAGAAGTGCTCGGCGACCACCAGGGCGACGATGCTGGCGGGGTCGGCGCTCAGCAGCCCCGCTGACAGCCCCCACATGCCGAACAGCGGCACGCATCGCACCGAGGCCGACAGGGCCACCGCGGTGATGAGCCGCGCTCTCGAGGCCAGTACTCCGCCCACAGCGCTTCCGACGAGCGACCCCATCATGCCCCACACGGCGAAGCCCGCGGCCTGCTCGACCCGAAAGCCGGCCACTCGCACCAGGTACGGCTCGAACACGCTGTCACTCAACGTCTCGCCCAGCTTGTAGGTCGCCACGGCGGCCAGCACCCACCGCGCAGAGGGGGCCGAGGCGATCTGCTTGAGCCGACCCGACAGCTCGCTCCAGCCGAGGTGCCCCTCGACGTGCCCTGGCGCGCTTCGTCGCGGCTCGCGCACCGAGGTCGACAACGCCATCACCGCGAAGCACAGCCCGGCCATCACGAAGAACAGCCCCCGCCAGCCGAGCGTGGGGAGCTGCGACACCAGCACGCCGCCGCCGACGATCATTCCAACCTTGTAGCCGACCACCTGAATCGCGTTGCCCAGCCCCAGCTCGCTGGGCCCGAGCAGGTCCACCGCCAGCCCGTCGACGGGCACGTCCTGCGCCGCGGCGAAGACGTTCATCGCCAGCACGGCCAGCAGCAACCAGTGGAGCCGCGTGTCAGGAGGGCAGAAGGCGGCGACCAGACAGGCGAGGCCCAGGGCACCCTGGAGCGGGACGATCCACGACTTGCGGCGCCCAAAGCGACTCGAGCCATGGCGGTCGACGAAGGGCGCCAGGAGCGGCTTGAGGACCCACGGGAGCGACAGGACCCCCGACAGGCTGATGGCCGTCATCGACACCCCCAACGCGGTGAGCGACAGCTTGAGCCCCTTCGACTGGAACCCGAACGGCAGCCCTTGAACGAAGTACAGCATCGCCAGGACGCCGAGCTTCCACGGGGCCGAGGTCTCACGCCCTCCCGCCTCCTCGGCGGCCGAGCTCATGCCCCGAGCATCTCGACGAACATCCGCTCGAGCTGCAGCCGCGCCGCGCCGTTGCGCTGGACGATGGCGTTCTTCGCCTCGTCGAGGAGCACCAGGCGGCGCAGCAGGCCCGCTGGCGTCACCCGCGTCGAGGCCTGTTCGGCGAGCACGGCCAGCTCGGCGTCGGGTTGCCGCGGCCCACCCGCCTGGGCCACCGCCACGTCGCGAAACCAGGCCTGAAGCACCTCGAGGGCGGCCTCGGCCGTGCGGCGATCTTCGCCCATCGACTCGGCCAGGAGCAGCCAGCCCCTCGCGTCGGCCCGATCGAGCGCCTCGAACCGGGCGATGAGCTCCTTGCGCTCGAGGAGCAGCTCGGCGTCGAGCTCGAGCGCCCGGGCCAGGCTCCCTCCGGCCAGCGCCGCCACCTGCTCGGCGGCCGCCTGATCGACGCCCTTCTTGAGGGCCACCACCCGCGAGGCGATGAACGCCACCGGCAGAGGGCCGAACCCCGCCTTGGAGCAACGGGAGCGAATGGTGGGCAAGAGCTTGTCGGGTGCCGACGAAACCAGCACCAGCACCGTGTCTTTGGGCGGCTCCTCGAGCGTCTTGAGCAGCGCGTTCTGCGCCGGAGCGTTCATCGCGTGCGCCGAGGGGATCAACGCCACCTTGTGAGGAGCCTCGAGCGCCCGCAGCGCCAGGCGCTCTTGGAGACGGCGGATCTGCTCGATGCGAATGTCGCGCGAAGGCGCCGAGCTGAAATCGCTCTTGCCCCTCAACCCCCGGCGCACCAGCTCGTCCTCCGGCATGACCCACGAGACGTCTGGGTGGTTGCCCCGGGCGACGCGCTGGCAGCTCGAGCAGCGCCCGCACCCGACGAAAGGCGCCTCGGGGCAGGTCAACGCCTGGGCGAGACAGACCGCGGCGAGCTCCTTGCCGACCCCGTCGGGGCCGAAGAAGAGCCAGGCGTGGGGCACGTGCCGTGAAGCCAGCGCGCCCTTCAGCGTGCCGACCGCGGAGGTCTGGTGGTGGACGTCGTCGAGCGGCATGGCGAGGGGCGAGGACATACCTCAGACTTCGCGCCAGGGCACCTCAAGTTGGCTCATCTCAACCCGACAGGCTCCAGCTCAGGGCGCCCGGCGTCATGTGTGGCTCATCGCGCTCGACGACGCGGCACAGGCGCCAGGCGAGCCCGAGGTCTGCTTCGATGACCCGCACCACCGAGCCGTCGACCTTCCCCCGCGAGGCGTGATCTTTGAGGATCGACAGAATGAGCTTGGGCTCGAGCGCCCGCCGGTAGGGCCTCCGCTGCGCCAGCGCCTGAAAGATGTCGGCGACGGTGATGATGCGCGCCTCGAGCGGAATGGCGTCGCCCTTGAGCCCCATGGGGTAGCCGCCACCGTCGATGAGCTCGTGGTGCATGCCAGCGATCTCGGCGATGCGCGCGAAGCCGCCGATGCGCGAGAGGATCTGCCACGACCCCTGGGCATGCCTTCGCATCATCGTCCACTCGTCGTCATCGAGCGGGCCGGGCTTGTCGAGCACCTCGTCAGGCACCTGGAGCTTGCCCAGGTCGTGCAACAGCGCCGCCACCTCGAGTGATTCGATCTCTGCCGTGGGCAGCCCCAGCGCCTGAGCCAAGTGCACCGCCAGCGCCGCCACGCCGTGGGAGTGCCGAGCGGTGTAGGCGCTCTTGGCGTCGACCGTCTGGGCGAAGAGGTTGGCCAGCCCCTTCACGTCGGCGGGCGTCAACAGGCGCGGCGTGGTGCTGTGAATGCGAATGCATTCTTCGTTGTTGCGCGCCTTCAACAGCCTCGCCACGTGGTCCCGCTCGAGCACCACCCGGGCCGCGTCGACGAAAGCCGGGGCAAACCAGTGCTCCACCAGAGCGAAGAGGCGCTCCTCGACCAGGCCGCGCAGGTCTTTGGGCTCGAGGGTCGAATACCGCGCCTGGAGCACGTCGATGCGGTCGGCGAGAAACACCAGGTTGGCGATTTTGGCGGTCGATGGCTCGACTTCTTCGAGCTCGGGCCAAGGAGTGTGATGGTACCGAATCGCGTCAGCCAGATGCGCCAGTGGACCGAACTGGCTCACCAGCCGCGCGCCCGCCTCACAGTGCTCGTCGTTCGAGGAGAGATCTTCGACCAGCTTGAGGTGGTGCCTGGTGGAGGAGACCCCACAGTCGTGAATCAGCGCCGCGTGCCGCAGGTCCTCCGTCAGCGCCACTTCACCGACGACTTCGAGCAGCTGACGCGACAGCCAGCACACCCGCTTGCCGTGGAGGACATCATCGACCCCCACCAAGTCCAGCGCATCGGAGAGAACGAACAGGGCGTCCCCGAGCTCCACGTCGGCCGCGCGAATGCTGTTGGGGGGATTGTTCGTCAAGTTCACTTCTCTAGCTTTCTCTCTCCCCCCAACGATTTCTTCTGCGCGAGCTTCGAGGCTCCGAGCGTGGCCTTGCTCCCGCCGACCTGTCAACTTGGCGGCCCACGGTAACGCCCGCCCGGCCTCATGGCTCGGGCTCACTCCATAAGGCTCGCCGCGGCCACCCGCTACCCATTTCGGATTCTGGCTCGTCGGCGCCCAGCGTCCGTGCGAGGAGGTCGGGATCGATGGCCAACGTTTCAGGGACTGGGGCATCACCGAGGCCGACCACGAAACCGGGCAGCTCGGCTGTGGGAGGGCGGGTCGGGCTGAAGTCACCAGGCCCCATCACCTCGCTGACCGGAACCCCGAACCGCCCCAGGCTCGACTCGAGAATCACCGCCCGGCGCCGTCTCGACGACCAGTCCTGACGAGGGCGGCGCATCAGCAGCGCGAGGTCGATCAGCGGCAGGAGCTGACCGAGGTGAACGAAGAGCCCCAGGAGGTACGGAGGGACACCAGGCACCCTCATCAACGGCGGAAGGGTCACGACTTCGAGGGCAGCGTCGGACCGCAGCGCGCACGTCAAGCCCTGACAGACGATGGCGAGTTGCTGAGTGGGTGCGAAGCCTGCCACGGGGTCCTTGTAGCCAGTTTCCCACTGGGCCGGTACCCCGGGGCCATCAGCTCATTTGCCACCATCTCGCGGCGCCGCTACAACCTCCACGCTGATGGAGGCCTTGTTCCTCGAACTGCGGCACTTTGTGGGCTTTGGGCCCGACGACGAGCAGCTGCTGCGAGCGCTTCACCCGCTCATTCAGCCCTCTTTCGGGTCGATCACCGAGGTCTTTTACGCTCGTATCGTCGAGCACCCTGACGCTCGGGCCGCGCTCCAGCGAGGCGAGAAGCACATCGGGCAACTGAGGACGACCCTCGAGCGGTGGCTCGACGAGCTGTTCTCCGGCCCGTGGGATCAGGGCTACATGCAGCGGCGGGCCCGTATTGGGCGAGTGCACGTGCAGATCGGGCTCCCCCAGCACTACATGGTGCTGGGCATGAACCTGGTGAGGGAGAAGCTCAGCGAGGCGCTCGACCAGGCACTCGACAGGGAGCGGGCCGCTCGCGCTCGGCAGGCAGTCGAGCGAATCCTCGACGTCGATCTCGCGCTGATGCTGCACACCTACCGGGAAGATCTCCAGGCTCGCAACGCGCGGGCCGAGCGGCTCTCCACCTTCGGCCAACTCGTCGGCAGCATCGGCCACGAGCTTCGAAACCCCCTCGGGGTGATCGAAACGTCGCTCTACGTGCTCAAGAGCCGCCCCTCAGAAGACCCTCGGGCCCTCAAGCACCTCGACCGCATCGCCCAGCAAGTCAACCTGGCGAACGACATCATCACCCAGCTCCTCGACCTCATTCGTGAGCGACCGCTGTCACGGCAGCAGATCCGCCTGGGGCGACTGCTGGCCGATGTCGCTCAGACCACCAGCCTTCCGACCGGGGTGACCTTTCACCTCATCGGAGAAGACGAGGCGTGGACGGTCGAAGGCGACCCCACGCAGCTCCGCCAGGTCATCGCCAACCTGGTCGACAACGCCGTGCATGCCGCCTCTCCTGTGGGCTCGGTGAGGGCGACTCTGACCCACCCGACCCCAGGCATGGTCGAGCTCGCGGTGGACGACACCGGCCCGGGGGTCGATGCCGCGGTGCATAATCGCCTGTTCGAGCCGCTGGTGACGACCAAGCCCAAAGGCATCGGCCTGGGCCTGGCGCTGGTTCGTCGCATTGTTGAGCGACATTCCGGTAACATCGAGGTAGGTCGAGGACCGCTCGGTGGAGCGCGTTTCACGGTTCAAATCCCCGTGACCAGTCCTGGCGAGGCGTAGCAGCTCGGAGATTCTTTCATGTGCCGGAACTACCTCCTGATCGATGACAACCGCGACTTCCTTGAGAACGTCGCGGAGATCCTCCGAGACACGGGTGCCTCAGTGCAGGTCGCGGAAGACGGCTCGACTGGACTCGAGCTGGTGCGCACCCGGCGCTTCGACGCGGTCGTAACCGACATGCGAATGCCCGGAATGACGGGCGCCGAGTTTCTCCACCACCTGCGAGAAGTTGATCGCGGGGTGCCAGTGATCCTCCTCTCTGCCTTCAGTCAAGACGCCCAGTTGAAGGACGCACGAAGAGACGGCCTGCTGGCGGTGTTGAGCAAGCCCCACCAGACGACGCGGCTCTTGGAGCTGCTGGCGAACGCTCGTCGAGATGCGGCCCTGGTGCTGGTGGAGGACGACCAGGCGCTGGCCGACAACCTGAGCGAAGCGCTTTCGGCTCGAGGGCTCACGGTGTGCACCGCGTCAGACCTGCGCGAGGTCGATCTCCTCGGCATTCAGCCCTTCGCCGCGCTGGTGGATCTGCGGGTTCCTGGCGGGGCGTTCGCCGAGAGCATCGATCGGGTCCGAAGCCGCTTTCCTGGCACGCCGACCCTCGTCATCACCGCGTTCGGAGACGAGAGCTTCGGCTGTCTCGAGCTGTTCCGCAAACCCTTCGACACCGGGGCCCTGGTGGAGCGCATCGAGGCGCTGTACCAGGAGAAATCGGTTCAACAGTGAGCGCCCGGGTCCTGCTCGTCGAGGACAACCGCGATTTCGTCGCGAACCTGAAGGAGATCCTCTCGGACATCGGCCACGAGGTGCGTGGGGCCGAGAGCTGCGCCAGCGCGCTCAACCTGGGGCGGGGCTGGCTCGACGTGGCCCTGGTCGACCTCCGGCTGCCCGACGGTGACGGCACGACCCTGGCCGCGCAGCTGAAGGAAGAAAACCCCGACTGCGAGGTGGTGCTCCTCACCGGCCACGCCTCGGTGGAATCAGCGGCCGCGGCGGTGCGGGCGGGGGTGTGGGCCTACCTCATCAAGCCGTGCGCCACGCCAGACCTCCTGGCGACGCTCGACAAGGCCGTGCGCCACGTGAAGAGCCAGGTCGAGAAGCGCGACCTGGTTCGCCGAGCGCAGATTGCCGAGAAGCTGGCGGCGGTGGGCACCCTCACCGCCGGGCTCTCGCACGAGATCCGCAACCCCTTGAACGCCGCCGCGCTCCAGTTGACCGTCCTGGAGCGGCGCCTGAGGAAGCTCGACCCAGCCATCCAGCCTCCGCTGCTCGAGCCGCTCACCTTGGTGAGAGACGAGATTCGCCGCCTGGAGCATACGCTCCAAGATTTCCTCCAGTTCGCGCGGCCCTCCCCTCTCAACTTGGCCCCCATCAACCTCGGCACGGTGCTCGAGAAGGTCGTGGCCTTCATGAAGACCGACGCCGAGCGACGGCGGGTGGGGCTCGAGTGCCACGTCGTGGGAGCACCGGTCATCGTCGGCGACGCGGATCAGCTCCGCCAGGTCTTCATGAACCTCGCCCTCAACGCCCTCGACGCGGCTGGCCGTGGAGGCTCGGTCGTCCTTCGTTGCGACGGCCCACCCTCCGAGCCGGTGGTGGTGTACATCGACGACTCGGGCCCGGGCATCCCACCCGAGATGGCCGAGCGAATTTTCGAGCCGTTCTTCACCACCAAGGCCCAGGGCTCGGGGCTCGGGTTGCCCATCACCAACGCCATCGTCACGCAGCACGGAGGCCGCATCGAGGTCACCCGCGGGCCCCTGGGCGGCGCCCGCTTCTCGGTGGTGCTCCCCCGCGGGTAATCGCTCGACGCGCTACGGCGCGCTGGGGCGCCTTCGGCCGGCCTTCAACTGCCCTCGAGGGTGGGCCCGCGTGTAGACCGCCTGGAGCCGCTTGCCGTCGACGTGGGTGTAGATCTGCGTGGTGGAGAGGTCGGCGTGGCCCAGCATCGCCTGCACCACCCGCAGGTCGGCGCCCCGCTCGACGAGGTGCGTAGCGAAGCTGTGGCGAAGCTTGTGAGGAGACAGCGGCTTGTCGATGCCCGCCGTGCGCGCGTGACGCCGAATCAGCTTCCACAGGCCCATGCGCGAGAACGACTTCCCCCGAGGGCTGACGAACAGCGCGTTGGTCGGTCTCCCTTTGAGCATGGCGGCGCGAGGGCCAGCGAGCCAGGCCTTCACCCAGGTGATGGCCTGACGACCCAGCGGCACCATTCGCTCCTTGCGCCCCTTGCCGAAGGCCACCACGAAGCCATCGACCAGGTTGACATCGTTGAGCTCGAGGTGAATCAGCTCGCTGACTCGCAGGCCCGTGGCGTACAGCACCTCGAGCATCGCCCGATCGCGGATACCCGAGGCCGTGTCCGCGCTGGGGGCGTTCACCAGCGCCTCGACCTCGGCCAGCGTCAGGTAAACGGGCAAAGTGCGGGCGTGGCGCGGCGTGTCGAGGTCGGCGGTCGGGTCGCTGGGGCAGAGCTTCTCGTCCTCGAGGAACCGGTGAAACGCCCTCAGCGACGCGAGGTGCCGAGCCCGACTCCTGGCGGAGAGCTTGCGTCGAGCAGCCAGGTAGGCGAGGTACTCGAGCACGTCTTCGCGGCTCGCCCCTTCGGCGGTGAGCCCTTGCCGCTCGATGCGGGCCAGCCAGCAGCGAACATCGACCGCGTACGCGTCGACCGTTCGAGGCGCGAGGTTGCGCTCGGCCCGCAGGTAGGTGACGAAGAGGTCGAGGAGCTGGGTCTGCATCAGGCCGAGAGGTGCCTCCTCAGCGATCGATCATGACGATGCCCTTGCCCTGGCGGAGCACGGCGATCTGATCGCCAATGAGCGAGACGATGGTCGACGGCTCCGAGGGCTGCACTCCGCCGTCGAGGATGAGGTCGAGCCGCGAGCCGAGCTCCTCCTTGATGCTCTTGGCGTCAGTCAGCACGTCGCCATCGGCAGTGGTCGCCGAGGTGGTCACGATGGGTCGGCCCAGCTGGGCGGCGATCGCCAGCATCAAGGGCGCCTGGGGCACCCGAATGCCCACCTGCTTCTGCTTCGACTGCATCATCTCGGGCACGAGCTTGGTGGCCTCGAGCACGAAGGTGAAAGGCCCTGGCGTAAGCTGCCGCATGGTCCGGTACGCGAAGTTCGAGACCTTGGCGTACCGGGCCACGTCGGAGAGGTCTGGGCAGAGGAAGGCGAACGGCTTGCGTCGGTCGCGATCCTTCACGTTGTAGAGCTTGTCGATGGCCTTCCGAGACATCAGGTCGCAACCGATGCCGTAGTACGTGTCCGTCGGGTAGGCGATGAGGCCCCCGTCCTCGAGAACCTCCGCCGCCTTGAGGACGTGGCGAGGTTGCGGGTGAACGGAGCTGACCTCGAGAATTGGGGAGACACTCATGACGCGGCGCAGCTGTACCGAAATCCTTCGCTCTTTGCAGAACTTCGGTGAGGAGAGAGCGATGGATGCCCCTCCCATTGGGGCAACGGGTCGATGAGTTTGCGTTGGTCTCATAGCAAAATCATTGGCATACGACCTCGCACCGAGCGCCAAATCGCAGTTTTGCTTATTTCTTCGGTGTCGATGCGGCGTCTTTCTTCATGATCTCGGCCTCGATGGAGATCTGGACCTCATCGCCGGCCACCACGCCGTTGTTCGCCATGGGCACCTGCCAATTGAGCCCGAAATCTCGGCGGTTGATGGTGGTTGAGGCGGCGATGGCGCGAGTGATGGTCTTGGTGAAGGGGTTGGCCACCTCGCCGGTGACCTCGGTCTCGAGGGTGACGGGCTTGGTCACGCCGTGAATGGTGAGGTCGCCCGAAACCTTGAGCTGGCCCTCCGCGCTCCCTTTCACGATCTTCGTCGACTTGAACGTGATGGTGGGGAACTTCTCGGCCTCGAGGAACTCCTTGGACCGGAGGTGATCGTCACGCTTCTGGTTCTTGGTGTCGATGCCCTTGGTGTCGATGCTCGCCATCACCACCGACTTGGTGATGTCTTGGTCGTCCAGGTCGACCTTGCCCGTCACCGTGCCAAGAGTGCCCCTGACATGGCTCAGCATCATGTGCCGCACCGAGAAGTTCGCCGCGGCGTGGGCTGCGTCGATCTCCCAGCTCGATCCGAAGGCGAAGGAGGACAGCGTCAGCGCGAGAGTGACGATCATCTTCTTCATGAATGGCTCCAGGGTTGA
>PMBV01000022.1:0-789 GCA_003153055.1 Myxococcales bacterium
GGCCACCGAGACCGCCGTGTCGAAGCCGAAGGTGGCCGCCGTGCCCGCGAGATCATTGTCGATGGTCTTGGGCACCGCCACGACGGGCATGCCCTGCTTGATCATCTTGGCGGCGATTCGCAGGCTGCCATCGCCCCCGATGCACACCAGCGCGTCGAAGCCATGGCGGTGGAAGTTCTTCACCACCTCGCCCGAGCGATCGACGATCTCCGTCGTGCCGTCGGCCCTCTTCACCGGAAACTCGAAGGGGTTGCCCTTGTTGGCCGTGCCGAGAATCGACCCGCCCCGATGCACGATGCCCCGCACCACGTCGGGCGTCATTCGCACCAGGTCCTCCGAGGCCGCGTCATCGAGCAGGCCCCGGTAGCCGTAGCGAATGCCCCAGACCTCCCAGCCACGGGCCAGGGCCGCCAACACCACGGCCCGAATGACGGCGTTGAGNNACCGCGATCTTCTTGATGGCGCTCATTTTTGCCCCTTTCGCTGCCGCGAAGAGCCCCCGGGATCGAATGTGTCTTCCGGGACCCTGCCCCCCTCGCCCTGAAGTCATCCCAACAGAAAAATCACTCGGTCTGGGTCGTCTCTCAAGGCTAATCGATGATGAGCCCTCTGGCTTTTGTGTCGGCAGAGGGGCGGATTGCGCTAATGGCCGGTCATGGCTCGGCTCCCCATCTACGCGACCGCTTCACGAGGAACCGAGCCCATGCTGGCCGAGGAGCTCGAGCACCTGGGCGCCAAACGCCTGAGGCAAGATCGGGGAGGCGTGCGCTTCATGGCCGACCTCGACGA
>PMBV01000022.1:843-8405 GCA_003153055.1 Myxococcales bacterium
GGCTTCGTGGCCCTCAAGCTGAAAGACGGCATCGTCGATCGCCTGAGAGAGAAGCTGGGAGCCCGCCCCGACGTCGACACCCGCAACCCCGTCTTCCGCGTCACCGCCCACCTGGCCAAGACGACCCTGTCGCTGTCGCTGGACCTCTGCGGCGAGCCGTTGTTCAAGCGCGGCTACCGGGTGATGACGACGCCCGCGCCGCTCAAGGAAACGCTGGCCGCCGCCATGCTCGTCGCCTCCGGGTACCAGGGGGAGGAGCCGCTGTGCGACCCGATGTGCGGCTCGGGCACCCTGGTCATCGAGGCTGGGCTCATGGCAGCCCATCGCGCACCCGGGGTCGATCGGCACTTCGCCCTCGAAGATTGGCCAGCCTTCTCGGCCAAGGCGCGGCCGTTGCTCGAGGACATCAGGAAAGAGGCGCGGAGCCGCCAGCGCACCCCGCCCTTCCCACTCATCGCGCGGGACCGAGACCCCGACGCCCTGGCTGCCGTTCGCCGCAACCTCTCGAGCGCCGGCCTCAAGAGCGTGGTGAAGGTCGACGAAGCCGACATGCTCAGGGCCGAGCCCCCGGAGGGCAACGGTGGCCTCCTCATCTCGAACCCACCCTACGGTGAGCGGCTCACCGGCGGAGGCCAGAAGGGCATGAAGTCGTTCTTCTACTCCCTCTCGGAGGCCATCGACCGCTGGCCCGGCTGGCGGCTATCGATGCTGGCCGGCAACCCCGCCTTCGAGAGCGCCTTTCATCGCCGGCCGTCCTCCCGCACCGACCTGTGGAATGGGCCCATCGAGTGCCGGTTGCTCCAGTACCGGGCCACCGGCGCCACCCTCGCCTCCCCGTGATAGGGTGGTGCAGTCGATGGTGGAGCCCCGGCCAACCAGCGAAGGAGGCACCTCGGCTCGGTCGGCCGCGGCCCCATTGGACCCGTTGGTCGGGGTCCTGCTGGACCGTCGGTTCCACGTTCAGCGCCTCGTCGGTCAGGGTGCGATGGGGCGCGTCTACCGGGCGCTCGAAGTGCCGCTGGGGCGAGTCATGGCGCTCAAGGTGCTCGACAGTAAGCACGGCCTGGGGCTCGAGGAGAGCTTTCGTCAGCGCTTCCTGGTCGAGGCAGCGCTCACGGCCCGCCTGACGCACCCGAACACCGTGCGGGTGCTCGACTACGGGCAGAGCAGCACCGGGCTGTTCTTCATCGCCATGGAGTACCTCGAGGGTGAGAGCCTGGAGTCACTCCTGGAGCGGGGCCCATTGCCCTGGCGACGGGTGCTGGGCATGGGTCAGCAGATGGCGCGCTCCTTGAGAGAAGCGCACGCCTTGGGCGTGGTGCACCGAGACCTGAAGCCAGCCAACGTGATGCGGCTCGACGCTGGCGATGGCAGCGATCACCTCAAGGTGCTCGACTTCGGCCTGGTGAAGTCGTTCATCGAGGGCAAGGAGCTCGTGGGCCGCGCCCTCACCGAGCAAGGCATGGTGATGGGGAGCCCACCGTACATGGCCCCAGAGCAGGGGGAGTCGAACCGGGCCGACCCGCGCTCCGACGTCTATTCACTGGGGGTGGTGCTGTACGAGGCGCTCACCGGCGCTGTGCCCTTCGGCGGGGTGGGTCCGCTGGAGATCATCATGAAGCACGTGCGCCAGCCGGTGCCTCCCGTGGTCACCCCCAAGGGGCTCGAGCCCATTCCACCGGCGATGGTGGCGCTGGTGAACCGCTGCCTGGCCAAGTCGCCGATGGATCGCTTCCAGTCGATGCAAATGCTCCTCGAAGCGATGCAGCAGCTCACCCGGGTTGGGCCGGCCGCGGCCACCTCTGGAGCGCCCACCGAGCCCGTCGAGCAGCAGGGGCTCGTTCCCGCGAGGTCTCGGCGAACCGTCGCGGACCTCCGCCCCGGCGTCAAAATGGCCCTGGGGGGAGCGCTCTCGCTGACCGTCGCGCTCGCGGTGGGCTTCGCGGTGGTGCGGGTCTACGGCACACCGAACAGCGCCTCGAGGGTAGACCGGCCTCCTCCGAGGACCATTCGCCTCCACGTCGAGAGCGAGCCCACCGGAGCCACCGTCTCCAGCGCCCAGGGGCTCTTGGGCACGACGCCCCTCGAGCTCGACCGGGCCGCCGATCCCTCCGGGCGCACGGTGGTGACGCTGAGCTTGCGGCTCGAAGGCTACCACCCCGTCACCGTGACGGCTGGAGGCCCGGGACCTCGCCTCGAGATCCACCAACGCCTCGAAGCCGAAGCGAAACCCCAGCCCCGGGAGCAGCCGCCCAGCGAGCGGTGAAGCGCCTCCACCATTCGAACCAGAGGAGCCCATGGTCCAAGAACCGGTCAAGACGTCGCTGTCGAGCGTGTGGGTGGACTCGCTGCTTCGTCCCCTCGCGGAGACCGACGCCGCACTGAGCGCCCAGTACCCCATCAAGCCCTCCCGTCGCCAGCCCGTGCACGTGGTGTACGGAGGGGCTCACCTCTTCTCCTTCGACATCGCGCGCAAGGTGGGCGCCCTGGCCAGCCGGGCCCTCGACGAGCACGCGCCGGACTTCGTGGCGCTCGCCAGAGCCCTCGAGCTCCCCCACGCGGCGACCCTGCCCGAGGCACCCGAGGCCCGAAGAGCGCTCGAGGCGCGGCTCGAGGCCAACCCCCTCGAGGTGAAGGCGAGCGAGCCCTCGGCCTGGCTCGCCCACGCGGTCTACAGTCGGGTCAAGGCCAAGCTCGCCCGTGAGCCAGTCGAGGACTACCGCCTCGACTTCGAAGACGGCTACGGCGTGAGGCCCCAGGCCGAGGAGGACGCCGACGCGGCCAGGGCGGCCACCGAGCTCGCCCGGGGTCTCGCGGAGCACACGCTCCCGCCCTTCGTGGGCCTGCGCATCAAGTCCTTGTCGTCGGCCTCGAAGGCCCGCGCGATCCGCACGCTGGACATCTTCCTCACCGCGCTGGCCGAGCGCACCAACGGCCGCTTGCCGTCGGGCTTCGTGGTGACGGTGCCCAAGGTCGAGAGCGTCGAGCAGGTGCGCGCGGCCGTCTCGGCCTTCGAGGCGCTCGAGCGCGCGTTGGGCTTGCCAGCGGAGTCCTTGAAGCTCGAGCTCATGGTCGAGCTGACCCAGACGTTGGTCGGCCCCGACGGGCGGCTCATGCTCCCCGCGCTCCAGCACGCGGCCAAGGGCCGGCTCACTGGCGCCCACTTCGGAACCTACGACTACACCGCGAGCTGCGACGTCACCGCGGTGGATCAGCGCATGACGCACCCGGCCTGTGACTTCGCCAGAAACCTGATGCAGGTGGCCTTCGCCCGCACTGGCGTTTTCCTGTCTGACGGGGCCACCAACGTCATGCCCATCGGCCCGCACCGGGCGGCGGCTGGGCAGGCCCTCACCCCGGCCCAGCGACAAGGGAACCACGACGTCGTGGTGGCCGCGTGGCGCCTGTCACACCGCAACATCCGCGACTCCTTGGAGCGCGGCTTTTTCCAGGGGTGGGATCTCCACCCGGCCCAGGTACCCGTGCGCTACGCCGCGACCTACGCGTACTTCCTCGAGGCCTTCGATGGCATGGCCCGCCGGCTGAGGAACTTCGTCGATCAAGCGGCCAAGGCGACCCTCGTCGGAGCGGTCTTCGATGACGCGGCCACGGGTCAGGGGCTGCTCAACTTCTTCTCCAAGGCCATCACCTGCGGCGCGGTGACCGAAGAGGAGGTCGCCTCCAGCACCGGGCTCACCCTCGAGGAGCTGCGCTCGAGGAGCTTCCCCCTCATTCTTGAACGGCGGAAAGGCGCTCCCTCCTCGACGGGCTAGGGCAACCCACCGTCCTGGCCTTGCGGCCCGCCCGAGAACGGCGGTCTGCTGACCCCTGGGCCCTTGCCCCGGAGGCCTCACATGAAGCGCGCCATCGACATTCTCAGATCGAAGCCGAGCCAAGCCATCCACACCATCTCGTCCTCCACCAGCATCCTCGACGCCGTCAGGCTCATGGCCGAACGCAACGTGGGCGCCCTCATTGTCGTCGAGGGGAACCACATCGTGGGGGTCGTCTCCGAGCGAGACTACGTCAGGCGCCTGGCCCGCCTGGGCTCCAGGGCTCACGAGGGTGAGGTGGCGGACATCATGACGTCGCCAGTGATGTACGTGAAGCCCAGCCACTCCAACGAGGAGTGCATGGCCCTGATGACCGACAGCCGGCTCCGGCACCTCCCGGTGGTGGAGGACGGCGGGCGGCTCCTCGGGGTCATCTCCATCGGCGACCTGGTGAAGGACATCATCAGCGAGCAGCAATACGTCATCGAGCAGCTCGAGCACTACATCACCGGCGCACCGGCCTGAGGCGGCGGCGGTCTACAGGTGGTTCTCGGTGTGGTTGACGATGCGGCGGAGGTTCGCCCGGTGGGTCCACAGCATGGCCCCGAGGAGCACGACGCCCAGGAGCGGGTACTCCACGGGCCGCCCCTGAAAGAAGCCCGCCACGATGGCCAGGGTGCCCCCGACGAGCGAGCCCAGACTCGACACGCGGGTGACGGCCAGCACCAGGGCCCAGGCGACGAAGCCCACCGCCGCCGAGACCGGCAGCAGCACCATCAGCACGCCCAGGGCAGTGGCCACGCCCTTGCCGCCCTTGAACCCGAGCCACACGGGGAAGACGTGCCCCAGGAACGCGGCGAGGCCCACGGCGGCGTGAAGCCCGGGCGTCAGTGGGGCCCAGTGGAGCGCCGCCAGCACGGGCAACGCTCCCTTGAGGGCGTCGAGGAGCAACACGAGCGCGCCCAGGCCTCGGCCGGCCACCCGCGCGACGTTGGTGGCGCCGATGTTCCCGCTGCCTGAGGCTCGCACGTCTTGGTGGGTGAAGGCCTGCGTCACCAGAACGCCGAAGGGCACCGAGCCCGAGAGGTACCCGCAGGCGATGAGCAGAAGTGCCGTCATCGGAGACCGAGCTGGGTGTACGAGAACACGACCCAGACATAGTTGAGGGTGAAGAGGATGCCCGCCAGCCACCGCGCCCTGCGCTCCTCACGAGCCTCGAGCCAGAGCTCGGGCACCGGCAGGGCGAACGTCAGGTGCACCACCGAGAGAACGACCATGGCTGCGAAGAACGCCGCCGCCACCGTACCCAGCGGGTTCGCCTTGAGCGCGCCCAGCAGGTGGAAGTGGGCGAAGCGCTCGGCCACCCTGGTCAGCCCACAGCCCGGGCAGGGGATGCCGGTGAGCCGTCGAAACCCACAACCCCAGAAGGGAATGAGCCTCGCCACCGGAATGAAGCGAGCGACCAAGAGCCCGCCCAGGCCGATGAGACCCAGGGCGTCGACCGTTCCGAACCGGCGGTTGGGAGATGGAATGACGAGCTGCACGACGCAGCCAGACTTAGCCCACTTGCCCCCGTGACCCCAGGTACACTAGCACTTGCTCATGCACTCCCTCTTGGCCGCCCTCGTCCTCTCCGCCTCGCCCGCCGGTGAGTGCCAGCCTTCGCCGACCCAGAGCGCCTCCACCGCCAGCGAGGTGGTGAGCCGAGGCGACACGCTCAAGGGCCTGCCGACGGTGGCCCTGGCCGAGGTGCTCGCCCATCCCTCGAGCTTCGAGGGAAAGACGGTCGCCGTCGAGGCGAAGGTGCGCCGGGCCTGCCAGAAGAAGGGCTGCTGGATGGAGCTCGCCGCCTCCGACGAGGGGCCCGGCGTGCGGGTGACGTTCAAGGACTACGGCTTCTTCGTGCCCACCGACTCGGCTGGGCGCATCGCCCGCGTCGAGGGCACGGTCAAGGTCGCCACCCTCTCGGAGGCCCACGCCAAGCACCTCGAAGGCGAGGGCGCCCGGGTCGCGAGGAGCTCGACAGGCGTGGCGCAGGAGGTTGAGCTCGTCGCCAGCGGTGTCGAGCTCAAGAAGTAGCCCTGGCGGATGCGCGCGTACTCGATGCGTGGCGTGATGGGCGCGGCCGATCGCGCCGTGGCGCTGACCCGCGAAGTGTTGCTCCGTCAGGCCCCGGCCGGACTGGTGCACGACGTTCAAGATGACCCTCGGTTCCGCCACCGCGGGGTCGACCTGTTATGGGAGCGCCCTGGAGAGCCGCTCCTCGGCGTCGAGGTGAAGGGCGATCGCCAGGGGGGCCGGCGAGGCACCTACTTCTTCGAGCTCATCAGCAACGCCGAGCGCGACGCGCCGGGGTGCTTCCTCTATTCCGAGGCCGACCTCATGGCCTACGTGTTCCTCGATCGCCAAGAGCTCCACCTGATGGACCTGAAGGCGGTGCGGGCGTGGTTTCTCCCCATCGCCAAGGAGTTCCCCCTGAAGACGACGAAGACGAAGACCGGCGCGGCTCTGTACACCACCGTCGGCGCGGTGGTGCCGGTGCGGGCCGCGCAGGCAGCGACGGCCGAGGCTATTCGCACCTTTCCCAAGGGGCCGTGAGCCCTCGGGCTCCATCCGTCACAACGCGTTCGCCGTTGCCGTCCCCGTGGTGAGCCCGGACGAGGTCGCCGTCACGACGATGGAACCCGGGCCTCCGGTCGACCGAACGATCACCAAGGCCTTGCCGCTGAACGCTTTTCGGGTCGGAGAGGTATACGACGTGGTGTCGGTCGGATCGCCGTTGTCCACTCCGGCGATGGTGGCGGGCCCGGAAACGGTGAAGGTCACACTGTTGGTCGCGGTGGGGACGAATACGCCGTCGGCATCTTGGATGTCCGCCGTGACGAATAGGAGGTCCCGTCCATCGGCCTGGATGCTCGTGCGATCGGCCGAAAGCTTCACCTTCGCGGGATCGCCCGCGGTCTTCACCACTTCGGTAGCGACCACGATGCCGCCCCGCTTGCCCTCGGCCCGCAGCGTGCCAGGTGCCCACGGCACGTTCCATTCGAGGCGCGTGGCGTCGGAGCTGAACGATTTCGAACCCTGGGATTTGTCATTGAGGAACAGCTCCACGCTGTCACAGTTGCTGTAGGCCCATACCCAGACCGTCGTTCCGGCCGACCAGTTCCAGTGCGGCAGGAGGTGGACCATGGGCGCAGTGGTCAGCTTGCTCTGGTAGAAATAGTAGATGTCTTTCGGGAAGCCGGCGGTGTCGACGTTGCCGAAGTAGGAGCTCTTGGACGGCCAGTCGTACGGCGTCGGCTCCCCGCCGTAGTCGAAGCCCGTCCAGTCGAATTGGCCGAAGAAGAAGGGGCGCTTCATGTTGATGCGATACATCTCCTCGGTGTTGAAGCCGTCGCCCCAACCGACGTCGTACGACGTGCACTGCTGGGTGGACCCCTGACACCCGGTCCAGTGGAGGTCTTGGTTCTGGGTGTAGTAGATGCCGCGGCTCTTCACATTCGAGAGCTCTTCGCTGCCGAAGATCTTCCAGCTTGGGTTGTTCTTGTGGTCGTTGTCGAGCGTGAAGTTCCCCGTATCCGTGTTCGCGTCGCCCACGAAGTAGTTGTACCCTTGCAGATCGAGGATGGCGGCCACGTCCCTCTGGCCCTGATCCGACTTCATGTGATTGGCGCCCCAGGTCACCGGGCGCGTCGTGTCGAGGGCCTTGACCCAGTCCCTCAACTTGGTCGCGGTGCCGACCGTGGCGCCGGCAATCTCGTTCCCGATGCTCCACATGATGACGCTGGG
>PMBV01000353.1 GCA_003153055.1 Myxococcales bacterium
GGTGCGCGGCGTGCGCTGCTCGCCGGACGGCAAGTGGGCCTACGCGGTCCACACGCTGGGGCGCACCACCGTGCCGACGACCCAGCTGTCCAAGGGGTGGATCAACACCAACGCGCTCTCGATCATCGACCTCACCGCGAAGAGCCTCTACGCGACCGTGCTGCTCGATCGGCTGAACGAGGGCACCGCCAATCTCTGGGGCGTCGACGTGAGCGGCGACGGCAAGACCCTTTGGGTCTCTGCCTCCGGTGTGCACACGGTGAACCGCGTGGATCTCGGCCTGCTGCACAAGCTGCTCGCCGGACAGATCCCGACCGAGTTGGTCCGCTCGGGGAAGAAGCCGACCCTGCAGGACCGCTTCAAGGACGGCTACACTCGGCCGCTCTCCGACGTCTGGTTCGACATTGCCGCCAACCCATCGAAGCGGACGCTCCTCGCCGACGACCTCGGCGCGCTGTACGGCGCCGGCGCGATTCAGGTCATCCATCTCGGGACGGCCCAGGGGCCCCGGGGAATCGCGCTCTCACCCGACGGGAAGCAACTCGCGGTCGCCCTCTATTTCGCGGGCCAGGTCGGCCTCGTGAACGCCACCGCCAGCCAGGTCGACCGGTACGTGAGCGTGGGCACCCAACCCGAAGAGACCTGGGCGCGCCAGGGCGAGCGCGTGTTCAATGACGCCACCGTTACGCTGCAGTCGTGGCTCGCCTGCGCCACCTGCCACGTCGACGGCCGCTCCGATGGGCTCAACTGGGATCTCGTGAACGACGGCCTGGGGAACCCCAAGAACACCAAGGCCCTCGCCTATACGCCCAACACGCCGCCGTCCATGGCCCACGGGATCTTCGCCGACCCTGGCACGGCGATCACGATGGAGTTCAAGTACACCAAGGCCAAGGCGCCTGACCGCGCGCAGGAGCTCGCGCTGGCCGCCTACTTCAACGCCCTCCGCGCGGAAGCCGACCCGTACCGCAAGGGAGGAGCGCAGAGCGCCACCGCGCAGCGCGGCCAGGCGGTGTTCGCGAGCGCCGGGTGCGGCAAGTGCCACACCGGCAAGTACTACACCGACTTGAAGATGCACGACGTCGGGACCAAGAACACCTGGGACTCCGCGGCCGAGTTCGACACGCCGACGCTCGCGGGCCTGTGGCACACCGCGCCCTATCTGCACGACGGCTCAGCGGCGACCCTGAAGGACGTTCTCACCACCCGGCACAATGAGAAGCACGGCAACGGCTCGGCGCTCACCTCGAGCCAGGTTGACGATCTCGTCCAGTACCTCCTCGAGCTGGACTCCCCCGCGCCGGACAAGGTGGACCTGTTCCCCGTCGGCGACGCGACGCTGTCGAAGGCACCGTTCCGGGGCGAGAATCCGGTCGCCTCCTCCAAGGGCGGGCTCGACCTCACGGATCCCACGCTCGCCGCGCTGGACAAGATCCTCTTCATCAAGCGCGACTTCATCCCCACGGCCGACCACGGCAGCGGTGGGCACATGTGCGACCAGTACCACGGGTTCACCGCGGTGGCCGGGGGCGGTCTCTTCGTCATCGAGGACGTCCTCTCCGGCAGCCCTCACGAGAGGAACGTGCTCGCCACCTCGACCTGCGCCAACGGCCCGCACCAGGGGAAGAAGCTCGAGGGCGGGGGCTTCCTCTCCCCGGACCTCCACCCTGACGGCAAGCAGATCGCCTTCGCCTACACCGACATCGGGCGGCGCCTCACCTGGGAGGAGGGCTCCACCTTCCACATCTTCAAGGTCAACGCCGACGGCACCGGGCTCACCCAGCTGACCCAGGGGCCGCACAACGACTTCGACCCCACCTGGCTCCCCGACGGGCGGATCGCCTTCATCTCGGATCGCCGCAGTGGGTTCGGCCGCTGCCATGAGCGGGCGGTGCCGGTCTACACGCTCTTCGTGATGAACGCCGACGGCTCGGGGTCCGAGCCGCTCAGTTACCACGAGACCAACGAGTGGCAGCCCAGCGTCGACCGGAACGGCCTCCTGCTCTACACGCGCTGGGACTACGTGGATCGCGGCGCGAACCAGGAGCACAACGCCTGGACCACCGGCCCCGATGGCCTCGACGCGCGGGCCGTCTCCGGCAACTACGCGATCCGCTCCAACGTCACCCCTCGCATGGTGATGAACATTCGCCAGATCCCCGGGTCGAACAAGTACGTCGGCACCGCCAGCCCTCACCACGGGCAGGCCTACGGGTCGCTCCTCGTCGTCGATCCAGACGTCGAGGACGACGACGGCATGGCCCAGTACACGGTCTTGACGAAGGAGGCCGGCCTCCCCGAGGCCACGGTCGATGCGCTCCATGATCAGAAGTACGCGACGGCGTGGCCCATCGACGAGGATCGCTTCCTCGTCGTGTACGACCCGGCGAGCAACGAGGCGGGTCTCTCGGGGAAGCGGTTCGCCATCTACCTCATCGACAGCAAGGGCAACAAGAAGCTCCTCTACCGCGACGCCAACCACTCCCTCCTCGACCCCATACCCCTCGCACCGCGGCAGGCGGCGCCGGTGGTCCTCTCGGCCCGCACCGGCAAGAAGACCGACCCGACCGAGGTCATCCTGCTGAACGTCTACGACAGCATGCTGCCGTTCCCGCAGGGGGCCGAGGTGAAGGCGCTCCGGGTCGTGCAGGTGTTCCCCAAGATGACGCCGAACAATCAGAATCCGCGCAAGGGTCACGGCGCGATGCTGTGGAACGACCAGAACGGCCGCGGCTCGCTGGGCACGGTGCCGGTCGACAAGGACGGCAGCGCGCGGTTCCTCCTGCCCCCGGGCAAGACCGTCTTCTTCCAGGCGCTCGACGCCGAGGGCCTCGCCATCCAGTCCATGCGGTCGGCGACCTACGCCGTGCCAGGGACCGGCCGGCTCGTCTGCCAGGGTTGCCACGAGCGCCGCTATCGGGCGCCGCACGCCCCTGCCCAGATGGCCACCGCGCTTTCGAGGCCGGCCTCCGTGCTGCAGCCGGAGACCGACGGCAGCTGGCCGCTGTCCTTCGCGCGGCTGGTGCAGCCCATCCTCGACGCGAAGTGCGCCAGCTGCCACGAGGGGAACGGGAAGACGTTCTCCCTGAGCAAGGGCAATTGGCAGGGCAACGGGGACCACTTCTTCTCCTCGTACGGCAACCTCAGGCCCTATGCCTACTTCTACACCTTCGACTCCGCGGTCGGCCCCACCGTGACGACGCCGGGGGACTTCGGCGCCCGCAAGTCGCGCCTCTACCCGCTGCTCAAGAGCAACCACTACGAGGTGGCGCTCACGGACCAGGAGCTCCGGAGCTTCGCCCTGTGGCTGGACCTGAACTCCGACATGTTCTCGGACGACGTGAAGCGGGACGATCAAGCCAAGGGCGACGACGTCAAGCCGACCATCGAGTAGGCGAAGAAGTCGAGGGTCGAGGGCAGCTCCGCCCAGGGTTCCCGGACTTAGTTCGGCGGTCGAACAAATGTCCTTGCCGGTGCCCTGACGCTTGCTAGGGTTCACCCGTCACCTCGGTGGGGTGACCGCCGCCCGCGCCGTTCGGCGGAGCCCGACGCGACCCGGCCGTCGAGCCAGGCGAGATCCAGCAGTCCCCCGCGCGTCCCGGGCGCCACCTCCCCTTTGGGGCAGCACGAGGTCGACCCGTATGAAGCGCAACACGCCCACGGACCCTGCGATGCAGTCGAGGACCACTCTTTCGACAGGACAGCCCGTCCGACCGAGGCCCGCATGGAGCTCGGCCGCCCGGGCGGTGACCGCGGCGGCGGCGTTGTGCCTCGCGGTGGCCCCGGTGGCGGCCGGCGCCGCGGTGTCCACCGGCACCACCGCGCTCTCCTGCACCCAGGTTCAGCTCTGGGCCAACGGGGTGGGCTGGGCGGATCTCCACTACACCGTCAGCGGCGGAGGGCAGCTCAACGTCCGGATGGCGCAGAGCGGGACGAGCGCGACGTACACCGTGAGCGGTCTCTCGAGCGGAGCGGTTCTCCGGTACTTCTTCACCTACGTCCCGGCCGGTTCGACGGCGGCGGTGGACACAGCCTGGGCCTCGCTGCCGGTGAGCTGCGTCACCGACGCGTGCACCTCGTGCAAGTACCACACGCTCGTCTGGGCCGACGAGTTCGACGGGAGCGGCCAGCCGTCGGCGAACAGCTGGAGCTACCACGTGGGCAATGGCTGGAACTCGGGCGCGGGCGCCTTCACTGGCTGGGGGAACGGCGAGTGGGAGTGGTACCGGCCGGAGCAGTGCTCCCTGCAGAACGGCGCCCTGGTTCTCCGCGCCGACTACGCGTCGAGCCCGACCAGCATCGCCGGCGGCAATTGGTACCAGCGCTCCTGCCGCATCACGACCCAAGGAAAGTTGAGTTGGTCCAACGCGCGGGTAGAGGCGCGCATCGCGATGCCGGCCAAAGCCGGCGCTTGGCCTGCGTTCTGGCTGATGGGGACATCGAACAACGGGACGTACACCTCCAACTCAGCCGCGCCGATCGGTGCGTACGACACGATGGCGACGAACTGGGCGAGCTGCGGGGAGATCGACGTCATGGAGCACGTCAACTCCGACGGGGTGGCGCACCAGAACCTCTTCTGGGATACGCGCACCGGCGTGTATCCGTGGTCCGGCTCGACCGTCGCCAGCAACCAGAGCTCGTACTCCGTCGGGGACGTGACGCAGTTCCACACCTACGCGGTGGAGTGGGACGCGAGCACGATGTGGTGGTACGTCGACAACGCGCTGGTGAAGATACAGAGCGTCTCGGCGGGCAACATGGAGGAATACCGCCAGAGCTTCTTCGTCATCTTGAACCTGGCGCTGGCCGGAAGCTTCCCCAACACCGCGCCGGTGCAGAGCGACTTCCCGCTCTCCATGTACGTGGACTACGTGCGCGTCTACCAGTAGCGCGGCGAGATGGGCGCGCGTCCTCTCCGGTCGCGGCCCGGGTCCAGCTTACGCGACGCAGCTCACCACCAGGCGCTCCGGCCGGAGCCACCGCCGGAGCGTCCCCTCGAGCTCGGCCAGGCTGAACGGCTTGGTCAGCGTGTCGTTCATCCCCTCCTCGAAGCAGCGGGCGAGATCCTCGGCCACCGCGTTCGCGGTGAGCGCGACGATCGGGGTGACGACCCCCCGGCCGCGGAGCGCACGGGCAAGCCCGTACCCATCGAGATGGGGCATGTTGAGGTCCGTCAGCACCAGATCCACCTCCGCCCGCCCGAAGAGCTCGAGGGCTGCTTGGCCATCCTTGGCCTCGAGGACCTCCAGCCCCAGGCGCTTGAGCATTTCCCGGGCGACCAGCATGTTGATGGTGTTGTCCTCCGCCACCAGCACGCATCCACGCAGCGCCGGTGACGCCCGCTCCCCCTTGCGGTCGGGGGCAACCTTCATCGGTGGCGGCGGGGCCACCGGGAGCGCGAGCCGGACCCGGAAGGTCGATCCCTGTCCCGGGGAGCTCTCCACCTCGATCGTCCCGTTCATCGCCTCGATCAGCCGCTTGGAGATCGCCAGCCCCAAGCCGGTGCCCCCGTACTGGCGGGTGGTCGAGTCGTCCCCTTGACTGAAGGCGCGGAAGAGCCTCGCCTGCTGCTCGGGAGTCATCCCTGGACCATGATCGACGACCGCCAGCGAGAGCCGCGCGAGGTCACCAGCGAGCTCCACCTCCACCTCGAGGGCGACGGTGCCGCGCTCGGTGAACTTCACGGCGTTCCCGACGAGGTTCGAGAGCACCTGCCGGATCCGGACCGGGTCGCCGCGGAGCCAGCGTGGTGCGCCCTCGGGCCACCGGGAGACCAGGAGCAGGCCCTTGCTCGAGGCCGTGGCGGAGAACAGGAGCTGGACGGCCTCCACCATCGCCGACGCGTCGAAGTCGACGGACTCGATCGTGAGCTGGCCGGCTTCGATCTTGGAGAAGTCGAGGACATCGTCGATCAGGTGCCTGAGGTTCTGCCCGGCCTCGGCGATGGTGTGCACCACGGCGCGCTGCGCGGCGGTCAGCTCCATCGTCGAGAGGAGCTCGGTGAGCCCCATCACCCCGTTCATCGGTGTGCGGATCTCGTGGCTCATGGTGGCGAGGAACGCGCTCTTCGCGCGGCTGGCGGCCTCGGCCCGCTCGGCCAGCTCGCGAGACCGCGCATCTGAGGCCTCGAGCTCGTCACGCTGGCGCTGGATGGTCGCGCGGTTCATGAAGTCGCGCTGCCGCGAGACGGTGAACGCCACGCTGAGCAGGACGCTCATCAGCGAGGCTCCCAGAGCGGAGCTGAGGTTGGCCGCCAGCACTGCCCCTTCGGGCCGGGCCGTGAGGTGGCAGGCCGCGAACGCGCCAAAGGCGACGACGGCCTGGAGGGCGGCCGAGACAGGTCTGAGGCGCACCAGCATGGCAAAGAGGAACGAGACCAGGATGTAGGAGGAGATCGACGTGGTGACCAGCTGGTCGATGGACGAATCCACCGCTCCGAAGAGCAGGAAGCCCATGGCGATGGCCGGGGGGAACCAGCGCCGGCCGAAGGCGCTCTCGCGCAGCCGGGCCCACAGCACGGCCCCGAGCACCACGGTGACCACCGCGACCATCGCCCAGTGCTCGACCACCATCAACTCGCGCCATCGCCGCCCCGCACCCGGCTCGGCTGTCGAGAGCGCGAAGGTGACGGCCGACACGAGGTGAAACAGAAGCGCCACGGGCAACCCCAGCGTCACCCGCTCGAGGTTGTGTGCCCGGCGGTCGGACTCGTAGCGCGCCGCGACGTCGTCGGGCATCCGCACGCCGAATCGGAACGGGTTCCTCACTCAACTCAAAGCTATTCGGCTCGACTCCGGCCGGCTCGACGAGTCCACCCGTAGGGCGAATGCCCGCCAGACCACCCAGCACCCCGGCTTCTGACGTGGGTTCCGATATCGGTGTGAGGGGTCATCGCCCACCCTGGCGAGCCGGCCCACCGCACGGAGGGCCGGGCGGTCGCACACTCGTCGACCGGGCCATCGGGAGAGGTGCTCCAGGGGAGCGAGAAGCCCCGTCACCCGCCGCGCTCGACCGTGGCGAGGTCGTTAGTGTAGGTGTTCGAGGCAAGCCGGTGAGCGCAAGGAGTGCCGCGGAGCATGAGTGAGTCGAGCCGAGCGATCCTGGGCCCCGCCGACCTCGAGGAGGGCGAGGTGCGAGGCTACGCGGTGGGCACGAGGCGGGTGCTGGTGGCGAGGGTGGGTGGCCGGCTCAAGGCGATGGACGACTGGTGCAACCACGCGGGCTGCTCCCTGTCGCGTGGTCGGCTCGAGGGCAACACGGTGGTGTGCCCCTGTCACGAGATCGGCTTCGACCTCGACTCGGGCAAGAACGTCACCAGCCGTGGCCTGTCCGGCGATCAGCCCGTCTACCCCCTCGAGCTGTTCGACGGGCAGCTCGTGCTGCTGGGCTTTCCAACGGAGTGATGGTGCTGTCGGTCGCCAGAGCCAAGCGCCTCAAGCCCCTGCTCGACGCCTTCAGGGACACCCGCGACTTCGAGCAACGCGTGCGGGCCGACCCGGTGGAGTTCCCCCATCGGTACCGCGACGCACGCGACATCGAGGTCGTCGGGCTCCTTTCGGCCGCCCTCGCTTACGGGCGAGTGGAGCTGTTCAAACCGAAGATCGCCGGCCTCCTCGACGGGCTCGGATCGCGACCAGCGGTGGCCATGGCCGGGCTCACCGTACCCTCCGCGGCACGGCTCCTCGACGGCTTCGTCTACCGGTTCAACGTCGCGGCCGATCTCGCCGTGCTGCTGCTGGGCATGGGCGCCACGCTGCGGCGTCACGGGTCGCTCGAGGCCTGCTTCGTCAGCGCGCTGGAGGCCAAGGGCTCGTGGCGGGGGGCGCTCCAAGGGTTCGTCAACGAGGTTCGCGCGGCGGCTCCCGAGCGGGAGATCACCCGGGTGCTGGGGCGTACGCGCGGCGTCGCGCACTTGCTGCCGGGGGCCGACTCGGGCGCGGCCAAGCGCCTCAACCTGTACACCCGGTGGATGGTGCGCGGGCCCGACCTGGTCGATCTCGGCGTCTGGCGAAGCGTGGCCCCGGCGCAGCTCATGATGCCGGTGGACACCCACATCGCTCGCATCGCGCGCTGGTTGGGGCTGACTCACCGGCGCACCATCTCGTGGGCCATGGCCGAGGAGGTGACGGCCTCGCTCCGCTTGCTCGACCCCACCGATCCGGTGAAGTACGACTTCGCCTTGTGCCACTGGGGCATGAGCGGCGCGTGCCCGGTGGTGCCGGTGAGAGAGAATTGCCTCGCCTGCCCGCTCGGGCCCGTATGTGTGCACGGCCACCCGCCCGGTCGGCGAGAGGGGTGACGACTGGCCTGAGTGCTCCTCACTGGGCCAACAGCACAGCACAGCGCCCGTGCCCGTCACGCCTGCCCGGCCCGCCTCGCGACGGTCGGGTCACCTCGCGACGGTCGGGTCACCTCTTCGATGCGCTGGCTTGAATCTCGGTGCTTGCTTGGCGCCCCTGGGTTCGCGCATGGTCCGTGCCTCATGCGCGCGCTGTACGTTCTCGCCACGTGGGTCGCCTTTGCGCTCCTCGGTCCGGCCCTGTCGCTGATGAGGAAGACCCGGGGCGGGTTCTGGCAGCGCCTCGGCTTCTACCACCCCGGCTCGTTGCCAGTGGGCGGGTCCCCCCGCATCTGGCTCCATGGGGCGAGCGCCGGCGACCTCCTGAGCCTCTCTCCGATGATCGACCGCCTCCGGGCGCGGTTCCCCCAGGCCAAGGTCATCATCTCGACGATGACGAACACCGGCCACCTCATGGCCACCGAGCGGCTCAAGAAGAAGATCGACGCGGTGGTGTACGCGCCGTGGGACCTCTGGGGGGCGACTCGGCGGGCAGCGCGGGCCGTGAAAGCCGATCTGCTGGTGCTCGAGTACACCGAGATCTGGCCCAACCTCATCAGGGCGGTGCACGAGAGCGGCGCCCGCATCGCCCTGACCAACGGGCGCTTCTCTCCCCGCCGCCTCGAGTGGTACCGGCGCTTCTTCGCCCTCATCGAGAACCCGCTGGCCGACGTCGACCTCTTCCTCATGCGGGAGCAAGAAGAGGCCGAGCGCGTCTTGTTACTGGGGGCCGCGCCGGAGCGGGTGCGGGTGACCGGCAATACCAAGTTCGATGCCCTGGCTCCCAAGGAGCAGGCGGTGGAGGACCACGCGCTGGGGGCGGCCCTCGGGTTGCCCGCTGGGGCTCGGGTGTTGATCGCTGGGAGCACTCACGACGGAGAAGAGGAGTCGGTGCTGTCGGCGTACCGGGCGCTCCTCGTGTCGGCGCCAGATCTCCGGCTGGTCATCGCGCCTCGGTACATCGAGCGGGCCGACCGGGTCGTGGCGTTGGCCACCGCGGCCGGGTTCGAGGTCGGGCTCCGCTCGGCGGGCAATCCGCGCAAGGCACCGGTGGTGGTGCTCGACAGCATCGGCGAGCTGGCCCAGGCGTATCGGCTCGCCACGCTCGTTTTCGTTGGAGGCTCCTTCACCCAGCGCGGTGGCCAGAACATTCTCGAGCCGGCGGCACAGGGGAAGCCCGTCTTGTTCGGCCCTCACATGGAGAACTTCCACGACTCGGTGCAGGTGCTGGTCGGGCGGGGTGGCATTCAAGTGAAAGACGCGGAGCAGCTCGCTCGAGTCATCGCCGAGCTGTTGGCCCGGCCCGAGAGCCTGGCCTCCCTGGGCACGCTCGCCTCCTCGGTGGTGCGTCAGATCTCAGGCGCGTCGGATCGAAACGTGGAGGCGATGGCTCGTTTGGTGTCGCCTTGAGGGTCCTCCACGTGCTCGCGTCGCCGTGGTTCAGCGGGCCGACCGAGACGGTGACTCAGCTGGCGCTGGCGCAGCGGGAGCAGGGTCACCAGGTGGCCGTGGCCATCGACCGCCGCTGCACCACCAAGACCTCGGAGGAGCTCGCCGCGCCCCGACTCGAGGCGCTGGGGCTCCTCGATGGCCACGGCCTCGAGCTGTCGGTCAAGTCGTCGCTCCGGGGCATGCTGGGAGACCTGCGGAGGCTCAGGGCCCTCGAGGTCGACGTGGTGCACTGCCACATGAGCCACGATCACTTCCTCGCGCGGCTCGGCTGTCCGAAGGGGGCACGGCTGGTGCGCTCGGTGCACGCCCCTCGCTCGCTGCGCTGGTCGACCCCTCGGGCCGACGGCTGGACGGTCCCCGTCGACGCCTTGGCGCGCCGGCTGCTGGGGGCGCGGGTGATGGTGCTGCCGCCGATGGTCGACGGGGCCTTCGTACCGCCGAACGACCGGGCCGCGTGCCAGCGCTCCCTCGGCCTTCCGTCGGGCCCGTTGGTGGGCATGGTGTCCACCTTCCAAGCGTCGCGGCGTCACGACGTCGCCTTGCAGGCCTTCGCCAGGGTCCGTGGCCGCGCCCCCGAGGCCCGGCTGGTGCTGGTCGGCGACGGGCATGAGGAGCGGGCGGTGCGGGCGCAGGCGGCCGCCATGGGGCTGGGCGAGCTGGTGCACTTCGCCGGCTACCAGTCGGGGGCGCGGTTCATCGACTTCCTCCAGGCCCTCGACGAGGTCTGGATTCTCGGCCTGGGGAACGACTTCAGCGGGCGGGCGGCGGCGCAGGCACGGGCCTGCGGGGTTCGCGTGGTGGCGGTCGACGAGGGGGCCCTGGCCAGGTACGCCGACGTCGTCGTCCCCTGTGAGGCGCAGGCCGTCGCCGAGGCTGCCCTGCGAGCCAACCGAAGGACTGTCGTGCTCGAGTCGCCCGGGTCGGTCGCCAGGCGCGTGGTGGAGCTGTACCAGCGGGCTCCGATTCTTGGTCCTGGGTGATTGTGGGCCCAAGCGCGCTGGCGGTAGCGTGCCGCTCAAAGCGACGCCAACCGAGCCTCGGCCATCGGAGTGGAATGAACTGGGAAGCGCTGTGGTACGGCCCACGGGCCGTTGGGTACTCGCTGCTGGTGGCCTGTCTCCTGCCCGCGTCGGGGGTCTACTGGCTGGTGACCTGGCTGTGGCACGGGCTCTTCGACTGGGGCGTGCGTCGGCCGGTGCGCGTCGTTGGCGCCACGGTGGTCTCGGTGGGCAACCTCGTCGCCGGCGGAGCTGGGAAGACGCCGGTCGTGATGTACCTCGCTCGGCTCGCTCAGGAGCAGGGGGCCACGGTGGCCGTGCTGTCTCGTGGGTACGGGCGTCGGTCAAAGGGCCAGCAGCACTTCTCCGCGGCCGCGCTCCCTCCGGTCGAGGAGGTCGGCGACGAGCCCCGCCTCATCGCCCGGGCGTGCCCCGGCGTCGAGGTGTGGGTGGGCGCCGATCGGGTGGCCTCGGCGAAGGCGGCCGTGGCTCTTGGCGCCACGGTGTTGATCCTCGATGATGGCTTCCAGCACCGCCGGCTCCACCGCGACGTGGACATCTTGGTCGATGGCGGCGAGGGGAACGGGTGGGTGTTGCCCGCCGGGCCGCTCCGGGAGCCTCGAGGTGGCCGCCGGCGGGCCACGTTGATCTGGGGGCGCGACGGCGTCGCCGGAGACGTGGAGGCTCGGTACGTGGTCGAGAAGGTGCGCCGGCCCAACGGCACCCTGGTCGAGCTGGCCTCTCTCGCCGGACGCGCGGTGGTGGTGTTGACCGCGGTGGCCCGGCCTCAGCGGGTGCGGGCGACCCTCGAGGGGGCGGGCGCCCGAGTGGTCGGTCTCCACGCCTTCCCCGATCACCACGTCTTCACCGCCGAAGAGGTGGCGCGGGTGAAGGCCAATGCCACCGAGCACATGGCGGTGATGGTCACCACCGAGAAGGACGCCGAGCGGCTGAGCGTGCCCGTGCACGTGCTGGTGCAGGAGGTGCAAGTGACGAAGGGGGCCGGGCGGCTCCCGAGCCTCGGTGCCACGCCGCCCGCCGGGTGACGACGCGGCGCTTGTCGAGCGGGCCGGAATGCGAGACATCGCCCTCCCAAGTGAAAGATCTCCTCGCGGCGTTTTCCAGAGTGCGGGTGCTGGTGGTGGGCGACCTCCTGGCCGATCAGTACGTCTATGGCGAGACCGAGCGGGTGAGCCGAGAGGCCCCGGTGTTGATCGTCCGCCACGAGCTTGACGAAGTGAAGCTGGGTGGAGGCGCCAACGCGGCCGCCAACGCGCGCTCGCTGGGGGCGAAGGTGACAGCGCTGGGCGTGATTGGTCAGGACCCGGTCGGCGAGCAGATGGTGAGCCTGTTCAGCGAGCAGGGAATTCGGAGCCGGGTGGTGCGGCGCTTCGGGGTGGTGACCGAGACGCGCACCCGTATTCTCGCCGGTGGTGTCAGCACGACGCGACAGCAGATGCTGCGCATTGACCGGGGCGCCACCGGGCCGCTCGAGCCCAAGGCGCGAGCAGCACTGGCGAGCCTGATTCGAACCGAGGCCCGAAGAGCCGACGTGGTGATGGTGTCGGACTACGGGGCGGGCGTGCTGTGCGACGAGACGCGAGCGGCCCTGGCCGAGGTGGGGCTGAGGGTGCCCGTGTGTGTCGACTCGCGCTCGCAGCTGGCCGCCTACAAGGGCGTCGCAGTGATGAAGCCCAACGAGCCAGAGCTGGCGGCGCTCACGGGGCTTCCCGTCAAATCCGAGCCCGAGCTCCTCGCCGCCGCGCGCCTGGCCCTCAAGCGCCTCGACAGCCGGTTTCTGTTGGTGACCCGTGGCCGCCGAGGCATGGCCTTGTTCGAGAAGGGCGCCCCGCCGAGGCTCATTCCCGTGCACGGCAACGCCGAAGCCGTCGACGTGACGGGCGCGGGAGACACCGTCGGGGCGGCCTTCGCGGTCGCGTTGGGCGCCGGTGCGTCCGCGGGGCAGGCGGCGGAGCTTGCCAACCTCGCCGGGGCGTTGGTGGTGCAGAAGCCGGGCACCGCGACGGTCTCGCGCGAGGAGCTCGTTGGTGAGCTCGCTCGGGAGCCCCAGTGAGCGCCGCGCCCAAGCGGGTGACGCTCGAGGGAGCTGCCCAACAGGTGGCAGCCTGGCGGGGCAGCGGTTTGTCGATCGCCTTGGCCAACGGAGTGTTCGACCTGCTCCACGTGGGGCACGTTCGGTACCTCGAGGGTGCCAAGGCCATGGCCGACCGGCTGGTGGTGGCGGTGAACTCCGACGCCTCGACGCGGGCGACGAAGGGCCCGACGCGTCCCGTCATTCCCCAGGGCGAGCGCGCCGAGCTCCTGGCGGCCCTCTGGTGCACCGACCTCGTGCTGGTGTTCGACGAGCTCGACGTGCGGCGCGTCATCCGCGCGCTCAAGCCCGATGTTCACGTCAAGGGTACCGACTACACGCCTGACTCCATTCCCGAGCGCGGGGAGGTCGAGGCCTATGGCGGGAGGGTCGCGGTGGCCGGGGATCCCAAGGATCACAGCACCACCGAGCTGGTGTCGAAGCTGAAGCCTGAGGGCGGCGGGCGCGACGGTGATTGATCTTCGGAGGGAAACCCCGTAGGCCCACTCCATGCTTCGAAGCATGACGGGCTTCGGGAGCGGCACCGCGAGCGTTGCGAGCGAAACGGTGTCGGTCGAGCTCAAATCGGTGAATCACAAGTTCTGCGAGGTCAAGGTCCGACTGCCACGGGAGCTATCGGCCATCGAGCCGGTCGTTCAGCGGCAGGTGAAGGATCGTCTGGCCCGAGGGGCGGTCGAGGTGACCGTTCGCCGCGCCCAGCGCACCGCGACCGGCGTGGTGCCGGTGGTCGATCTCAGCCTGGCCAAGGAGTACCGGCGCGCGTTCGGCGAGGTGGCCCGCGCGCTGGGGCTCCCCGACGACCTGACCTTGAGAGACGTGGCCCTCCAGCCGGGCATCATTCGCCTCGAGGAGCCTGCCATTGTCCTCGACGACGCCGCCAAGGCCCTCGAACAAGCCCTGAGCACCGCCATCGAGGCCCTGCTGGTGATGCGCAGGAAAGAAGGAGTCGCCCTCGAGGCCGACCTCATCCAACGTCTGGGCATCGTCGAGACCACGGTGAAGGAGCTCCAAGGCTTCGCCGCTGGCTCGGTGGAGGAGTATCGGAACCGGCTGGTCGAGCGCATCTCCGAGCTCGCGAAGAACATTCAGCTAGACCCCCAGCGGCTGGCCCAGGAAGTGGCGTTCTTCGCCGAGCGCACCGACGTGGCAGAAGAGATGACGCGCCTCGACTCCCACCTGGTGCAGTTTCGCGCCCTCCTCGTCGCGTCCGAGCCATCGGGCCGGAAGATGGACTTCCTCGTGCAGGAGATGCACCGCGAAGTGAATACCACCGGCTCCAAGAGCCAGCACCGCGAGATCAGCGCCCGAGTCCTCGTGCTCAAGGCCGAGCTCGAGCGCATTCGCGAGCAGGTTCAGAACGTCGAATGACCACTGAACCTCACGACCCAGGGCCAGGGCTTCTCCTCGTGCTCTCGGCGCCTTCGGGCGCGGGCAAGACGACCCTCGCGCGGATGCTCGTCAAGGAGTTCCCCCAGGCGCTGTTCTCCATCAGCCACACCACCCGGCCACCGCGGGGCCAGGAAAAGAACGGTGTCGACTACCACTTCGTCGATACCCTCACGTTCCAGCGGATGATCGACGAGAATCAGTTCGTCGAATGGGCCGAGGTGTACGGGAACTTCTATGGCTCCTCGCGCGGCATCATCGACGAGGCTCACGCCACCCGAGGCATCGCGGTCTTCGACATCGACGTGCAGGGCGGAACCACCATCAAGCGAAAGTTCCCCGACGCTCGCCTCATCTATGTCCTGCCGCCCTCGATGGAAGAGCTCGAGCGCCGCCTGAGGTCCCGGGGGACCGACTCGGACGACGTCATGCGTCGACGCCTGCTGACCGCCCGCTCGGAGCTCGAACGCGGCGTGGAAAGCTACGACTACCTCGTTATCAATGATCGGCTCGAAGACGCGTTCCAAGAGCTCCAGTCGATCGTCATCGCCGAGCGCTGCCGGCGGGGTCGAGTGGACCTGTCGGGGTTGAAGCTCGCAGGCGCTTGAATTCCCGGGGGGGAAAAGGGCTGAGAAGAAATGAGCCCGGGGAGTTGACACACGAAACGCCGATCTGTATATCGCGCGCCCCTTCGACGAGGAGGGACCCGACGGGCGAGTGGGTAGGGCTGGGAGGAGTCGCGCCAGACGCGAAGTCAGGTTGGGGGATGACAGCAGGTTGGTCGAGTTTGACCCGAACATTCGAATATCGGACGTCCTGATCGATGTGGTCAGTCAGTCCACCGAAAGGTGGCGGGGGCTAAAGGCCTTGACGGAAGAAAGAGGCTGGATGTAGAAGCCTCCTCCCTCCGCTCCGGAATCCCTCCAACGAGGCTTCCGCCGTGGACGCAGTGAAGTGAGCAGGTCGAGAAAACAAAGTTGTTGCTCGACGGAATCGCTGGATATAGAAGCCGAAAAACTCGAGCAGAAGAATGCCGAGCAAGAAGTCAAGAGAAAAGAAGAATAAAGTTGTTGCAGGGCGCAGTTGGAGAATGTAGAAGCAGAAAACGTCGAGAGACGCGAAGGAAGTAGCAGAAAAGCAGTTCGCTCTTTGAAAACCGGATAG
>PMBV01000162.1 GCA_003153055.1 Myxococcales bacterium
CCCGTCCGGGCCGCTCCAGCGCTCAGGCACCAGGCCGATCTTGAGGTGATTGCCATCGCTCACCGCGAACAGGCCTGTCTTCTGGTACTGCGCGTCTCGTTGCTGGTTGCCCTTGATGATCGCGCTGAGCTCGGTGAGCGGGACGATCTGGACCTCAGCCGTAGTGCGCGTGTAGTCGAAGCTCTCGGTGTACCCGGTTCCGATGTCGCACCGGTTATCTGCCCCAGAGATGCGTAGATTGAATACATTCCTGGCCTTCAGCGTCAGGACCCCCTTCATCAGGGTCTCGCATCCGTTGCCGACATTCGTTCTCCGAACGGTCACGGCGGCCGTGCCGCTGGCCGGGTCGAAGGTGCCGTACACTCGGTGGCGGAAGCTTCCGACGTCGAGCACACCGGAAATCTTGTTACCGTTGAGCCAGTAGATCGGCGCGATGCCGTCGACGGCGCGGACCCACGTCCCGCTGAGGACGTTGGCGCCCGGTCCGACCAGGAGCGACTCGGAGTATTGCTTCTCCCCAGTCGCGCTGAGCACCGCCCCCATCACGCCCTCGTCGTAGCGAGCTTCGATCAGCTTGAAGACCGCCAGCCACGACGACCCGAGCTTGGTGGAGGTCTTCTTCGCATCCGAGAAGCCCGTGGGCGACCCCAGCCGACCTAGCAGGGCGTGCACCTCGGAGACCTCCGTCGCTACCCCAGCACAACCCTGAAACCGGCAAGAGACGTCGTGGTAGGCGTCGAGCATCGCCGCGCGCTCGGAGAGTGCCCCCAGGGTCGAGCGGAGGACCGCAAGCATTGGGACGCCGCTCACTGGCAGCGCCACCCCCGCGTCGGGGAACGCCGCAGTCAAGATGTCGCGATCAGCCTGGAACTGCTCCCCAATGAACTTCGTGAAGCTGGCCGAGTCAATTGGTGTGGTCCCACCCGCTCGCACCGAGGAGGCCAGCGCGCGAACGAGCATCTGAAGGTCACTCCACAAGCGCTCCTGCACTCGAGCCCCCATGTAGACGTTGTTCGCCGTGGACGCGTCGTAGAAGGCCTGGATGAAGCCGAGTCGCTTCCGGATGTCGTCGATGCGATTTCCCGGGTTCACCTGGGAATTCAACACCAGCGTGGTCGCGCTCAGCGCTGTTGACACCCAGCTGTCAAGCCGCGCCTGTCGCCCAGCCCCGTCGAGGGGGAGCGCGTCAATGGCCGACGCCCGGCCAGTGCACCAGTTGAGGTAGGCCGTCGTCTCGGCGGCATCCTTGCCCGTGACAAGGCGGGTGCAGAAAGCCAGCGACATATCGACAACTTCCTCCGCAGGCGTGCTCGCCGACGGAAGGCCGGGCAGCGAACTCGAACACTCCGCGAAGTGGTCCGTCGGGCGAGCCGTGGCGAGTTGCAGCACCCGGTCGAGGTACGTCTCCGACGGGTTCCCGGTGCGAGGAGCGTTGAGCGATTCGGCCCGAAGGTCGAACAGCAGCCGCTCGTGCTTGGTGAGCTCCGAGTCGAGGGTAGTGGTCTGCCCAGCCACGGTTACGTCGTCAAGGTAAATGTCGTTCCCGTACTCGCTGAACCCGAGGAACGCGAGCCGGACGTTCGAGCTGCCCGCATAGGCGCTCAGGTCCACGACCACCTGCGTCCACCCGACCGTCGGCGAATAGCGAGAGGCTGGTGTGCCGACGTTCGTCCAAGGGGCCCCGCCGGCAGAGACCTGGGCCTGGATCCGGTCATTGCTGCTGGCGTAGCCCGGGTCGCGGTACATCCAATACCGCAGAACGACCCGCGAGGGTGCGACGGGGATTGCGATGGCGACCGGCATCGACATGCGCGCCTGGGTTCCGGTCGACGTGTAGTAGGAGTTGAAGTCGGCGAGCCGAGCCCCGCTGTGCGGCGCAGCGTACGGCAGGTTGCCGTTCGCCACCGGGGTCCAGGTAGGCGCAGTCGACCCGACGGTGGCGACGGTCTCGGACACCCAGGGCTGGCCCTCGAACCCGTCGCCGTAGATTGGCACCTCGGCGATCGCGATCGCGTTCGCCTCGGCATTGCCACGGAAGCTCTCGAGCCGGTCAAACTTGGCTCTCACCTGCTCCGGGGTCGCCATGGGAAGCTCGTCAGCCGTCGTGCACTTGGGTTTCGCATCACTGGACTTGGCCGCCCGCGCCAGCGCCTTCGGCGTGCCGAGCGTCTCGTCGAGAAGCGACGTGTCCGTCGTGGCCCGGACCTCCGCGTACGTCTTGCCGGATGGCGAGTAGAGCAGGGTCGGATCGAGAACGGCCCCGCAGACCGATTGGTCAGCCTCCAGACCGGCCGACGAGCGCCGACACGCTTGGTAGATGGGCCTGCTCATGTCATTACAAGTATGGGAGCCACATTCCGGACCGGTACCGGTGTTCCAAACCGGAACGTTGGTGAGGGTAGCGGTGCATGTGCTGGTGTTCCGGGTGACGGCGATCTCCGACGCGTAGGTCCCGTAGGCTGCCAACGTCTGGTCGACGACCGAAAGGTCGCACGGCCCGCCCGTGCATACTTCTTCGTAGTAGCAGGGCCCAGGGGCCATACACAGGTACGGGCCGCACGCCGGGTCGCACACCTTCTGGAGCTTGCAGGTCTGAGGGTTGGTCCCGGTGAGATGGAGGGTGGTCCTCGACCCGACCCCAAAGGCCTGATTCTGGCACGTGTTGTCGCAGGTCGTCTGCTCGTAGCGCCCGGTCTGGCCACAGATAGAAGCGTGCCAATCACTCGTCTCGGCGCCGAGTTGGTAGCACGGCTGGTACCTCTGGTACTCCCATGGCCCCCCGCAAGTCACGTCTTCGACGGCCTTGGCGGACTGGTCGATCAGATCAGCCGTACAGCCACCCAAGGCCTCGGCGTGATGAGCTACCGAGTCGAGTCCTGCGGCGTCCTCATCTCGCCCACAGGCGCCAGCGAGGAAGAGAGCGACCACAGACGACACCAGCAAACCAGCCTTCAATCTAAGCACACTACTCTCCCTCGAGACGGCCACACACCCGTGGCTACATCCACTATTAGACCATGAAATACGAGACATCGAACACTCCCCTCCTCAACACCAGCCTCTCGGTGTTCGGACCGGTGAGTACAGGAGTGCTCAGTTTCGATCCAGTGCGACTTTGCTCTTCTCACTGTATAAGAAAGCAAGCACTTCTATGGACCGAAACCCGCGTCCCTCGTGGGTGCCACCGGGTGGTGCTCCTGGAGCGGCCCGTCGCCGCCCGATACCACCCCATCGAACGATGTGGTCCCGCCGGGCGACTGCTCTGCATATGCATGTTCATTTCCGCGCTGAGGCTCCAGGCAGGACGTTGGCGCTCTCGGTCCTCCTCGCCGCGTCTGCGCTGGCCCAAGAGGCCACCATCCATCCACCCGAGCTCGACCGCGCCTCACCAGCCACCTACCCCAGCTCGCTGACAGGGCTGGGCGTGGAGGGCGACGTGCGACTCAACCTCACGGTCAGCGCGTCGGGAGACGTGACGCACGTCGACCTGGTGTCGACCCCGGACCCAGCGCTGGGAGCCGCCGCGACCGACGCGGCCAAGGGGCTCCACTTCATTCCCGCGCGGCTCGGCGAAGCGGCGGTGGCAGTCATCGTCGAGTACACGTACCGCTTCGTCGCCTCGACGGACGGCGGGACTTCTCCGCTGCTCGCGACGCTCGTCGGCACGGTGCGGAGCCAGGGCACCAGAGCGCCGGTGATTGCCGCGCAGGTCGAGACCGACGACGGCCACACCGCTGAGACGGACTCCAACGGGAGCTTCACGGTTCAAGTGACGCCCGGAGCCCGACGGGTGACGGTGACGGCCTCGGGCCACTTCCCCGCCGTCTTCCAGGAGCAGCTGGAGCCCTCGCAGCGACTCGAGGTGCTCTACCGCGTCCTTCGAACCGCGCAGAGCCCCTACGAGACCGTGGTCCGCTCACAGGCGGGCCGCGCCGAGGTCTCCCGACTTCGACTGGCTGGGCCTGAGCTCAAGGAGATCGCCGGCACCGGTGGGGAGCCGCTCCGAGTGGTCATGCTGCTGCCGAGCGTCACGTCCCTCGCGTCTGGGCTCTCCTACCCGGTGGTGCGAGGCTCGGTCCCCGCGGCGACCGGCTTCTTCCTCGACGGCGTGCGGGTTCCCCAGCTGTACCACCTCGCCCTCGGCCCCTCGGTGGTGCACCCAGAATTCGTCGACGGCGTCGACTTCTACCCCGCCAATGCCCCATCGACCTTCGGCAACCTCACCGGAGGCGTGGTGGCGGCGTCGGTCCGCGAGCCTCGCGACCACATGCACCTCGAGGGCTCCATCGACCTCATCAACGCGGCCGCCTTCGCCGAGGTGCCCATTCCCGCGAGCGGCACCACCATCACGCTCGCCGGCCGCGTCAGCTACACCGGGTGGCTCCTGGCGCTGGCCTCTCGGGCCCTGAGCCGCGGCTCCGTGTCGACGGTGGCCGACTTCTACGACTACCAGGCGAGGGTCGAGCAGAAGCTGGGCAACGCCTCGCTCCGCCTGCTCGCCTTCGGGAGCTCGGACCTGGTGGGCGCTTCCCAAGCCGAACCTCAGGCGATGGGCACGTTCCTCACCTCTCGCTTTCACCGCGTCGATCTCCGAGCCCGAGTGCCGCTGGGCCCAGGCAAGCTCGAGGCCGGCGTCACCGCGGGCTGGGAAGAGCTGGGCATCTACGACGAGCTCGCGGGGAAGCGCGCGGGCTCTTTCCTCCTCGGGCGGTTCCTCGTCTCGGCCAGGGCCCAGTGGTGGGTCGAGCTGCCGCAACACTTCGTGCTCCGGTTTTCCGGTGACGTCGAGCGACAGGTGGCGAGCATCGACCACACCGCCACCATCGGGCCGGGCGCCGAGGCCGTGCGCCAACCAGATGTCATGGGCGTCATCTCGGGTCTCTCGGCCGAAGTCTCCTGGAGCCCGGAGCGCCTGTCGGTGGTGGCTGGGCTGCGCGGGTCGAGCTACCACGCTCGAGGAGGCACTCAGCTGTGGGCCGTCGAGCCCAGGCTCAGCGCGCGGTACGCGGCGACCGACGCCCTCACCATCAAAGCGGGCGCGGGCTTGTTCCACCAACCGCCGACGCTGTTGTTGAACCTCCCCATCTCCGACCTCGCCGCGCTCAAGGACGGCCTCCAAGAGACCGTGCACCTGGCGCTGGGCGTCGAGGCGAAGCTGTGGGCGGGGCTCGAGCTCGGCCTCGAGGGCTTCTTCAACCCCATGACGCAGGTGCGAGAGAAGAGCCTGGGCGAGCTCGTCAGCGGGTCCTCGAGCTACCTCGACAAGAGCTCGCCTCTCGCCGGGCGCTCCTACGGGCTCGAGGTGCTCCTCCGGGCCCCAGCCAAGGGCCGCTTCTTCGGGTGGATTTCCTACTCGTTGATGCGCAGCGAGCGCCTCCGCAACTTCCCCGTCTTCAGCCCCGAGGGCGACCTGGTGGGCGTTCGCCAGGCCTTCGTTCCCTTCGCCTTCGACCAGACCCACACCCTCAACGTGGTCGCGGGCTATCAGCTCCCCTTGGGCTTCCGGGTGAGCGGGACGTTCCACTTCAACACCGGTCGCCCAGAGAGCGGCGAAGTGTCATCGCGCACCATGTCGCCATTCACCGACGCTGGAGGCACCACGAGCTGGCGGGCGGTGCCGCTCGACCAGGTCGCGCGCCTTCCCCCCTTCTTCCGTCTCGACGTTCGCGCCTCGAAGGAGTGGACGCTCCGAGACTTCATGCTCGAGCTGTACTTCGACTTCTTCAACCTGTCGTTCAGCCAGGAAGTGTATGGCTTCACCTACGGCGCCTCGGACGCTGGCCTCACGAAGCAGGCCTCGGCGGTGCCCGTCTTCATCCCATCGCTTGGCCTCAAGGGGACTTACTGATGCGCCCGTTCATTCTTGCCATGGTGGTGCTCGCGGGGTGCGGCGAGAGCCCAGAGGATCTCTTTCACATCACGGGTGTCGTCACCTCGGCCGAGCAGCTCGTGGGCAAGCAACGCATCGAGCTCTGGCGAGGCGCTCCTCGCGGCGAGCTGTTTTCGAGCCCCTGCGTCCCCACGAAGGACCTGGGCAGCAGCACCACCAGTCAGGCAGGTGACTTCTCGTTCGAGCTGTTCAGAGCCGAGGTCGAGTCGCCAGGCCAGCAGTTCGGCGGATCGGCCTGCCTGAGGCTACGCACCGAGCTCGATGGAGTGCCGAGTTGGGTCGACCTCGAGAACGAACACGACACCCGGAGCACCGACGTGGGAGCGCTCGCGGCGTGGCACCCCGACGTGGGCCTCGCGGGCGACGGAGGGTTCGAGCTCGAACCCCAGCCACTTGTTCCCCAGACCGTGGCGAGGCGAGTGAGGGCGAGCCTGGTGGTTGACGGAGGCGTCTTCTGGGACGCGGTGCTCGAGCTCAGTGACGCGGGCGTGACGAGGCTGCGGCAGAGGATTCCCCCTCAGTGGCTCGAGGACCGCGTCGCCACGCTGCGCCTCGAGGCCGCGACCGTCGGAGCGGTGACCATCGCGCCCGTTCTCAACCCCACCATCGGGCTGAGCGGCCCCACCTCGCGCCTGGCGAGATTCGGCGCCCTCGTCGACACCGGCCTCGAGCTCGCGGGCCAGCTCACCCCGGTGAGCCGAGGTGCATCGTGCGCGGGCCTCGCAACGCCCTGCCCATTGACAGACGGCGAGCTTGGGCCAATCGCGCTCGACGGGGGCACGGTCATCGAGCTCCAGCTCGCCGCTCCGGCCGTGGTGAGGAAGGTCGCGCTGCGCTCACTGAGCTACGCGGCCACCATGAAGCTCAACTTCATCGTGCTCATTGACGTTGACACTGGCGAGCGTCGGGTCATCGCCGGTCTCGGAGCCGACGGGGGCCTGGTGGGTCCGCCGGGAGACGGCCTTCAGTCCTACGGAATGCCGCTGTTCTCCGAGCTCGACGGCTTTCTGTTGCTCGACGTCGACCCGCCCTTGCCACCAGGCGACCGGTACCAGCTCCTCTTCGCTGTGCCAATCCAACACATCGCCGAGGTGTCGCTCTTCGACCGGTGAGGCGAGCGCCCCGAGAGCGACTCAGAGGAGCCGGCCGGAACGAGCCAGCGTGTCGGCGACTGCGCGCACTCGACCGACCCTCGCCCGCGCCGGTGGCGTCAACACCAACAGCGGCACCGGGGCGAACACCCACCCGGGGAGGACGCGGACCAAACGGCCCTCCTGGACCGCTGCGGCCACTTCGCCTCGTGGTCGGAGCCCGATACCCTGGCCCGCGTAGAGGGCCTGTCGAAGGACCTCGGCGTCGTTGGCTTCGAAGCGCCCGTGGAGCTCGACGCTCGTCTGCCGGCCGCGCTCGTCCTGCAACACCCAACGGTTCTCCCTCGGGCTCCGTAGAGCCCGCAAGCATTCGTGGGTGACCAGGTCAGCGGGGCTCGCGGGCACGCCGTGGGCCTTGGTGTAGCTCGGAGCCGCCGCCAGCACCCATGCCAAGAGGCCCACTCGACGCCGAATGAGAGAGCGAAGCGCGACGTCGCCGACCCACAGGGCCACGTCGAAGTCCGCCCCCTCGAGCCGAGAGGTGAGCCGCACCGAAAGCTCGACGGCCGGGGCGGTCGCGGTGAGCTCGGCCAGTGAGGCGAGCACTCCAGTCGCTACCGCCGCCTGGTGCACCGCCACTCGAACCACTCCCGACAGGCCACCGGCGTCGCGGTCGAGCTCGGTGAGGCCGAGGTCGAGCTCCGCCAGCGCCCGGCGACAGCGCTCGGCGAACCTGAGCCCCTCCTCGGTCGGTTGGAGCCGCCGGGTGGTTCGGTCGATCAGCCGGCGACCGAGCCGGGATTCGAGCCGCGACAGCCGCAGGCTCACCCCGTTCACCGAGACTCGCGCCGACTCCGCCGCCGCGGACACGCTCCCCCGCTCGAGGATCTCAAGGAAGGTGCGCAGGTCCTCCACGCTTCCCACGTCGCGGACGTCATTCTTCATATTGGTGAAAGTGATTATCATGTTCCTGTGTGGCGTGTCCGCGACCGGCTGGTGACAGTGAGCTCGCACCCCAACCCGGAGTCATCATGAAGAGCGTCACCGTCACCCAGGACATCGACCAATCCGCCTCCAGCCTCTGGCTCACGCTCCGTGACTTCGGAGCCGTGGCCAGATGGAACCCCAACCTCAAGGACTCTCACCTCTTGGCTGGCAGCCCCGCATGCGGGGTCGGAGCGACCCGACACTGCGACCTCGCCGACGGAAGGAACTACATTCGCGAACGGATCGTCACCTGGGAAGAGGGCCGCTCGTACACCGTCGACATCTACGACGGGACGATGCCGCTCAAGAGCGCGCTGGCCACCCTCACGGTCGAGCCCCTGGGCCCTTCGCGAGCGCGGGCGGCGATGCGACTCGAGTACCTCCCGAAGTTCGGCGCGCTTGGGTGGCTTCTCGACGTCGTGATGCTGAGGCGGATGCTCCGGCGTCAGTGCGAGCAGGTGCTCCAAGGGCTCGCCGCGAGACCAGACGTCCCAACCGCGGCGCCGGTCACCGTGAGAGGGGCTCCAGACGGCGGACGTTGAACCGAAACCCGCCGTCGACAGCGAGTGGTCGAGCTCGGCCAAATGCGCCGTGCGCGACGGTTCCGGCCACCAGAGGTCTGGGGAGCGGTACACTGGGGGAATGAGGCGAACCATCTGGCTGGTGCTGGCGCTGGTGACGGCGGGGTGCTCGCGCGACTCGAGCAAACGAACGCAGGAGCAGCTCGCCGGGCTGCAGAAGCGCAAGGCCGAAGAGGCCGTCAAGAACGCCTCCAAGGCCGCCACCACCTCCGCTCCGCAGGTGACCCACGTGGCAGCCCCGTACGACGAGGGCCAGGGGACCATGTTGAGCTCCGACGCTCAGTGCCCCGCGGGTCTCTGGGCGCTGTTCCCCGGAGAAGCCCCTGGAGCGACCCCCGAGGAAAAGAAGGCCAACGAGGCTCGCCGGGCAGGGCTGGTGCAGACCATCTCGGCCTGGTCGTTCCTAGTCAGGCTCCAGGCGCCCGCCAAGGTGACGCTGCACCCGCACGACGCCGCCAACGGCAAGTTCGACATCGAGGTGGCGGGCTCGGTGGATTGCCTCGACCCCGCGGGCCACGTCACCATCGCGTGGACCCCGGCCAAGGCCGTGGAGACGCCCGCCTCGGCAGTCTCCCAGGGGGCCGAGGTGCGCCCCAACCTCTGGGACGCGCCGCCGTTGACCTTCGAGCTGCCGATGAAGTCGCTCTCCGAGGCCAAGGCCTTCTACGACGCCAACCGCTTCGGCCTCTCGGCCCGGGTGGCCCTGAAGCTCGGAAAGGGAGAGGTCGACAAGAAGCTGAAGAAGGTCGGCAAGGTGACCAAGACGATGCCGGACCAAACCATCGGGTACGGCGGCGGCGTGGAGGACTGGGGCGCCGGCCGCTTGGTTCGAGCCACGTTGGTTGGCGTGCGCGTCGCCACCGAGCAGGAGCGCAAGGAGCTCTTCGATCGCCGCGGCCCAAAGTAGGCCGCGCTTCACGCCTTGCGAAACACCACGTACCCCGCGGCCGGGATGTTCACCTTGGCGTCCTGACCGCTGAGCGTCCCTCCAGAGTTGCCGAAGTTGCCGCCGCCGTACCGCGCCGAGTCGCTGTTGAGCACCTCGACCCAGCGCCCAGGTGGGAGCGGCAGAGAGTAACCGGCCAGGTTGCGGTGGTTGAGGCTGCCGATGACCAGGAACTCGTCGTTCCCTGACTTGCGGGTGAAGGCCAGCACCGAGTCGTCGTTGTGGGTGTAGACGCGCGCGACCTCACCGCCGGCCTGGAGCGCCGGGCTCGAACGCCTGAGCCCAATGGCGTCTTGGTAGAATCGAAACTGCTGACGGCGGGTGATGTCGAGCATGGCCTGGCGTCGCGCCCCGGGGGCCATCGCCGCCACGTCGTCGAAGACCCGTCGATTGGCCGTCGACAGGGCGACATACTCTGGGTCGATCGCGCGGGCGTCCGGGCCGAGCTCGAACAACCGCTGGTAGCGGGAGCGCTGGGCGTCATCGAAGGTGAGCGCATCCCACGCCCACTGGGGGCCGAGGGATTCCCAGCTCCAGCCGGAGTCCCAGGTGGCGGGCACCCCCCAGCGAAAGTCGTTCTGGGCGCCGAACTCGTCACCCTGGAAGAACATGGGCACGCCGGGTGAAGCGAAGCCCAGGCCGGCGGCGAAGCGGGCCGCGCCTCGAGCCCACTGGGAGGGGAAGTCGGTCGGCGTCGCGCCCTCGGCGGTATTCATCGTGCGCTCGGCGTTCCCCACCTCGTCATGGTTGGAAATGATGGTGAGCGCCTTCTTCCAATCGTCGAGCCCGCGCGGCGCCGTCAACAGAGACATGAAGGCATCGACGTCGGTTCGCTGGCCCCTCGCGGCGGCCTGCACCAGCCCGGGGCGGTTGTTGTCATGCACCAGCCGATGTTGGAACTCGGTGTACCACTGGGCGTCAAAGCCGGCGCCGGTGTCATCGGGACGAGGAGGGCGCGTCATCGCGGGCACGTAGTCGAACTGCTCGGCGACGGTCCACGTCTGGGGCCTGAAGAAGTGCACCTGGCGGTTCACCTCGCGGAGGAAGTCCCAACCGGCCTTGCCTCCCGCTCCCTTGATGGGCTCGGTGAAGTCGAAGCGCAGGCCGTCGAACTTGAGCTCCTCGACCTGCTGGACCGCGTGGTCGACGTAGAATTGTCTGACCTTGGCGTTGTCCAGCGCGGGCATCAACCCCCACGGGGTGGCGCGCTGCTCGGGCCCGCTCTTCCATTTGAAGTACGGGTTCTCTGGTCCGTCGAGGTTCCACAGGCCAGCGTCCTCCTCGAGGACATGGTTGTAGACAACATCGGAGACGACGTTGAGCCCCTTGCCGTGGGCCGCGTCGATGAAGCGCTTGAGCGCCTCGGTGCCGCTCACCCACTGGCCGGTGGGCTCGTCTTCGAAGCCGAGGGCGCTCTCGACGGCGAGGCAGTCGACGCCCTGGTAGCCCCAGTCGCGGCTTCCTTCCACCTCGTTGGTGGGGAGCAGCTCGAGCGTGGTGACGCCCAGCGACGAGAAGGAGTCGAGCGTGCGTTGGAGGTCCTCGAAGGTGGACCGGTTCAAGTTGCCACCCTGCCCGAGAAAGCTGCCAACGTGGAGTTGGTAGACGACCCACTTCGCGGGGTCCCTCTCGCGAGGGGCGTCGTCATGGCTCCAGTGGAAGCGGGCCGGGTCGGTGATGATGGACGCCCTGGCCGAGACGCCGCTGAGGGCGGTGAGGCGGTTACTCCACGGGTCGTTGAAGAACGTGGCCCGGCGTTCGGCGTCGCTCAAGGCGCGGTCGTGGTTCTGGTCGCCGACGAGCTGGCCGTCTTGCCCCACGACCTGGAGCTCGTAGTGGAGACCGATGAGCGTGTTGGGGTTGTTGACGAAGGTGACCCACTCGCCGCCGACGTTGGTGAGGGCGACGCGGCCGGTAGGCTCGACGTGGCTGTGCCACAGGCGGTCGCTCGCGTCTTGACCCTGTTCATCGATGAGCGGTGCGTCGACGGGGCCCAGCCTCGCCCAGAGCTCATCGCTGTCGAGCTGGTGGCCGGTGTCGTCGTAGAAGACGAGGGCGGCGCCAGCGGCCTGCTCTTCCTCGTCGACCGAGAAGGTCATCAGCTCGAGCGCCCCTGGGGTATAGCGGTTCACCTCGGCGCCGCCGCTGTCGACGTAGAGGCGGTCGACTCCGCGCTGCTCGCCCATGCGTTCGCGAGCGTAGGGGTCAGGCCGCTCGACGGTGGCGCCAGTCGAGTCGACCAACTGGTAGACATAGGCCTTGCCTTCCAGGGCGCGTAAGCCGCCGGCAACCTCAGCCACCCAGTCGCCGTCGTCGTCGCGGGCCATGGTGATGCGTTCGTCCTTGCCATCGGGGCCGGTCACCTTCACCTGTACAGCTCTGGCATCGGGGGCCCAGAAGCGAAAGGTGAGGTCCTCGCCTCGACGTTGGGCGCCCATCTCGTGGTACGTGGTGGGCGCGTAGCGAGCGGCTGGCTGGGTGAGATCGACCTTCAGGTTCCCCTCGCCGAGCACGGCCCACTGGGAGAGCCCGCTGGGCCCGTCGGCGGTGACGCCCCATTCCCAATCATGGGCGACGCCGTCGTCCTGGAGCTCGACGGTGAGGGCCCACTGGCCATTGCCCAAGTTCTGCATGGGGACGCCGCTGGCTGGCCAATCGGCGCGGTAGACGCCATCGGGGCCCCAGCTCCCCTTGAGACGGAGGTTGGTGAGCTGTGCGTGGGGCCCGGCGTCATAGACGAAGGTGACCGAGTGAGGGCCCGGCGTGGTGACGACCGCGCGGGGCGCCACGGGCTCAGGGGGAGCCAGGTGAAACGCGTCGAGGGCTCGACGAGTGGCTCGCCTCGCAGGAGGTGGGGTGTCAGAGGCGCCGAGTGGCCGACGGATCACGGAGGACCTCGGGAGGAATCGGGTGCGCTGCTCTCAGGGGGGAGTCCTAGAGCGCCGAACAGGTTATTGCG
>PMBV01000530.1 GCA_003153055.1 Myxococcales bacterium
TGGCTCACCAAACCATGACTCCTTGGAAAGATGGCGGTCGAGCTCGCGCACCTCCGGGGGCCCCGCGCCTAGCTGCCGAGACATGCGCCATGCCTCTTCGTAGACGAGCTTCTCGGCCTCAGTCGGGTGGAGAGCTGGACTCCAGACCCATACCACATCCGACCAGAAGCTCTCCACTGCCTGCGACATCACCGTTTTGACGTCCGCAATTGTGCTCTCGATATCATGAGCATCGATCGGGCGAATCAAGACGCGCAACTCGCCCCGAAGATCCCAGATCAAACACAGCCCAACACAATTAGCAACATGGCCTGCAGCAACAGCTGCATCGCGTCTTGCCTCAGCAAAGTGCTTCATCGTAGTGCGCTCTCATTCCCGTCCAAAATCAAGGCGAGCAGGACGTCTCTCATTACCCCGGTTGCAACACCGAGCATTAGCGTCGCGTCCTCGATCCGCACGTCCCCCGTGGTCCAGTAACGCAACTCCGGTCGCCAGTAGCTCATTGCTTGGGCAAGAAGCGGAATCATATCTACGCGATACCGCGCAGAAGCGGGTGAAAGTAGGGCCGCAAGTGCCAAGCCCGGCCCTATCATCCCTTGGAGATCGTGTCCGTAAGCGCGGGCGCTCTTGCCTCGCTGGACCTCCAACAACTTCTTGAGACCGCATTCGATGACGTATCCGGCCAGATAGGCCGCCTCGTCACTCCGACCAGCGGCGTGCAGTCTCAGAGAGTCCTCAAAGTGGCGCACTGCGCTGCTAAAGAAATCCTCTGTAGCCATTGCAGCAGTTCCCAAGCTCGACGAGTGCATTTCGCCAATTGATTGTGCGCAGGTCCTCCTACCCGCGAGATCTAAGGCCACCTCACTTAGCACGAGTCAAGCGGTCTAGATCAAGGATGAACGAAAGCCCCTTTCGGGCGGGCGATGGAACCCGCCATGCCATCAGGTTGGGGACAGTGGCCTACCAGCCATTGCCCAGCGCATCGCCATCGAGCACGGCGGGCAGCTCACGGCCCGCGACGCCCCCCCACCGAGGGGCAGTGTTTCGGCTCGCCCCAGTCATCGGGAAGCCGCGGGGTTCTTGTGCCCCCACTCGAGCGGCGCTTGTGTCCTTGAATCGAGTGAGGTGAAACGTCAGGGAAACGAGCCCTGAAGCGACCGAGCCGCATGTCCCCCAGCCCACAGGCTGAGCTACCTCCGTTGCCTCACGGTACCGAAGTCACGACCGGCGCCGAGAAGGAGCTCTTCGGACGCCGGGTCGCTCGGGGCCTCATCGGCCGAGTGGTGAAGGCGCGCGGAGGTGGGTACGACGTGCTCATCACCGGCCTGGGCGAGGTTTGGTACGCCGCCGACGAGCTCGCCCCCCGCCGAGGTGGGCAGCTCGAGTTCGCTCGCCGCCGGGAGGAGAGCTGGAACGCCCTGTGGCCCTGCCGAGTGCTCGAGGCCACCGTCGGGAGCCGGGCTTGGGGCCTCGCCGACGAGCGCTCCGACGTCGATCTCCGCGGTGCCTTCGCGCTTCCTCTGGACTTCACGCTCGGGCTCCATCGGCCGCCGGACTCGCTGGTGAGCGCCGACGGCAGCCAGACGTACTGGGAGGTGCGCAAGCTGGTCGAGCAGGCGCTCCGGGCAGACCCCAACACGCTGGAGCTCCTCTTCGTGCCGAGCGTCGTCGCCCTCGACGACATCGGCCGGTGGATCCTCGAGGCTCGGGAAGCCTTCGTCTCGAAGCTGCTGTTCGGGAGCTTCGGCCGGTACGCGCTGAGTCAGCTCGACAAGCTGAGGTCGGCCCAGCGCCTCGCCGAGCACCGAGACCGCGTCCTCGACTGGCTGGTGGCAGAGCCGACGACGAGCCTCGACCAGGTCGCCGAGCGCCTCGCCAAGGAAGGGCCTGACTCCCGCCAGGGAGGCTCGGTCCAGGCCGCGAAGCTGTACCTGAAGCAGCTCTACCGCTCTCTGGCTGACCAAGGCCTCATCGAGCGCGCCGATTTCGCGTCGCTGGTGCGCTACGCGATTGAGGGTGGTCGCCGGCCGCCCGACGCGCGCGCCCTGCGGCCGAAGAACGCGTACAACCTCCTCCGGCTGATCGACCTGGCAACGGGCTGGCTCGCCACCGGGGCCCCTCGGTTTGCCGCGACCGGAGAGTTTCGCGAGCGGCTCCTCTCCATCAAGCGTGGCGAGGTGCCGCTGGAGGACGTGCTTCGAGCCGCCGAGGCGATGACGCCAGCCCTCGAGATGGCGCGTGACGGCACCGCGCTCCCCGAGCTCCCCGACTACCAGGCGGCCGATCGGCTGCTCCACCGGGTCGGCCTGGAGGTCGCCCGCCGAGCTGTCACCCAGGCTCCGGGCCCCTGGGGTCGCGAGGCGCCCATGGCCCCACTGGCGAAGAACCCGGACGAATCCGAGGAAGACCGATGACGACCGACACCTGGCAGCTCCTCACGCCCCAGCAGGCCTCCTCGACCCGGCGGGTCCTCGCCCACGAGGGCGCGCAGCGGCGCCACGTGGTCGTGTCGCTCTCGGGCGCGCACGCCTACGGCTTTCCGTCGCCGGACAGTGACGTCGACGTGAAGGCGATTCACCTCGACGAGACGCGCTCGTTGCTGGGGTTTCCGCGGACCGCGGCGGCCGCCGAGCGCCTGGAGATCGTCGATGGCGTGGAGATCGACTACTCCTCGAACGAGCTTGGCCCGGTGCTCCTGGCCGTGCTGAAGGGCAACGGCAACTACCTCGAGCGGATCGTCGGGGGCCACGCGCTCGAAGGGTCGGCGATTCTCGAGGGGCTGCGTGCCCCGGTCGTCCGGTCGCTCTCCCGTCGGGTGGCCCGCCACTACCTGGGCTTCGCGACCCAGCAGCGCCGAGAATGGGAAGCGGGCGGGCGGACGTCGGCGAAGAAGCTGCTGTATGTGTTGAGAACGGCGCTCACCGGCGCGCACTTGCTCCTCGAGGGAGAGGTCATCACGGATGTGACGAAGCTGCTCGAGCGGTACGGCTTCGGGGAGGCGGTGCAGCTGGTGGAGGAGAAGCGGCGCGGCGAGAAGGCGAGCCTTCCCGCCGAGCTGAGCGGGCACTGGGAGCGCCGGCTCCCGGAGGTCCTCGACGCCCTGTCTCGAGCCGAGGAGCGGAGTCCGCTCCCGGCCGAGCCGACCAACGCCGAGGAGCTCGAGACGTGGCTCATCGACGCGCGGCTCCGGTGTCGGGAGTAGGTGCCCCGCTTGGAGAGCGACCGAATCGGACCAGGGGCCAGGTGACGGCGGAGCGGAGCGCTCACGAACGCTCAGCCCTGACCAGCGTTCGGCTCGACGAGGTCATCCAATCCCGCCATCGCCACAGCGGGTGCAGTCCCCCCGGCCTCCTCCGCTACCAGCGCCGTTGCCGTTGCCATTTCCATTGCCAGGACCCCCACCTCCGCCGAAGCCGCCAGCGCCACCGTCACAGGCGCCCGTGCAAGTTGCACTGCCGCACGAGCCGGCACAGCCGCTACTTTGCCCTTCGCAGCCCCCTCCACACCCGTCTGCATCGCAGCCGCCGTCGGCACACTGCCCACGGCTCGAACAGCAGCTGCCGCTGTCGCACTGCCTCGCGCGAATGCGGAGCCGCTCGAGGCGGGTGATGCGAGCCTGCGCCCGGTTCCCATTGCGCTCGACCTGGAGTAGCTGTCCCGACTCGCGCTCGCACTCCATGGAGCCGTCGTCGCCCCACGCCAGCCGCGCTGGTTGCGCGAGTTCGAGGCCTCGCGGCTCCAACTCGACTTCGATGACGCCTTGCCGCCGCTGCTCCCGAACGGTGATCTGGGTCCGCTCCGCCAGCGCCCCGGCGGGGACCTGGAGCTCGAGCCCGCTCTCGAGACTGACGACGCCCCCTTCCGACCCGATAGCTTCGCGAGCCGTCTGGTCGACGCCACAGCCGGTGATCGCCAGGGCCAGGGCGGCCACGGCGATGACAAAGGAACTACCACTTCGCCTCTCTTCGTTTGGTTTCGTCAAGTGCATGTTCGACCTCCGCCTGCTCCAACTCCCCTGCGCGGCGGAGGCGGACACCTTTCTTTTGGCGCCATCGATTCTCGGGTCCCTGGTTGACTCGAACGCAAATGAGGTGTCCACCTGTGGGCACACGGGGTGTCATTCCTTCGAGGAGCGCGGTTGAAAGAAGAGCAAGTCGCGGCGCTGTACCGACAATGGGGTCCGGTCGTGTACCGGCGGTGCCTGCGTGTGCTCAAGGATCGCGATGAGGCGCAAGATGCAACCCAGCACGTCTTCGTCCAGCTGCTTCGGCACTCGGAGCGATTCACCGCCGGTCCCTCCGAGGCCATCGCGTGGATGCAGAGCGTGGCGACCAACGTCAGCCTCAACCGCATGCGAGATGGGCGTCGGCAGAGTTCGAAGCTGGAGGCCCTCCACGAAGACGCCCCTCCCACACCTCTCCCCGACGAGGTGTTGGAGAACAGAGAGATGGCCGAGCGCGCGCTGGCCCATGTCGACGCTCCTTCCCGCGACCTCGCGCTCTCGGTGCTGGCCTTCGAGCAGTCCCACGAGGACGCCGCTGCCAAGCTGGGCGTCTCGCCCAAGACGGTGCAGCGAAGGCTCCATCGCTTCCTCGCCAATGCGCGGCGCTTTCTCAAAGGGGGCGAACCGTGAGCTGCCCTGACGACGTCATGCTGGAGCGGGTGCTGCTCGGCTTCGCCACTGAAGAGGAGCGCTCTCACTCGGCCACGTGCGAGACCTGCCGCGGACGCCTCGCCGACATGGGGGCCCAGGACCAGGACTTCCGCCGCTTCGTGTTCCCTCGAACCATCGACGCCGTCGTCGCCGCGCACGTGGGCCCGCGCAGGAGACGCTGGGTTGGCTGGTCCTTGTCGACCGCCGCCGTGGCGGCCGGGGTGACCTTCCTCGCCTGGCCACCGGCGCCGTCCAATGACTACGTCGGCGTCAAGGGCAGCGGCGCGCTGGGGCTCGCGGTGTACACGGTGGACGGAACGGGCGCCCCGGTGCTCCTCGATGACGGCGCCAAGGTGTCTCCCGCGGCGGCTCTCCGATTCCGGGTCAAGCCATCGCGACCGTGCCACCTGTGGCTCCTCTCGGTCGACGGCAAGGGAACGGTGTCGCGGCTCTTTCCGCCCACCGGCGCCTCGCCGTTGATCGCCACCGAGACGACGCTCCCAGGCGGCGCGACGCTCGACGGCGTGGTGGGGCCTGAGCGCCTGGTGGCCGTGTGCACGAGCGAGCCGACGGCGTACGATGAGGTGGCCACCGCCGCCCACAGCGCGATAGCACCCCGGGTGATGGAGCATTCGCACATGCCGATCGACGGGTTGCAGGGCTCGGTCCTCCTCGAGAAGGCCCGATGAAGGGCCGCTGGCTCGTACTCTGGGCGGCCCTGACGTGCGCCGGGGCCCTGGCGTCAGAGCGATTCGGCGTGGTGGTGGGCGCCAACGTTGGCAGTGGCGCGCGGGCCCGGCTGTGGTTCGCCGAGAAGGACGCGCAGCGCTTCGCCGCCACCTTGCAGGAGCTTGGGGACTTCGACGGCGCGCACCTCAAGGTGCTGCAGGGGCCTTTGGCCAGTGACGTCCGCGCCGCGCTCCGGGAAGTCGAGACGTCGGTCGCCGCCGCCCGAGCGCAGGGGCATCGCACGTTGCTCGTCTTCTACTTCTCTGGCCATGCATCCACGGGGGCCATGGAGCTGGGCGCCGAGCGGATGGACTTCGGTGAGCTCAAGGGCCTCGTCGAGCGCAGCGTGGCCGACGTGAAGGTGGCCATCGTCGACGCCTGCGAGTCTGGCGGACTCACCCAGGTGAAGGGCGCTCGCCCCAGCACGGTGGACTTCGTGCTGCCCACCGACGAGACCGCCAGGGGCGTGGCCTACCTAGCGTCGACGGCCGCCGGAGAGGCAGCCCAGGAGTCGGCTGTCATCGGAGCGAGCTTCTTCACCTTCCACCTCGAGGCGGCGCTGCGCGGGGCCGGCGACACCAATGGAGACGGGCAGGTGAGCCTGACCGAGGCTTTCAACTACACCTCGTCGCGGACCATCACCGGCACCAGCACGACGGAGGCGGGCCCGCAGCACCCCACCTACAACTTTCGCATGGCCGGGCGAGGCGACGTGGTGCTCTCGGACCTCCGTCACTCCGAGTCTCGGCTGCGGCTCCCCGGGCCCCCCGAGGCGACGTGGATGGTGTCGCAGAAGGGCCGGCTGGTGGCCGAGGCACCGGGTGGGCTGACCCTCGCGCTCCCCGTTGGCGAGTACCACGTCGAGCGGCGGTTGGGAGGCGCCGCCTCGGGAGGCGAGGTGACGCTCCTCTCGGGGCAGGTGCACACCGTGGGGACGCTGTCGGACACGCACACCGAGGCCCAGCGAAAGGGGGGCGAGGTGGCGCGGCTCAACACCCTCCATGTCGGGGCCAGTCTGGATGCACCGATGGTGCAGGGCCAGGACCTCCCCGTGGGGGCTCGGGTCGGCTTCCGTCGGGCCTTCGGTCGGTTCGGCCTCCGCGCCGAGGTCGGCTACACCGATGGAGCGGGGACGCTGCTCAGGGGGCAGCAGCTCCGGGTGCAGTCCGTGGGCGCGGACCTCGCCGGGCTCTACCGCCTCCTCGACACCTTCGTCTGGGTCGACGTGGGCCTTCAGGTCGGGGGCGAGGTGCACTTCGAGGGTGTCGGCGCCGCCGCCCATTGGGGCCTGTCGGCACTCGGCGGTGCCACCGCCGCCGTCGGGCTCGATCTGGGGAGGATCGGCCCACAGGTCCTCGTGTCCGGCGGGGCCCGACTCCTTCGTCTCGATGGTGTGGTGACGGCACGCCCGCACCTCTCCGCGTCGCTGGGGCTGGTGGTGGAGCTATGACTCTTCCAACGATGGCAAGGCGATGGGGTTGGATCCTCGTTCTCGGCTTCGGTCTGGGCTGCGGGACAATGGTGGAGTCGGCGGGCGCCGGCAGCACGCAGACGGACGGGGGGGGCCTCATCTGCGACCCGGCGAATCCCTGCGACTGCGCCCAGTGCACCACCACCGACGACTGCGCCCAGGGCCTGACCTGCGCTCCGGGCCGGAGGCGCGGCGAGAGCTGCCCCGGCTCGCTTTGGGTGTGCAGCTCGGAGCCGTGAGGCCGAACCGCCGACGCGTGGACCCACCTGCCGGGCCGCGTGTCGAATGGGTGTCCACCTCCGCGGCCGTGGGGAGTTACAGGCTGTGCAGATCGAACAGCCCCGCATAAAACCCAACCAAACGAAACAGGAGCTTTACCTTGATGTCGACAAAGACAGCTATGCTACTTGTTGCGACCACGCTCGTGGCCTGTGGGCCGTCGGACCCGACGGACTCCAGCTTGACTGCGGAGGCCACGGACGTCGCCCAGTCCGCGCTCTCATCGCGCGTGGCGGCGGACCTCACCTTCGTCCGGCAAGAGGAGAAGCTGGCCCGCGACGTGTATCTCGCGCTCAATGAAAAGTGGGGCCGGCCGATCTTCTCCAACATCTCCCAGAGCGAGCAGCAGCACATGGACGTCATGGCTTCGATGCTCAGCAAGTACCACCTGGCTGACCCAGTGGCCGGCGCGGGCCGAGGCACCTTCGTCGATCCACTCCTCAAGGGCCTCTATACCGAGCTGGTGGCCCGGGGCCAGACGAGCCTTGTGGAGGCACTCAAGGTCGGCGCCGACATCGAGGACCTCGACATCGTAGACATCCGGACGCGCCTCGGCTCCAGCCCACCCAGTGATGTCACCACCGTGTACCAGAACCTCATGAAGGCCTCGCGGAACCATCTGAGGAACTTCGTGAAGCAGCTGACCGTGAACGGTGGGACCTACACGCCGACGTACCTCACGCTCGAGGAGTACCAGCACATCATCTCGACCCCGATGGAACGCGGGCCGTACTGAGTCGCGCCTGCTGTCACCCAGACGCCGGGCCCGTGGGGTCGCGAGGCCCCCATCGCCCCGCTGGCGAAGAACCCCGACGACTCCGAGGAGCGCGCTCGGGAGCGCACGCGTGCGGCTTTCCATCGCGAGACAGCGACGTCGACGTGAAGGCCATTCATCTCGACGAGACGCGCTCGCTGTTGGGGTTTCCGCGGGCCTCGGCGGCGGCCGAGCGCCTGGAGTTCGTCGATGGCGCGGAGATCGACTACTCCTCGAACGAGCTCGGCCCAGTGCTCCTGGCGGTGCTGAAGGGGAACGGCAACTACCTCGAGCGGATTCTCGGGGGCCAGACGCTCGAAGGCTCAGCGACCCTCGATGGGCTTCGTGCCCCGGTCGCTCGGTCGCTCTCCCGTCGGGTGGCCCGCCACTATCTGGGCTTCGCTACGCAGCAGCGGCGTGAATGGGAAGCCGGCGGGCGCACGTCGGCGAAGAAGCTCCTGTATGTGTTGAGGACGGCGCTCACCGGTGCGCACCTGCTCCTCGAGGGAGAGGTCATCACAGACGTGACGAGGCTGCTCGAGCGGTACGGCTTCGCGGAGGCGGCGCAATTGGTCGAGGAGAAGCGGCGTGGTGAGAAGGCGAGCCTACCCACCGAGCTGAGCGGGCACTGGGAGCGGCGGATCCCCGAGGTCTTCGACGTGCTCGCCCGTCAGGCCCTCCAAAGTCGCAAGGGGTAGAACCTGGTTGCGAAAGTCAAGTCCTGATCGGTCGTGAGCAGCGTCAGTTTGTGGCGAACACACAGCTGAGCGATCAGGGCGTCGATGGTACCCAGCTGAATTCCCTTCCCCCGACATCGATTGTGCAGCGCAGCCGCATCGACATGGTCTTGTCGATCAGGCGAAACAAATGGGAGCGCAGCAAAGCGTTCGATCAACGCTCCAGCCGCCTTGGGGCCTGAGAACCCCTGGAGGAACTCCTGGAGGATGATGCCGCTCGACACTGACTTTCAGGGCGCGCTCGATCAATCGTGGGTCCAGTGAAAGGTTGGTCGCCATGTGTGACTCCTCACACAGGAGTTTACACAGGAGATCACCTGAACGGTAGACGGCCCACTCGAGGCCGAACGTCGCGAGCACCAGCGCCGCGGGTCCGTCCTCCGGTGTGAGGAGAGATCACGATTCACGCGGCCTTGGAGCAGCCAACCGGACAATGAGGATCGCGCGCAGTCAGCGGATCGAGCCCGCCCCCGGCGCTGACCGCGAGGCACCCGCCGCACTGGCGCCTGAGGTCACAGCCTCGACAGGCGCTGCTCCCGGCGCGGTACCGTCGCGCCTCGGAGCTGGCGTACAGGGCCGCGAGCGTCGGGCTTCACGGGGAGCCGGCCCGCCCCCCAGAACGGAGGCTGCCGAGCATTGACGGGAACTTGCGGCACGCGTGCACTTCGCCGTCGGGCAGCAAGGCGACGAAATTGAAGGCCGCGCCACACCCGTGCCCCGTACAGCCGCCCCACCGGGGGAGCCGCGCCTCGGCACGCAGCACGTTCAACAGGCCTTCCTTCCTGCCGAGGAACGGCCGGGTCCGTTCCGCGGGTGGCGTGAGGCTCAAAGCTTCTCCTCGACCCGCCTTGACTGGGTGCCTTTGAGCAGCTCGATGTCAGCTTGAGCAGCGCCACTCTCGAGTTCAGGCGAGACGCTGACGGCGGTGAATCCCGCGTTCGCCTTCTCCGCCTTCATCACGACCTCTCGCAATGAGCGCTTGGTTTTCGCCATCACCTCCGCCTGCTTCCTGGCTGCCACCAGGTCTTCGGCCCCTGTCAGGGCCTCGGTCTTCACCACTTTGCCCGTCTTGTGGTCGACGATGACTTCGAAGAACGTGCCGCCCTTGGTCGTGTAGACGGAGAGCTGCAGCTTCCCATCCTCGAGCTCGAACTTCCCCGAGAGGGGCAGGCCCTCGCTCGCACTGGCCTTGAGCCCGCCAGACAGCGAGACCTTGGCCTCCTTCATGGCGGCGGCGAGCGCTGGCGCGCTCTTGGCGGCCTCTTCTCCTTCGGTCTTCTCGTGGGCATTGTACTCCTGTGCTCCCACGGTGGTGGCCCCTACAATCGCGACCAGCGAGATGATTGCAATTCGCATGTGTTCCTCCTCACGGAGCCTTGAACAGCACTCCCAGCTTCGACGCCTGCACGAAACGACGGTTCACTTCCTGCCAGTCGATGTTCTGAAAGAAGGCGTCGATGTACTTGCCGGCCGCTGCTCCGTAGTCCATCTGGTACGCGTGCTCGTACATGTCCATGACGAGCAGTGGCGCTCCGAAGGCCAGCGCCTGGGTGTGGTTCCCGGACCAGTAGACGCGGGGGCCGCCGGTGTGGAGGTTCCAGTCCAGCACTGTCCAGCCGCTCCCTCCGGCCAGACTCGCGCCCGTGGCTCGGAAGAGCTCCTCCCAACGCCCCACTCCCCCGAAGGCTTCGGACAGCGCAGCCTGCACGGCTCCGCCCGGCTTGCCATCACCGCCAAGGTTCCCGAAGTACAGCTCGTGCAAGATGACCGAGTTGGTGAAGGTGAGCTCCCGCTCTCTGAGTCCGCCGACGAGAAAGCCCGGAGTCTCCTTCGTCACTCGCGCGAGCTCTTCCTCAACCTTGTTCAGGTTCTTGACCGCACCCCCGTAGTTGTTCTCCCAGTGGGAGGTGATGAGCCGTTCGGACAGGCCGCGCAGCTTCTTCGCCTCCACGGGAAGTGGCTTCATGATGTGCGGTCCGGCCGGGAGCCCAGTCTTTGGTGCGATTCTTGGGTCGTCCGCCATGGTCAACCCACCTTTCAGGAGCAGCACCGCCGAGGAGCTCGCTCCCAATACGCCGATCGCCTCTCGTCTCGTCATTCCCACGTCGTCCTCCTATCGCGGCGTGATGGCCACGTCGTCGAAGTACGTGACCGAGTCGGCCTTGGTCCAGACGCCGGCCCTTCCAGAACCGCTGAATGTCTTGTCATGCGCGTCGATGATCCGCTTGCCGTCGAGAAAGACCTGCAGGTGGTCGTCCTGGGCATCGGCGACGAGCTCGTGCCAAACGCCTGTGGCTACCTTGCCACTGGAGCTGGCGATTTCTCTCCGCTGGCCGGCTTTCACGAAATAGAGGCGGGTGTTGTCTTCGAGGGCATTGGCGCGCGCCAGGTAGTAATTGTCCTCATCCTGGTAGCGGAACACCAGCCCGCATGCCCGGTCGACGCTGCCGGAGACGGGTTTGCACTTCACCGACACCTTGCCATCCTTCATCCAAGGGCTGTCGGCGACCGCCACGGGGAAACGGTAGTCGGTCGAATCGGTTTCAACCTGAGCGAGCACGTTGGGCGCGCTCGGGGCGTCCTTCTCGGCTTTCACCACCCACCTCCCTACAGCGCCGCCTCCGGTGCGGGCGATGGAGAACCCGGTGGGGGCTCTCTCGGGCACTTCCTGGTCGAAGTTGATGACCGTCGAGGTGCCCTTCGATTCCTGAGCCCGGGCGGCCGAGGCGACGAGGATTGCACCCAACCTCACTGCAAGCCGGGAGAGTTTCATGTCTTGTTCCTCCTGAAGTACTCGAAGAGGTTGGCGAAGAAGAGGGACCCTTGCGCGAGCCTTACCTCGTCATCCTCTGTAGTCGCGGTGAGCCCGCCGATGAGGTGCTCGAGCCCGAGCGCTTCCTGCCGGCCGAACTTCGCGTCCTTGAGGTCGATGTCGTGCACCACCTCGGCGAGCTGGTGCAGGGCCGGGTCGTCCAGACCGAATCGGCGCAGCAACACCTCGAACGTGCAGCGGTCCCCTTCATGGGTGTACTCGGCCTCGAACATGTCAAAGCGCAGCTCGTCGGATTTGGGCTTGTAGCCTTGCCCCGGCACGAACTTGAACAGGGCTCCCTCGTCAATGAAGCGCCGGATCAACCAGGCGCTCGCTATGCGGTCGACCTTGATGCCCTTGCGCGTCACCCAGGTCTTTCCTTTGACGACCTCCGCAGGTGCTTTTGTTGGCGGGGTGGACTTCTCGGTGGTTGTCTTCATGGTCTTCTCCATCTCCGCGACCAGGGCCTCAGCCGCTTCTCGCCCGCTGGCGCCGAAGAAGTCGATTTCAGCGGTGTCGATGAGGCGCTTGCGCAGCCTCCCGAGGTCCGGCCCAATGGCGGTCAACTTCTTGGTCTTGCGACCCGGCTTGAGCTCGGCGCGCAAGCCTTGGGCCTCCTTGAGAATCGCGCGGTAGTCGGCTTCCCGCGCAACGAGGAACATTCTCTCGACTTCCGAATCAGAGAGGCCTTCAACGAACCGCGCCTCAATGACCGAGGAGTCGCCGCCGCCCTCGACGATTTCGCGCGAGACCCACTGGAAGTCCTCGAAGGCCTCCTCCGTGTTGGGGAGCGCATAGACGGAGTTTTTGATCGCCATCGCTCCGACGCGCTGGAGCCGTCGTCCAATCTTCACGCGCAGGTAGTTGGGTGTCGGAGGTATCTGATGAATGAGGAGGAGCCACGGGACCTTTGGGGTGGGGCCTACGTTCCCTCTCGCCTGAGGCGCTTTGAGTGATTCAGTTGATGCACGCAGATTCATTTGCGAGATTCGGGTAATGACCCGTGAGATGCTCGTCAAGCTCATCGACGGGGGGAACTCGTACCGCGTCGACGATCTCCGCCGCGCCAAGGAGCTCGGCGAGCGGGGCCTCCACTCCGTTGACGTGGGCACGAGAAGGCCTGATCCCGCGTCGCCACAGCCTGGCCACTTCCGGCCGGCATGGGTCGGGGCGGTGACGAGACTTACCGAATCGTGGCGCCGCCGGCATTCCACATCCCACATCTTCACGCGGGCAATTCGCCGCTGGCTCTGGCTGACGCCTCGGGAGGGGGCCGCCACACTGCTGACGGCGAGCAGCAGGCTGGGCCTACGGGTTGGGCTTGGCAACTCGCCGCAGCTCCGAGGTGCCCGACGTTTGAGCGGCGGCACCCCAGTACACGAAGTTGCCGAAGGGCTGCAGCGAGGTGGGGAAGGCCTGCTGAGCGGCGAGTTGTCTGGCGCCGCCGGTGCACGAGACGCCCGGGCACATCCAGATGGAGCCGCCGTCGCCGCCCAGAGCCCAGTACACACCCGAGGAGTCGGCGGCGAGACCAACCACGGTCTCGCTGAGGGGCGTACTCGTCACCTTCGCCGCCGTGGTGCAGCCTGACAGGGGGCAGGACTGAATCTGCCGCACCTGGTTGGGGCCCACCAAGCCGCTCCAGGCCGTGAAGAATGTGCCGCCGGAGGCCGCGACGGCGAGCACGCCGGAGGTCGGCGTGAGGCCGATGGGGGTGCAAGGCGAGCCGGTCACCGGACAGGCGACGTAGGTGGATGGAGCTCCAGACGACATCGGGACGTAGGCCAGGGACACTCCGTCCGAAGCGTACGGCGGCATGCCGTTCACGCTGGCGAACCCGTTGCAGCCTCCGTCGCTCACGGACCAGCAACGCATGCTGTTCGCCGCGTACGAGGGCGCCCCGAAGTCGTTCGAGTAGTAGAACAGGCTCGCGCCGACCAGCCTGGGGGAGATCACGGTGACGATGCCGCTCCCCGAGGCCGCAGTGGTCTGCGTGCAGCTCGCCGCCGAGCAGGTGTCGATGGTGCTTCGGCCCAGGTCCGAGGTGCCCTCCCACGCGAGCACCCCACCGCTGGCCGTCACTGCCCTGATGTGCGTGGCGCTCCAAACCTGTCGCGGGGTCAAGGTGCAGCCGTCGAGGGGACACGTCTGGAGTTTGGTCCCATCCGAGAAGTAGATGCCCGTCGAATCGACGGCGATCCCTCCGCTCAAGTCGAGGGGTTGGGCAGTGAGGTTTGCCGGGGTGCAGACGCCACCCTGGCACTGGGCGCCCCGGCCGCAGTCGTGGGAGCAGGCGCCACAGTTCGCCACGTCGCTGGCGAGCTTCACGCAGGC
>PMBV01000246.1 GCA_003153055.1 Myxococcales bacterium
CTCGACCCGAGACCTCGGTGAGCACACGTGAGAACACCGGCACAACCCTCGACGCGAGGTCCGTGGCTCGCGGAGGTGAGGGCCAAATGGAAGAGCAGCTTCCATCGCGGAGAGGGACCGACAACTTGGTCGTCGCGATCAGAGGCCAATTTGCGACAACCTGGTTGTCGCCCCGAAGAAGGGGCCAGCCCTCACCACCCTCTGGGCGTGTTCCATGGGCTGTACGAGGTCGCCACTTTCTCCGAGCGGGCAGGACGGTGCGAGCAGGCCTTGAGGTGCGCGGGGCCCGGTGCCCACCGACAGAGGCGGTCTGGCCAGCGCCTCGCCCCGAGACCTCCGTGAGCACAGGGGCCACGAGCCCGGCCCTGCACCACTCGACCAATCGGCCGAGGGGCTCGTGGTGCTCGCCGGTGCCACTCGCCTCGCTCGCAGAACCCGAAGCCCCAGGGCAATGGGAGCACTCATCGAGCCATAGTCCCAACTCACTCGAGAAGGGCGCTCTCTCGAGGTCAGGTCCGCGGCTCGCGGGTATGCGACGAGGGAATTGCGCCCGATTGCGTGAGCCGAGCGCCTCGCGGACTGGCCAGATTCTCGATGCCCAACTATTCGCCCGTTGGGCGAGGCTCTTTCCCTCGAGGTACCGCCATAGACCGGAGTTTGGGTGGTCAACCGCGGTCAGGGGGGCGCGAGAATGTAGGACCCCGCGATGTTCGCCGAGGAGCTGTCGTAGGTGATGGTCTGGTTGCTCGGGTTGGGGTGGTTGTTCGAGCCCACCAGCGTCACCTTGCCGTTCTTGTTGCTGGCGACGAGCTCGGTGTGATGGTCTGGCCGGATCCACACATCGCCGGGCTTGGCGTCCTTGAGGCTCACCTTGTGCCAGCCGGCGGCGGTCAGCTTGTTGCTCAGACCGTTCACCGTGTTGTCGTGGAAGTTGATGGCCCCCGTCTTCTTGAGCATCGAGCTCACGAAGTTCGCGCAGCACAGCGAAGTATCGACGCCCTTCTGGGTGACCCCGGCGGCCTCGAGCTGCGACTCCGTCTTGCCCAGGTACTTCTCGGCCTCGGTGGCGGCGTTGGTCCCCTTGGCCGGACCAGAGGGCGTCGTGGGCGTGGTCGGCTTCGCCGGAGTGGATTTGCCCGGCTCGAAGGAGTCGGTCATCAGTGCCTTCCAGGTCTGCGGACCCACCAGCCCGTCGACTCCGAGGTTGTGCTTCGCCTGGTAGGACCTGACCGCCGCCAGAGTCTTCGGGCCGAACACCCCATCCAGTGGACCCGGGTTGCACCCAGCAGCCTTCAGTTCTTGCTGGAGCTGCTTCACCTGCGAGCCGGTTGCGCCTCTTTGAATGAGCATTGGGTCCCCTGCGAAGTTGGTAGCGATTTCTCGGCCGGGAAGGTGCGCTCGTTTCGGCCGAAAATGGAAATACCATTTACGTTTCCGCGCAGGGCGAATCCATCCTCACGAGGGCTCGATTGTCCCGACGACAGCCAAGACATGCCCGGCGGCGACCTGCTCGCCTTCACGCACCAGCACCTCGTGAACCACGCCGTCGTCTGGGCTGACAGCCGTCTGTTCCATCTTCATCGCCTCGAGCACCACCAGCACCTGGCCGCGCTTCACGTGCTCGCCGGCCTTCACCATCACCCGCACGACCTTGCCGGGCATCGGCGCCACCAGTCCGCCCTTGAGGGCCGCGTCGGCTGGCGGAGGGAATCGCGGTGTCTCGAGCAGCGTGGTGGTCCCTCCCTGGCCATGCACCCAGTGGCGCCCTCCCGCCGAGGACACCCGGAACCTGTGACGAAGACCCTGGGGCGACTCGAGGACGAGCTCTGGCTCGTGGAACGACAGCACCCGCCAGGTTCCTTCCACCCCGTCGACCCGAACGAGGAACCGCCCCTCGCCCTTGGCGCGGTACTCGACTCGCCGCTCGCCATACTCGACGAGCTGATCCATGAAGCGGTTGTTTCTCCAGCCCGAGGGCACATCGGGCAAGAAGTCGTCTGTCTGCCTCCTCCGCTCGTGCTGGGCGAGGGTGGCGGCGATCGCGGCCTCCCGCTCGGGCTCGCTCGGCGTGGCCCACAGCTCACCGCGCTCGTCGACCATGGCAATGTGGAGGCGCCCGGCCTGGTACTCGGAGTCGCTCAGCAATCGAACGAGGAAGCTGAGGTTGGTCGAGGGCCCGTGGACGCTCAGGCCCTCGAGGGCCCGGCGCATCGTGCTGGTGGCCTGGGCTCGATTTTCACCCCAGCTGACGACCTTCGCGACCAGTGGATCGTAGTGCACCGACACCGTCGAGCCCGTCTCGATGCCCGAGTCCACGAGGACGCCACCGAGTGATGGGACATGCCAGTCGTGCACCACGCCGGTCGACGGGAGGAAGTGGTTGGATGGATCCTCCGCGTAGACGCGACACTCGATCGCGTGGCCCTTCTGGGCGAGCTCGGCCTGGGTGAAGGGCAGTGGCTCGCCCCGGGCGATGCGGAGCTGCAGCTCGACGAGATCGACTCCCACCACCAGCTCGGTGACCCGATGCTCGACCTGGAGCCGGGTGTTCATCTCGGAGAAGGAGAACCGCCCATCTTCCTCGAGGAGGAACTCCACCGTTCCCGCGTTGGTGTAGCCGATGGCCCGAGCGACCTCGAGGGCCGCCGCGCCCATGCGAGCTCGGAGCTCAGGCCCCAGCGCCATCGACGGGGACTCCTCGACTATCTTCTGGTGCCGGCGCTGCATCGAGCACTCCCGCTCGAAGAGGTGCACCAGGTGCCCGTGGTGGTCGCCGAGGAGCTGGATCTCCACGTGACGGGGCCGCTCGAGGTACCGCTCGATGATGAGCGTCGGGTCGCCAAAGGCACTCTGGGCCTCGCGCCTCGACGCCTCGATGGCCGAGGGGAGCTCTTCCTCTCGACGGACGATGCGCAGGCCCTTGCCGCCACCACCGGCTGACGGCTTGAAGATGATCGGCAGCCCGAGCTCGAGCGCGCCCTGGGTGAGGGCTGGTGTCGATTGGTCCTTCCCATCATGACCCGGCACGACGGGCACACCCAGACGCGAGACCAAGGCCTTGGCCTCCCGTTTGAGCCCCATGGCGCGAATGGCGGCCGGAGTGGGCCCGACGAAGGTGAGGCCCGCGTCGACCACCGCCTGGGCGAAGTCGGGGTTCTCGGACAAGAAGCCGTAGCCCGGGTGGACCGCGTCGGCGCCGGTGAGCTGGGCCGCGCGGAGGAGCGCGTCGATGCGGAGGTACGACTCGGAGCTCGGCGCGGGCCCGAGGCGAACCGCTTCGTCGGCGAACCGCACATGGGGCGCCGCTTCGTCGGCGTCGGAGTACACCGCCACGGTCGACAGGCCCAGGCGCCGGGCCGACTGCATGACGCGAAGGGCGATCTCCGAGCGGTTGGCGACGAGGAGCTTCTCGATGGTCTTCATGGGTCAGTGCCGGAACACGCCGAAGCTGGTGGTCCCAACGACTCGCCGCGAATACGCCGCCGACAAGGCCAGCGCGACGACGATGCGGGTGTCTTGCGGGGCGATGATGCCGTCGTCCCACAGGCGGGCGGTGGCGTGGAGCGCCGTCGACTGCTGGTCGATTTGGTACTCGATCATCGCCCGCGCCTGAGTGAGGGCCTCCTCGTCGACCGCCTCACCGCGCTTCTGTGCCGCGCCCCGCTGGATGATGTCCATCACGCCAGCCAACTGCTTGCCCCCCATCACCGCGATGCGATGCATGGGCCAGGTGAAGACGAAGCGCGGCTCGTACGCCCGGCCCATCATCGCGTAGTTCCCCGCTCCGTAGCTGGCGCCCATCATGATGGTGATGGCCGGCACCGTGCTGTTGGACACCGCGTTGATCATCATCGCGCCGTGCTTNNAACTGCGCGCCCTTGTTGGCCGACTCCGAGAAGAGGATGCCGTGGTTGGCCACGATGCCGACGGGGAACCCGCACAGATGTGCCCAGCCGCACACCAGCGTGTTGCCGTACAGGGGTTTGAACTCCGAAAACCGCGAGCCGTCGACCAGCCGGGCGATGACCTCGCGTGGATCGTAGGGCACGCGCGGGTCGGGGGTCACCACGCCCCACAGCTCGCTCGGCTCGTAGCGCGGCGGCTCCACCCGTCGGTCCGTCGGCCGCGACTCCTTCTTCCAGTCGAGGTGGGCCACCACCTCGCGCGCCAACCTCAGCCCGTCGCGCTCGTCTTCGGCGAGGTAGTCCGAGGCCCCCGAGATGGTGCTGTGCATCGTGGCACCTCCCAGGCTCTCGTCGTCGACCTCCTCGCCGGTGGCCATCTTCACCAGCGGGGGCCCGCCCAGGTACACCGTGGCCTGGCCTTTGACGAAGATGGCGTAGTCGCTCATGCCCGGGACGTAGGCGCCCCCGGCGGTGGAGCTGCCGAACACCACGGTGACGGTGGGCAGCCTCTGCTCACTGCGCCGGGTGAGATCGCGAAAGGCTGCTCCTCCAGGCACGAATATCTTGTCTTGGTTGGGGAGGTCCGCTCCGCCCGACTCGGTGAGGTGAATGAGGGGCAGGCGGTTGGCGTCGGCGATCTCCGAGAGGCGCCGGGCCTTGGCCACCGACAGCTCAGAGAGCGAGCCACCCTTCACCGTCGCTTCATTGGCGGTGATCAGGCACTCGACTGACGAGACCCGGCCGATGCCTCCGATGACGCCAGCGCCGGTGGCGTGGGCATCGACCTCGTGACCAGCCAGCGGGCACAGCTCGAGGAACGGGGAGTCACGGTCGAGGAGCAACTCCACTCGCTCGCGGGGCAGCAGCTTGCCCCGAGCCCGGTGCCGTTCGTTGTACTTCGGGCCTCCGCCGGCGCGCGACCGGGTGAGAGCGGCCTCGACCTCGCTCCACAGCTTTCGGTTGGCCTCGGCGTTGGCGGCGAACCCGGGCCCCTGGGTGTCGACGTGCGAACGCAACACGGGGTACGGCTGCTCGTCGATCCGCATGGGGCGATTGTGGGGCGCCTGCCGGTGGTGTCAACACTACCGAGCTGCGCACGGCCGCTCAGCGCTGGGCCTCGAGGGCGTAGAACGGGAGGTCGGCGGAGCGGGCGGCGAAGAGCCCGGCGCCTATCTCTCGGAAGCCCGGCTTGAGCAAGCGCCGGTAAAAAGCCGCTGGCCGCAGGGTCACCCTCAGGTCGGTTCGCTCCGCGTCGATGGAGCCGTGGAAGTCCTCTTTGGTGATGGCCTCGATGTACAGGATGCTGCCGCACATGGAGGTGAGGTTGTCGATGGCTCGCTTGGCCCCCTCGTCATCGAGGTAGGGGAGCACGCCCTGACACACCACCAGATCGAAGTGCTGGGGGAGCCGCCACGAGGTGATGTCGGCCTGCACATGGCCGTGCTTCTCGCAGATGGCCTCCTCGAGCTCGGTCGACACCACACGCACCGCGCGGCGATGCCGCTTGAGCCAGGCCTGCCACCACCCGAGACCGGCGCCGACGTCGAGCACCGAAGTGAGCTCGACCCCGAACCACTCCACCATCGACACCACGCCCGAAATCAGCCTCGCGTGGCGCTTCTGGGTGTACACCCGGGTCATCGGGTCGACGTAGTAGCGGTGGTAGTAGGCCTCGTCGAACTGTACCGTCACGGCGTTCCAGCATCAGCGCCGTCGGCCGAGCCCCCGTTGGTTGCTTCGGCGGCGGCCCTCGCTGTCTCCTCGGCCGCGCTCCTGAGCTGGCTGAGCCCCTTGTCGAAGTCCTTGCCGACGAGCTGATCCATGTTCATCACCAGACCGAACGCCTTCCCCATGAAGTCGTTGTGCCCGAGCATGCGCCAGGTCACCTTGGTGGTGTCACCCTCGGGCTTCAAGGCAAATTCGGTTCGGTTGGTCGCGCTCATCGGCTTCTGAAACTCGAGCGTGATGGCGACATTTTCGTTGGGCTTGAGGTCGGCGATGGTCATCTTCCCCGAGCCCACCTGGTCGTTGCCTTCCCACGCATAGGTGGCGCCGACGCCCGCCGGGCCCCCGTAGGTCGTCTTCATCGCCGGGTCCAGCTTGGCCCACGGCGACCATCGCTCCCAGGCGTGAAAGTCCTGAATCAGTCCGTACACAACGGCCGGAGGGGCCGCGATGGTCGCGCTCCGCTCGACCCTGAAGGTGTCGGGCCTGGTGACGATCAACACCAAGAGCAACGCCACCAACACGCTGAAGACGATCAGAAGTTTTCGAAGCATGAGGGCAATAGTAGCCCTTTTTGCCGCAAATAGTGCACCTGTTCTTGGTGGTTCGAGTGGTTGCGTGACCAGGGAGACTCCGATTCAACCCTGGGTAGGGCATGACCAAAGTCGTTGACACCCCCCGCGCTGGGCCAGATCCTGTCCGCCTTTCCTTCTTCCCAGACGCCGCACGCCACGCAGGGGCCGCACATGTCGGAGCGCCCAGTCAGCTACTCGTTGGGGAAGTATCGGCTGATCGCCGAGCTGGGCCACGGAGGCATGGCCGACGTGTACCTAGCCGTGGTCGAAGGGCTGGGTGGGTTCAACAAGCTCCAGGTCATCAAGGTGCTGCGGAACACCGAGGATCCAGACTTTCTCAGCATGTTCCTCGACGAGGCGCGGCTGACGGCCCGGCTCCAGCACCCGAACGTGGTGCAGACCTACGAGGTGGGCCACGAGGACGAGCGGTATTTCCTGGCGATGGAGTTCCTCAACGGGACGACGCTCCAGCGCCTTCGCAAAGCGGCGGTGACCCGTGGCCCGGGGTTGCCCCTGTCGATCGCGGTGCATCTGGTATCCAACATCCTCGCTGGGCTCCACCACGCCCACGAGCTCAGAGACTACTCGGGCGCCGCGCTCAACGTGGTGCACCGCGATCTCTCTCCTCACAACGTGATGGTGTCGTTCGACGGGGAGTGCAAGATCCTCGACTTTGGCATCGCCAAGGTGATGGACGCCTCGCGAGAGACCCGGGCTGGCATCTTCAAGGGGAAGATCGCCTACTCGTCACCCGAGCAGATCCGCGGGCTCAAGCTCGACCGGAGATCCGACCTCTTCTCGGTGGGCATCATCTTGTGGGAGGCGGTCGCGGGGGTGCCGCTCTGGGGAACCCTCAACACCGCGGCCATTGGACTGCGGCTGATGGAGGGCCAGATTCCTTCGCTCCTCTCGGTCAAGCCCGACGCCCCGCGCGAGCTGGCGGCCATCTGCGCCAAGGCGCTGGCTCCATCGCCCGGCGATCGCTACGAGACCGCGGCCGACTTCAACGCCGAGCTCGAGGCCTTCTTGGCCAAGCAAGGGCCGACGGTCACCCGCCGAGACGTGTCTGAGGTGGTGTGTGGTCTGTTCCAGGCTGACCAGGAGCGGATCAAGACCATCATCGAGCGCCAGCTCTCCACGGTGCTCAAGACCGAGCCCGTCGAGGCACCGGCCGCGCGACTGCCCTCACTCCTCGGGTCCTCGGGCACGCCGAGCAGTAACCCGGTCGCCGAGAGCGAGGTTCGAAAGGCCGTGACCCCAGGGCCGGCGGTCACGCCATCGGTCGCGTCACTCATCGAGGTGTCAGACGTGAGAACCGTGTACCAGCCACCGGATCCTCGGCGGCGGCCGATCGCCCCCATGGTCGCGGTTGTTCTCGGCGTGGCGCTGGTGGGCGTGCTCGTCGCGTGGTTGTGGCCAACCGAGCGGGCCGTGGTCGTGCCAGCGCCCCAGCCACGGGCAGCCCAGCAGGTCGAGGCTCCGAAGGCGTCGCCGCCGGTCGAGGTGCAGCTCCGCATCGTCGTCACTCCCGCCGAGGCTCGCATCTCGCTCGATGGCAAGGCCGTGGGGCAGAGCCCGTTCCTGGGGTCCTTCGCCCGCGACGGCCAGTGGCACGAGGTCGGCATCACCGCCAAGGGCTACCAGTCGATGACCAAGGGCGTGCTGTTCAGCCAGGACGCGCTGCTTGATCTGTCCCTGATGCCAGAGAAGGCCGAGCCCGAGCGGCCCGCGCCCAAGCAGCTCAAGGTGCCCACGGTCGTGGTGAAGGCCCCACCGGCTCCAGTCGCCGCCGAGGCCCCAGCGAAGGCAGGGCGACCGGCGGAGGCGCGCAAGAAGCCGGAGATGGGCGATCACCTCAACGCGGCCCCGCGGCCGACCTCGAAGCACCAAATCGACCGGGACGATCCATGGACCCAACAATGAAAGCGCTCGCGAGGGCGGTGCTGGTGTTGATGCTCGGCGTCTGGGTTGGGCCGGTGAAGGCTGCCCCCATCGATCCGGCCAGCCGCGAGGAGGCGCAGGCGCGCTTCGATCGCGGCCGGGAATTCTTCGAGGACGGAGACTTCTCAGCGGCCCTGGTGGAGTTCCGCCGGGCCTACGAGCTCTCTCCCAACTACAAGCTCCTCTACAACGTGGGGCAGGTTTGCTACCAGCTGCAGGACTACCCCTGCGCGCTCCAGAGCTTCAGCAAGTACCTCGCAGACGGAGGCTCGGAGGTGGCGGCCAGCCGGGTGAACGAGGTGCAGAAGGAGCTCGAGAAGCTGAGGGCGCGGGTCGCGAGGGTGGTGGTGTCGACCACCGTGCCTGGCGCGGAGGTAGCCGTCGATGACGTGCCAGTGGGCAAGACACCACTGGGCACGGCGGTGGTGGTCAGCGCTGGCCGCCGGAGGATCTCCGCGTCGCTCAAGGGCTACCTCCCGGTGACCAAGACCATCGAGGTGGCAGGCATGGAGCTCGCCAAACTGACCATCGAGCTGTTCCCCACCGGTGAGCAGCCAGTGGTGGCGAGGCCGCCTCGTGGAGACCCCAAGCCCGAGGAGTCGCGGGATCCCGTCGTGACCAAGGCGATGCCCGCCGTGAGGCGCGCGCCGCCCTCCCCGTGGTTCTGGGCGATCCCCGCCGGGCTGCTGGCCGGGGGAATTCCCATGGGCGTCTGGGCCTCGCGTGAGTCGTCAGCGCTGGTGACAAATCGGGCCTCCCTCGACACCACTCCGGCCAAGCTCGCGGCCATGAGCGCCAACACCAAGACCTACGCGTTGGTGGCTGACGTGCTCGACGGCGCCGCCATCGTGTCAGCCGTGGTGTTGGGAATTCTGACGCTCTTCCCCCCAGAAGAGGCACCGGCTCAGGCCGCGGGTGTCATCGGGGTGGGGTTTGGACACAACGGGCTTTTGGTCACGGGCCACTTCTGACACCCCTTCTGACAAGGCGCGACACGATGAGACTCCGCTCGATGAGAAGCGCATTCATGGCTGCCTGGGTGATGCTCGCCAGCGCGTGCTCGCTGTTGGTCGATGGGCGTGTCGTCGATTGCTCGAGCAACACCGACTGTGGCAGCAACGCCGCCCAGAAGAGCATCTGCGTGCTCGCTGGAGGCGCGGCCCAAGGTCGGTGCGTTCAGCTCAAGGGCGATCAATGCACCAACAACGCTGACTGTCTGGCGAAGGGCGACTACACCATCTGTAAGCGGGCCGCCGGCGTGACGGTTGGTCAGTGCGTTCCGTTGCTCAGCACCGAATGCGATACGGTGTATGGCAATTGGCAGAGCGATGACGCCCTGCTCTTCGGCTCGGTGCTCCCGACCAAAGTCCATGACCATCAGACTGGCAAGGCCTGCGAGAACGCGATCTTCCTGGGGACCGAGGATTTTCGGCTCACGGCCAACAGCTTGCCTGCCGTGCCTGGTTTGGATAGCAAGCGTCGCCGCCCGCTCGCGTTCGTGGCGTGCGACGACAACAGCTCGAAAGACCAAGGCGTCGTCGCTGCCCGCCACCTCGTCGATGGGCTGGGCGTGCCGGTCATTCTTGGGCCTCAGTGGAGTGGGGTGACCAGGGAGATCGCCACCCAGGTCACCATTCCAGGGAACACGATGCTGATCTCACCCTCTGCCACCGCGGTGAGCATCGGTGACCTGGACGACAAGGGCCTCGTCTGGCGCACGTCGCCCTCGGACACCTATCAGGCGGCCGCCATGGAGCAGTACATTCCCCGGCTGGAGGCGAAGATTCGCCGCGACCGGAGCTTGACCGCGGCAGACAAGATCAAGGTGGCGATCGTATTCCAGGGCGGCGCCTACGGGATCGGCCTCAGCACCGCGGTCGCCGGGGGCCTCCAGATCAACGGGGCAGGAGTGTCGAGCGCCACCAACGCGGGCCACTCCCTGTCGTTCAACTACGGCGACCCCAGCGAGAGTGTCCCACTCAAGACCCCAGAAGCCGTGACCAAGCTCATCGATTTCAGACCAGACATCGTTCTCGACCTCTGCACTGAAGAGGGCATCTCGCAGGTGCTCGTTCCGGTGGAGAATCAGTGGTCGATCAAGAACTCGGCGTTCCCTCGGCCGCTCTGGGTCCTCGGCGACGGCGGGGAGACCTCGGCCCTGTGGACGGCCATCGGCAGCAACGAGGACCTCCGCAAGCGGGTCACTGGCACGGTTCCGGGGACCAACAACGCCTTGTTCGACGCCTTCAAGAGCAAGTACCTCGCGGCGGGGTTCGACCCCACCACGGACCCGGCCGCGCTCGGGCCGGCTGGCTCCTATGACAGCGTGTACCTCGTGGCGTACGCCGCGGTCTCGCTGGGGGCGAGGCCTGTGACCGGGCCGAACCTGGCCTCGGCGTTCTCGTCGCTCGGGCCACCGACCGGCGTGACCGAGGTGCAGGTCGGGCCCAACAGCATTGGCTCGACCTTCACCACGTTGCTCCTTGGTGGAAAGATCAACTTCCGTGGCGCGTCGGGCCCTCTCGACTTCGACTGGACCAAGGGTGAGGCGCCCTCGGACATTCAAATCTGGTGCATGCCCAGCGTGAACGGCAAGGCTGGGAGCGCGGTGAACTCGACCCTCTACCTCGACGCCACGTCGCTCACCTTGACCGATGGCGGGGTCGACCCAGGCATCTGCGACCTGTAGTCGGCTGGGCCCGAGCGGTGCTCACCGCCGCTCGTCCTTCCTCCGCACCTTGAGCACCGCCATCTTGGTCGAGTGGGTGTACGGCGCGGGGTCGGCCGGGAGCGCTCCCTCCCGGGTCGACTCGTAGCCGGCGAAGTCCAGCGGTGCGTCGATGCGCTCTTCGACCGAGAGGTAGCCATCGTTGCAGGCCTCTCCCAGGGTCTTCTCGAAGTCGGCTCCACTGACGAAGACGCCGTTGTTGAGGGCCACCAGCCAGCCCTCGTGGGCCACCAGCGGGCGCACCTTGTTGATGAGCCTCAGCATGTCGCGCTCGAGGTCTACCCGGCCCTGGGGCGTCACCGAGAAGAACGGCGGGTCGACGAAGACGCAGTCGAAGAGCTGGTTTTCCTTCTTGAGCCGCCCCACCACGTCGAAGAAGTCGCCGGTGAGGAATTCGGTTCGTGAGATGGGCCACCGATTGAGGGCCCAGGAGTCTTTGGCGACCGAGAGGAAGGCTCGGTTCAGGTCGGTGCTGACGACGCGCGTCGCGCCGCCGGCCTTGGCCGCCACGCTCAGGCTCCCGGTGTAGGCGAAGGCGTTGAGCACCCGTTTGCCCCCGAGCTTCTGCTTGGCCCAGGTCCGCAACGGGGCCGTGTCGAGGTAGAGGCTCGCGTCGCGGTTCAAGGTGAGGCGCAGCGCGTACGACACGCCCTCTTCCTGAACGCGGCGACACAGCTGCTCGGGCTCGCCGAACACGAGCGTGCCATTGCGCAGCGCCGGCGCGTCTGACTCCCGCTGCTTCACCAGGCCCGCGGTGAGCCAGGGCAGGCGAGCTCGGGCCGCCGCCACCACCTGGTCGACCAGCTCGGGCGCCCCCTCGGGGCCATGGGCGTCGTGAACGACCAGAGACTGGCCGTAGAGGTCCACCGCGAGCCGCGGGGCCCCCTCGGTGTATCCGTTGAACAGCCGGAGCGCTTGATCGTGCGCTCCGTCCAGCCGCTGGGCTCGGGCGTCGAGCGCCCTGCCGAAGAGCTCCAATACCGTCGACATGCGGTCGCTGCTACAGCGGCGCCTCCCTTTGCGCCAGCGCTCGCTGGGAAAAGGTGCCGTGCTGACCGGCCCGGCGGGGTTCTGGCCGCCGTGTTAGAGGTGGCTCATGCCGGACGGCCTGGTGAGGACACTCAAGGATCTCGTGGCCATCGACTCCACCTCGACCCGGAGCAACCTGCCGGTCATCGACGTGCTGGAGCGCCGGCTCCAGGGGCTCGGGTTTGCCTGCGAGCGCCAGCGCTACGTCGACGAGGCCGGGGTCGAGAAGGCCAACCTCCTGGCCCGGCTGGGAGCGGGGCTGCCCGAGGTCGCGCTGGTGGGGCACACCGACTGTGTTCCCTTCGATGCCAGCTGGAGCGAAGCCCTCAGCCTGACCGAGCGAGAGGGAAAGCTGTTCGGCCGTGGCTCGTGCGACACCAAGGCCTACATCGCCTGCGCCATCACCGCCGCCGAGCGCGTGCTCCCTCGGCTCAAGCGGCCGGTGCTGCTCATCTTCACCGCCGACGAGGAGCTCGGCTGCTACGGAGCCAAGAAGCTGGTCGACGCCAAGCTCGGGCAGTGCAAGCGGGCGGTCATCGGCGAGCCCACCCGGCTGCGGCCCATTCGCGCCAACAAGGGGTACTGCTTGGCCGAGGTCGAGGTGCGGGGCAAAGAGGGCCACAGCGCCTACCCCGACACGGGAGCCTCAGCCATCTTCCGGGCGGCCCGGCTCATCGAGCAGATTGAGGCCTACGCCCTGGGTGAGCTGAGGGCCGAAGAAGACGCGACCTTCGCGCCGCCCTTCGCCACGCTGAACGTGGGCATGGTGTCCGGCGGCCGGGCGAAGAACATCATTCCTGGGAGCTGCCGCTTCACCCTCGAGTGGCGCCCGCTGCCGGGCCACGACGTCGAGCAGGTGCGCCGCGCGGTGGAAGGGATGATCGCCCGCTGCGCCGTGCAGGACTCGGGCTTCGCTGCGACCGTGAAGCCGCTGCGCCTCGATCAGGGGTTTGATACCGCTCCCGACGCTGACCTGGTGCGGCTCTTGGCTCGACTCAGTGGCCAGGCGGCAGCCACTGTCGCCTTTGGTACCGAGGGGCCTCAACTGGCCCAGCTCGGCGCGGTGCCCGTGGTGTTTGGGCCTGGGGACATCACCGTGGCCCACCAGACGGGAGAGCACGTGCCGGTGGCGGAGCTGTTCCGGGCGGTGGAGATCCTCGAGGGAGTGCTCCTCGAGCTCGGGGGCTGATTCGTGGGCCTGGGTCGATTTCTCGCGGGCCCGAGCGCGCCTGACCGGTATGCTGGCGACTCCCCTCAAGGCCAGGAGCGAGCATGGCGAGCGTGAAGCGCCGCACCACCAAGAAGAAGCCGCCGAGGAAGCCCGCGGCCGCCAAGGTGCCTTCGGCCAGCGCCTCGCTCGAGCCCGATGAGTTCAGCGCCTCCGGTGGTTTCGTGGCCGTGGCCCCGGGCAGAGATCGCTCAGGCGAGCGGCCGGCCGTGCGAGAGCTGAGCTGGGCTGACTTCGATCGGCTGGTGCAGAAGGTCGCGGTGGCGGCCAAGGCCTTCAAGCCCGAGGCGGTGGTGGGGTTGGTGCACGGCGGCGTCTTCGTGGGCGGGGCGCTGGCCAGTGCTCTCAAGGCCGACTTCTTCCCAGTGCGGGTCACCCGTCGCAGCCGCGATCACCAGGCTGGCGCGGCGGCGTCAGATGAGCTGCCCAAGGAGCTCGAGGGTCGCCGAGTGTTGATCGTCGATGACGTGGCCGCATCGGGTGACAGCCTGGAGTTTGCCTTGAGAGCTGCCAAGGCCCGCGGCGTTCGTCGGCTGGCGACGGCGTCGCTGGTGGCTCGACCGGGCCGGTATGCCCCCGACTTCTCGGCGCTCGAGTCCGACGAGCTCTTCGTGTTCCCGTGGGACTACGCGCCGCTGGTGAACGACGGGCGCTTCGATCCCGAGCCGGCTCGCAAGGCTCCCGCGGTGCGAAAGCGTTCACCTCAGCGTCGTCGGTGACTCGAGACGTCGCGTCGTCGGAGAGGGAGCGCGGATGATCGTCGGAACCGCGGGCCACGTCGACCACGGCAAGACGGCGCTGGTGAAGGCGTTGACGGGCATCGACACGGATCGGCTCCCCGAGGAGAAGCGCCGGGGCATCACCCTCGAGCTCGGCTTCGCGCATCTCGATCTCCCCCAAGGCGGCCGCGTCGGCGTCATCGACGTGCCCGGCCACGAGCGCTTCGTCCGGGCCATGGCGTCAGGGGCCGGTGGCATCGACGTGGTGATGCTGGTGGTGGCCGCCGACGAGGGCGTGATGCCTCAGACGAGGGAGCACTTGGACATCTGCCGGCTCCTCGGGGTGCGTGCGGGGGTCGTCGTCATCACCAAGTGCGACCTCCTCCCTGGGCTGGGCGAGGGGTGGCTCGAGCTCCTCATGCCCGAGCTCGAGGCGCTGGTCGCGGGCTCCTTCCTCGAGGAAGCGAAGGTCGTTCGGATCAGCGCGCGGTCAGGGGAAGGGCTCGATGCGCTGAAGGCCGAGCTCCACCGACTGGTCTCGGAGCTCGAGGGCACACCTCGGTCACCCGATGGGCCGCTCTTCATTCCGGTGGATCGCGCCTTCACGACCAAGGGCTTCGGGCTCGTCGTCACCGGCTCGCTGTTGAGCGGCCGGCTCAAAGCGGGTGACGAGGTCGACCTGCTCCCGGGGCTCGCGGGGCCGTGGCGGGTGCGGGGCCTCCAGGCGCATGGGGAGGGCATTACCGAGGCCGTGGCTGGCGGCAGGGTGGCGGTCAATCTGCCGGAGCTCGACACCCAGCAAGTGCACCGGGGCATGGCTGTGGTGCGCCACGATGAGCTCCGCGCCACGCGAGCGCTCGACGTCGAGCTCACCTTGCTCCCCATGGCCGAAGCGCCGCTGCCGAGGCGCTCGCGACAGCTCGTCTCGGTCGGCACCGCGCTGGTGGAGGGGGTTCTTCGCTTGCTGGACGTCGAGGCGTTGCGGCCAGGGGAGTCGTGCTTCGGGCAGCTCCGGTTTGCCGAGCCGCTGGCCGCGATGGTTGGGCAGCGCTTCATTCTTCGAGGCACGCGCGCGCTGTCGGGGCGGGGCGCGACGGTGGGAGGAGGGCGGGTGCTCGCGCTGAGCCTCCGCCGGCGACGGCGTGGGGCAGGGGAGCGGCTCAAGGCGTTGGCCGAGGCGCCGCTCGACGAACGCCTTCGCTGGTTCTTGACCGAGGCTGGCTACGGGGGGCTGACCGAGGCCGAGCTGTTCGTCACCGCGACGGCCTCGGCGAAGGAGCTCCATCGGGCGCTGGAGGTGCTGGCGTCGAAGGGGGCGGTGGTGCTGGTGGACAAGGAGCAGCGCCGGTACCTCGATCGCCGAGTCCTCGACGCTCTGGTGGAGCGCTCGCTGGGGCACCTCGACGCGTTTCACCGTCAGTCCCCGGAGAGAGACGGCGTTTCGAGGGAGGAGCTCAAGCAGCGTCTCGGGGTGCCCTTCGACAAGACCTTTCATCGGGTCCTCGGTGTGCTCCTCGAAGGCGGCCGGGTCGAAGCCGTGGGCGAGCTAGTCAGGCTCAAAGGTCGAGGAGGGCGCTTCGACGAGGCGGCGCAGCGCCAGAGGAAGGGCGCGCTGGAGGTGTACGCCAAGGCCGGACTCGCGCCTCCGACGACGTCCGAGCTCGCCGCGAAGCTCGAGACGAGCGAGGCGCGGTTGGTTGAGCTCCTGACTTCCTTGGCTGGCGAGGGCCTGGTGGTGCGGGCCGGCCCGCTGTTCTTCGATGCCGTGGCCGTGGCCGCGCTCGGTCAACGCTTGGTCGAGTACCTTGCCCAGCACCGACGCATCAGCACCCAGGTATTCAAGGAGCTCGTGGGGCAGAGCCGGAAGTTCACCATTCCACTGGCGGAGTACTTCGATCGCGAGCGGGTGACGCTCCGGGTGGGCGAGGAGCGGGTGCTGCGGAGGAAGTAGGTAGGGTCCTTGACCCGGCCACCGTAGCGCAACCATAATGGGGTCCAAACGGTTGGACGTCTCACGGGTATCTATGGCCTCGCTCACGCTCAAGAATCTTCCCGACGAGCTCCTCCAGTCCCTCCGAGACGCCGCCGAGCGCGACCGCCGGAGTCTGACCCAGGAGATGGTCTACCTGCTGGAGGCCGCCCTCGGGCGACGGGAGACTCCGACTTCGAGGAGCCCCGCGCGAATCGATGCGGAGGCCCAGGTCGCGGCATGGCGGAAGCTCGCTGGCAAGTGGGAGTCAGACATCGACGCGGCGACCGAGGCCGAGCACCTCATGAAGGAGCGGACGCCCGGCCGTGAGGTCGACCTCTGAAGCTTCTCGACACCGACACCTGCATCGCCATCCTCCGTGGCAACCAGGCCGTCATCGCGCGACGGGCCACCACGGACGACGAGGTGGCGACCACCTGGATTACCGCCGCCGAGCTGCACTACGGCGCCGCCAAGTCCGTTGCCCCGGAGAAGAACGGCGCGCTCGTGCGGAGCTTCCTCGCGACCCTCCCTGTCTTCGGCCTCGACGAGGCATCGGTCGAGATTTTTGGAGAGGCAAAGGCCTTGCTCGAGCGGCAGGGACAGCGCCTGGCCGACGCTGACCTCTTCATCGGCGCCATCGCCGCATCGAAGCGGGCCACCGTCGTCACGGGGAACAAGCGGCACTACACCCGAATCCCGGGCGTGGCCGTCGAGGATTGGATTCGCGGCTGACGTCCGCGAATCCCCAGGCCAGAAACCATCTCGTCGTCGCCCCGGAGCAGCTGCGGACATTTCGTCGAACTGGAGGCTGTTCGCACACGCACCTGCAGCCCTTGTCCGCACCATCGAGGGCTTCCGCGCCGCCCCGTGGGTCCGCGGCAAGACGCCGTGACGGCGCACCACTTGGGTCAGATGCGCCCGGCCAGGCGGAGTCCAATGCCACCGGTCGCCGTGACCAGACTCTCGTACTCGGCGCGGGCCTTGGGGTTGGTCACGCCCCGCAGGTTCGCCCGCAGCAGCGTATTCTTCTTGGTGTGCTCCGAGCCGATGAACTCGAGGGCCGTCACTTCGTAGCCGGCCGAGCGCAGGAGCAGAGCGCGCATCGTGTCGGTCAGGTGTGCCGCGGTCTCACGGCGCAGGTGCGGGGCCCGCCACACCGGAGCGAAGGCGCCCTCCTCGTGCGCGAGTGTGGCCCAGCCCCGCGCGAGCTCGCCGTGGCAGCAGGGCGCGACGGCGATGAGCTCGGCCTTGGCCGCAACTCCGAGGGCAATGGCATCACATGTCGCGGTGTCGCAGGCGTGGAGCGCAAGCACGCCGTGGACCGCGCGAGCGTCGACTGTTTCGAGAGGGGCGGCGACGAAGTGCACCACGTCGTCGAGCTCGGCGACCGCGGTGCGCCGCTCGCACTCGGCGATGAGCGCGGGGTTGCGGTCGACGCCCAGCACTTCGAGACGGTGACCCCAGCGCTCTCGGGCACACCAGGCGAGCAGCAAGGTGAGGTACGAGCGTCCGCAGCCAGCGTCGAGGAGCCGCACGACATCGTGGCGCCCGTGAAGCTCGGCGATGGCCGGCGCCAGCAGCCGCACCATGTGGTTGATCTGCAGGTACTTTCGCACTTGCTGTGGAGGCATCGAGCCGTCCATGGCCAACAACCCGAGGGCTCGGAGCAGCACCGCCGCCTCCCCGGGCACGACGGGGAGGTCCTTGCCGTGGGTGAGGGCCAGCGTGCGTTCCGGGGTCCAGTGGGCGCGCGCCCGGTCGCTGAGCTTCTTCGCCCACTCCTCTCGCGGCCCACGCGTCGCTCGACTCATCGGCGCGAGCCTCTACCTGGCCCTCTGCTCCGGCGCCACCACTCCACGACTCAGCGTTCTCCTGTCGTGGAGCGGGAGAATGCCGTCAGCTCTGGATCTCGGCGAGGATGCCGGAGATGTCCTCCGACTCCGCCTGACCCGAGATGTCCACGCCCCACTGGCCCCGGAAGGACGTGGCGGGGGTGTTCTTGCCCAAGACGTTGAACATCTGGGGTTGGCACTCGCCCCGCTGGACGAGGAGTTCGGGGCAGCTCAATTGACCGTTCACCACCGGAATCCCCAATAGCTCTACCGCTACAGTCGAACCAGACGACTTTAGGGTTACGAAGAGGCGAGAGGCGAACTCAATGTTGTACGTGTCCGTCGACGTCACGGTGCGAGCCGAGGAGCCGCTCCCCGAGACGTGTGAGTTGGCCACGGTCTTGGACTTGTTGTCCGCCGCGCGCTTGTAGGTCACCGAGCAGGTCTCGCTCCCAGCACAGTCCCGCTTCAGGATGGTGTACGAGCGCTTCTCCGCGGCCCTGGTGACGGCGTCGATGATGGCGCTCATCGGGCGGCCATCGAGGGTGACTGCGTTCGGCGTCCCCCCGTGGAAATCCAGCGAGCTGTGCGTGAAGGGGACTTGTCGGACCCCGAACATCGTCATACAGCCCGAGCCTAAGACGGACAGAACTCCCAGAACGAACCACCTCATTCGGTACACCTCCGGTCATGGTCGCGACGCGTCGCGGTCGACGTGACAAGAGATGAAGGGAGGGGCTCCGTAGGGTCACGAGCCCAACGAGAGCGCCGTCTCATAGCGCCGTGGACGCGTGGGCCCGGTCGTCGACTCAGGAATCCGTCGCCCGGCAACCCGGGCCAGGCGCAAGAATCGCGCACTTCGAGAAGAGCGGCTGGCCTCTGGAGGCAGGTTGGCGGCAGGAGCGAGCCCTGCCCCGGAGTGCCCGTTATGGACGCGCCCATGAAGCCGAGTGAACTGGTGGCCATCCCGCCGAAAATCCTGGGCGTGCCAGTCGAAGTGGTGATGCTGGGGGTGGTGAGCTTTCTCACCGACGTCAGCTCGGAGGCCGTCTTCGCCGTGCTGCCGCTCTTCCTCACCACGGTGCTCGGCGCGAGCGCATTGCTCCTCGGCGCGATGGAGGGCGTGGCCGACTTCGCCGCCTCCTCCCTCGACATGGCCTCGGGCTACCTCTCGGACAGGCTCGCCAAGCGAAAGGCCATCGCGGTGGCCGGCTACGGTCTCTCGTCGATCGCCAAGGTTCTGCTCCTGCTGGCCAGCACCGCGGGCCAGGTGTTTGCCTTTCGCGTGGTGGAGCGCCTGGGCAAATCCATCCGCGGGGCCCCGCGCGATGCGCTCCTCTCCGGGCTCGCGCCAAAGGAGAAGCGCGGCACCTCCTTCGGCGTGCACAAGGCCTTCGACAAGGCCGGCGCCATACTCGGCCCCTTGCTCGCCTACGCGATCCTCGACCGCGTGGGCCAGAGCAGGGAGGGCTTTCATACCCTGTTTCTCGCCGCGGTCATTCCCGCCTTTGCCTCGGTGGCGGTGCTGCTCTTCTTCGTGCGCGAGCACGCCGGCCCGTCTCGTGCGCGAGTGCCCCTGCGCGAGGCCCTGCGGACACTCGGCCCGGGATACCGGCACTACCTCGCCTCCGCGGGCATCTTCTCGCTCGCGTACTTCAGCTTCGCCTTCTTGATGCTGGCCGCGAACCGCGTCGGTTTCGAGCTCAAGGACGTGGTGCTGCTCTACGCCCTCTTCAACGTCTCCTTCACCGTGCTCTCGGTGCCCATCGGCCTGCTCGGTGACCGCGTCGGGCGCAAGGCGATCATCGCCAGCTCGTATGTCATCTACGCCGTCATGTGCGCTGGCTTCGCAGTCGTCGAGTCGAAGGGCGCGGTCATCGCGCTGTTCCTGCTCTACGGCGTGTTCTACGCAATCGACGAAGGGCAGTCGAAGGCCTACCTCTCCGATTTGACTCCAGAGACCTCGCGCGCTACCGCCATCGGCACTTACGGATTCGTCACCGCGCTCGTCTACCTGCCCGCCTCGCTCCTGGCTGGCGCGCTCTGGAACGTCGCCGGCCCGACCGTGACCTTCTCGGTTGGAGGAGCGCTTTCGCTGCTTGCGCTGGCCTACTTCCTCGTCTTTGCGCCCAAGGTCGTCGCCCCCGCGAGCGCCTGACCTCCTTCGATTTGAACGAGGCGACCGTCAAAGTGAGACACAAGAGCAGGGCGCGGGCAGGCGCGGCCCGTGTGTCCGTGGCCCTGGCGTCGGGCCCGGGTCGTGCAGCGGCTCCAGGAGGAGGGCACTGCCATGTCCACGTCACAGTCACTGGAGGGCCTGGGCGGCCTGGCGGAGGCCGAGGCCGCTGCACGGCTGAAGGCCGATGGACCAAACGAGCTGGCCACGCAGAGGCCCCGGAGCCTGTGGACCATCGCGCTCTCGGTGGTGCGGGAGCCGATGTTCCTGCTGCTGGTGGCCGCGGGCACGCTGTACCTGGTGATGGGCTCGGTCGGCGACGCGGTGCTGCTGTTGGGCTTCGTCTTCGTGGTGATGGGCATCACCATCGCCCAGGAGCGGCGCACCGAGAACGCCCTGGCCGCGCTGCGCGAGCTCTCGAGCCCCCGGGCGCTGGTGATCCGTGGCGGAGCCCGGCGAAAGGTCGAGGGACGCGAGGTGGTGGTGGGAGACCTGGTGGTCTTGACGGAAGGCGACAGGGTCCCCGCCGACGGGCTCCTGCGCCGCGCGATCAACCTCTCCAGTGACGAATCGCTGCTCAGCGGCGAATCGGTGCCGGTGCGCAAGGCCCCGAAGGAGGGCCCGCGCGCGCTCGACACGCCTGGGGGCGACGACCTCCCCTCGGTCTTCTCGGGAACGCTGGTGACCGCGGGGCAGGGCATCATCGAGGTGGTCGCCACCGGGCCGAGCTCCGAGCTGGGGAAGATCGGCAAGGCCCTCGACCAGCCTCTGGCGGAGCCCACCCTGCTGCAGAAGGAGACCTCTCGCCTGGTCCGTGTGCTGGCCATCATCGGCCTCGCCGCGGGAGTGACGGTGGTGGTGGCCTACGCGCTGACCCGCGGTGGCGGCCTCGAGCAGTGGAAGGCAGGGGTGCTCGCCGGCATCACCATGGCGATGGCCGTGCTCCCCGAGGAGTTCCCGGTCATTCTCACCGTCTTCTTGGCGCTCGGCGCCTGGCGTCTCTCGCGGCACAACGTGCTCACCCGGCGCATGCCGGCGGTCGAGACGCTCGGCGCGGCTACGGTGCTCTGCGTGGACAAGACGGGCACCCTCACCCGCAACCAGATGACCCTGCGGACTCTCGCCCCGGTCGAGGGACCTCAGACCGATCTCGGCACGATCGACGGCACACTCCCCGAGGGGCCGCGACGCTTGCTGGAGGATGCGATTTTGGCCAGCACCCGGAGCCCTTTCGACCCCATGGAGAAGGCCCTCGGAGTGGCGGGTGAGCGGCTCCTGGGTGGCAACGGGCCACTTCACTCGGGTTGGACGCTCGCGCGCGAGTACCCGCTGAGCCCGGCGCTGCTCGCGGTCAGCTACGCCTGGCATACGCCGGAGGGACTCAGCGTCGCCAGCAAGGGCGCCCCCGAGGCCATCGCGGAGCTCTGCCACCTTCCCGAGGCCAGGCGGCTGGAGCTGAAGGACACGGTGGCGCGGGTGGCGAGCGCCGGTCTGCGGGTGCTCGGGGTGGCCCGGGGCACTGCCTCGGCGCTCCCCGATGCGCACCATGAGCTCGCGCTCGACTTCGTGGGGCTGCTCGGCTTCGAGGACCCGCTGCGCCCATCGGTGCCGGCCGCGGTGGCCGAGTGCCAGGCGGCTGGGGTGCGGGTGGTGATGATCACCGGCGACGCGACAGTGACCGCCATCGGCATCGCCCAGCAGGCGGGCCTCACCAACGCAGCCACGGCGCTTGATGGGCCCCAGTTGGCGAAGCTCAGCGACGCCGAGCTGGGAGCGAAGGTCAGGGAGGTGCAGGTCTTCTCCCGGGTCGTCCCAGAGCAGAAGCTCCGCATCGTCAACGCGCTCAAGGCCAACGGGGAAATCGTCGCCATGACCGGCGACGGGGTGAACGATGCGCCGGCCCTCAAGGCGGCCCACATCGGGATCGCCATGGGCAAGCGGGGCACGGACGTCGCCCGCGAGGCCGCGGCGCTGGTTCTGCTGGACGATGAGTTCACCTCGATCGTGGGCGCCATTCGCCTCGGGCGGCGGATCTTCGACAACATCAAGAAGGCCATCGTCTTCACCGTGGCGGTGCACGTTCCGATCGCCGGGCTCTCGATGGTGCCGGTGTTCTTCGCCGGCTGGCCGCTGCTGCTCCTGCCGATCCACATCGTCTTTCTCGAGCTGGTCATCGATCCGGCCTGCTCGNNAGGCGCTGCTCCAGGGGGCCAGCGTGCTCGCCGCCTGCCTGGGGGTGTTCTTGGTGGAGCGCGCCCGCCACTCTGACGATGCTGGTCGCACCCTCAGCTTCGCGACCCTGGTCATCGCGGTGGTGACGATTATCCTCGTCAACCGCTCGTGGACACGCTCCGCGTTCGCGATGCTATGGGTCAAGAATACCGCCCTGCGGTGGGTGCTGCTCGGGGTGGCCGTGTTCCTCTCTCTGGCGCTCCTGGTGCCCTTCGCCCGTACCTGGTTTCGCTTCTCACCCATCGACGCGGTGGAGATGGCGCTGGCCCTGGGCGCGGGCGCGGTCTGCGTGGGCTGGGTGGAGCTGTTGAAGGTGGTCCGCCGACGGACTCCCGGGGTGGTCTCCGCGGCGGCGATCACTCCCGCTTGAGGCGCGCTTGGGCCACAGGGCGCAGCGAGCCCCGGGTGCGAGCGTAGACCTGCGCGCCGAGCCCGAGGTGTCGCGGCCACGGCGAACGGCGTCCCAGCACAATCAGGACGATGGAGTCCGGTCCCTCAACCTGATTGGCGTGTTTGGGCGGTGCTTCGAAACCCGAGCAACGGCGCACGATCGCCGCCACTGGAGCCTGGGCGCGGAAGGTGCTCCTCGACCTGCAGCGAACCCAGCAAGGAGCCACGCATGGCGACGAGCGACAAGGCATTCACGAAGTCCCTGGCGATCATGAAGACCGAGAGCCGCGCGGCGGTCGCACGCACCACGCTCGCAGCCAAGAAGCGGCTCGTGGCGCTCGAGAAGGGCGCTGCCGCCGGTCTGAGGAACGCGACCAAGGCGACCGGAGCCCTGGCGAAGAAGCACCAGCTGGCGACGGCCGGCGTGCTGGTCGCCACGGGGGTCCTCATGGGGGTGGCCGCGCAGCGCGCGCTCCGTCACAAACCGACCGTGGGTGAGACGGTGATGGACGCGCTCTCTGGCGGGGCGGCGCGAGCCTCGAGGAGGGCAGGCGTGACCGCGCAGCGTGGCTTCGATCGAATCTCCGCGCGGGCCCGGCAGATCATGAAGTGAGCCCCGACGCTTGCTCTCGCGCATGGCCTGGAGCTGGGCCTCGGAGCGAACCCTCGTGGGCCTCGCTCACCGGGAGTGGTCGCTGAGCCGCTCAGACCTATGCTCCCACGGGTCCCTGGTCGACGAAGTCGGCGCCGTCCCAGTGGAACTGCTTCACCTCGAAGACGCGCCCCGACCGAAGGCCCAGAACCACGTAGTCCGCGCCGGGCACCGCCTGCGCCCCATCGACCAGGGCGTCAGCTCGATCCTTCGCCGAGAAGTAGGCGCCGGTCTCGATGTGAGAGTGCCAGACGAAGGCGATCTCTCCTCCCGCACCCTCGAGCGACCGGTGCAGCCGGAGCTGCGCCTTGGGATCCATGAGGTACGAATCGCGGCTGGTGCGGGGAAAGTGCTCGGGGTCGGCGGCGTGGTACCGGTCGGCGACGTTGGCGATGGGCTCTACCGCAAGGGCACCCTCGCGACGAATGACGAACCCACACGCCTCTCGATCGGGCTGCGCCTCGCAGAGGGCCACCAGGCGCGCGAGCGTGGCGTCGTCAATCACCAAGTCATCGTCCGCTCCCAGCGGGGAACTTCGAAGTAGCGGTCGGCGCGATCAGGCAGCACGGTCACCACGTTGCCTCCGACTCCCTCCTCGACGAGGCTCCGGGCGAGGACCAGGGCGCCGGCGACCGCCGCTCCCGCCGAGTGGCCGACCCGCAGGCCCTCCTCGCGACCCAGGCGCTCGGCCATGGCCCAGCCGTCGGAGGTGGCCATGGAGATCTTCCCGTCGAGCTCAGCCTCCCGGTAGATGTCCGGCACCAGCGACGAGGCCATGTGCTTGAGGCCCTCGAGCCCGTGGAGCGCCTCGTCGGGCTCGACGGCGTAGCAGCGCACCTGGGGCACCAGGTGACGAAGGCCGCGGCTGGTGCCCATCACCGTACCCCCGGTGCCGATGCCGGCTACGAAGGCGGCCACCTGGCCGTCGAGGGCCTCGGCGATCTCCACCGCGGTGCCCAGCTCGTGGGCTCGTGGGTTGTCATCGTTGCTGTATTGGTTGGGGTAGAACCAGCGGTCTGGCTCGGCGTCGACCAGGGCCCGAACCTTGCGGATCGCCCCGTCGGACCCCTCGAGCGGGCTCGAGAAGATGAGCTCGGCGCCCAGCTCGCGGGCGATGCGCTTGCGGGCGGCGGTGACGTTGGCGGGCATCACGAGGGAGCACCGCAGGCCGAGGGCGGCGCAGATCCACGCGTAGGCGACCCCGGTGTTTCCGCTCGTGGCGTCGACCAGCGTTCGCCCAGGCCCGAGGCGGCCTTGGGCCAGCGCCCGCTCAATCATCCTCAGAGCGGGGCGATCTTTCACCGAGCCACCGGGGTTCAAGAACTCGCACTTCACGTACACGCGGATACCCGGGAGCTCGGCGCCGACGTGACGGAGGCGAACCAGGGGCGTCGAACCCACCAGCCGCGCGATGCTCTCCACCGGCTCGACGCCGTGGCGGGAGAGGGGGGTCATCGCCGCGCCTCGGCCGGTCCGTCAAACCATTCGGCCATCGAGAAGTACCGCTCGCCGGTGTCACCGAACACGGTGGCCACCGAATGGCCCGGCCCGAGCTGCTGGGCGATTCGGAGCGCGGCGACCGTGGCGGCCCCGCTCGAGATGCCTGCCAAGATGCCCTCCTCTCGGGCGAGGCGCCGGCGCATGGCCCAGGCCTCCTCGTCGGAGACGGTCTCGACCGAGTCGTACGCGCTACGGTCGAGCACCGCGGGCACGAAACCTGCGCCGAGACCTTGAATGCGGGTGGGGCCGGCGCTTCCTCCAGAGAGCACGGCGGAGCGCTTGGGCTCGACGGCGACGATTCGCACACCGGGCCGGGCCGCGCGGAGCACCTGGGCGACACCCGTGATGGTTCCTCCGGTGCCCACGCCCGCGACGAAGGCATCGGGGCCTCCCTGGGGGAACGCCTCGAGGAGCTCCCGGCCCGTGCCCTCGCGGTGCGCCGTCGGGTTCGCTGGGTTCTCGAACTGCTGCAGGAGCACCGCCCCGTCGCGCTCGGCCAGCTCATGGGCGCGGCGAACCGCGAAGGCGATGCCGTCCTTCGTCGGAGTGAGCACCACCTCGGCGCCGTAGCTCTCGAGCGATTGTCGATGCTCGAGCGAGGTGGAGTCGGGCACCACGAGGGTCAGGCGGTAGCCTTTGACCGCGCACACGAGCGCCAGCCCGATGCCGGTGTTGCCCGAGGTGGGCTCCACCACTCGACCTCCGGGCTTGAGCCGCCCGTCGTGCTCGGCCGCCTCGATCATCGACACGGCGATGCGGTCCTTCACCGAGCAGCCGGGGTTGAAGGCCTCGAGCTTGGCGAACACCGCCGCCGAGCCCGCGGGCACCACGCGTGTCAGGCGCACCATGGGCGTGCCACCCACGGCCTCGAGGATCGACTCGAGTGGAGGGGCGGCCCTCGGTCGCTTCGCTGGTTCTTCGAGCGCCACGCTCTTCAGTACCTCGGCACCGTGGGGTCGACGTCCTGGCTCCACCGCTGGATGCCGCCAGCGAGGTTCCAGACCCGCTTGAACCCGGCGGACTGGAGCTGCTTCACCGCGCGGGCACTCCGCCCACCGACCTTGCAGTAGATGACGACGTCGCGGGCGCTGTCGAGGGTGCTGAGGGCCTCGGCGAAGGACGACAGCGGGGTGAGGCGGGCGCCCTCGATGCGGCAGATGTCCCACTCGTGGGGCTCGCGTACGTCGATGAGGTCGAGGTCGTCGCCTCGCGCGAGCTTGGCCGCGAGATCCGCCGGGGTGAGGGTGGGCACTCCCGCGGTCTCGTCCTCGACTCCACGGATGCCGCAGAACTGCTCGTAGTCCACCAGGGCCTTCAGCTCGTGGGTGCCACAGGCCGGGCAGCGGGGGTTCTTCTTGAGCTTCATGGTGCGGAACTGCATCGTGAGCGCGTCCACCAACAGCAGCCGACCGACGAGCGACTCGCCGATGCCGGTGATGAGCTTGACCGTCTCGGTGGCCTGAATGACGCCGACCAGCCCGGGCAAGACGCCCAGCACGCCTCCCTCGGCGCAGGAGGGCACCAACCCCGGCGGCGGCGGTTCAGGGTAGAGGCAGCGGTAGCAGGGGCCGTCCTTCGTGCAGAAGACCGTCGACTGACCCTCGAAGCGGAAGATGGAGCCGTAGACGTTGGGCTTGCCCAACAGGACGCAGGCGTCGTTCACCAGGTAGCGGGTGGCGAAGTTGTCGGTGCCGTCGACGACGAGATCGTAGTGCTGAATGATGGCGAGCGCGTTGTCTGAGGTGAGCCTGGTCTCGTGGGGAATCACCTCGACGTTGGGGTTCAGGTCTCGGAGTCGATCGCGGGCCGACTCGACCTTCCGCCGCCCCACGTCTCTGGTGCCATGGATGATCTGCCGCTGGAGGTTGGTCTCGTCGACCACGTCGAACTCGACGATGCCGATGCGCCCGACCCCTGCCGCGGCGAGGTAGAGGCCGATGGGGGAGCCGAGCCCTCCCGCGCCGACCATCAGGACTCGGGCGTCCTTGAGCCGCCGCTGTCCCTCGACTCCGACCTCGGGAATGATGAGGTGACGGCTGTAGCGGTAGATTTCGTCTTGGGAGAGATTGGGGAGCTCAGCTCCGGGTCGACCGATGGCCATGGCTACCCTCCTGCGATGGCCGGGACGACGATGATCTCCGCGCCCTCGGCGACAGGCGTCTTGAAGCCCTGCTGAAAGCGGATGTCTTCGTCGTCGAGGTAGAAGATGACGTAGGGGTAGGGCTCGCCCTTGGCGTCACGCAGCCGCTGACCCAGCTCGGGGAAGCGGGTGGCCAGGTCGGCCACCACGTCACCGACGGTGGCGCCGCTGGCCTGATGCACGGTCTGCCCGCCAGCAGCCTTGGCGAGCACGGATGGGAGTTTGAGGGTGATGGACACACGCGTGTCTTATTGAACGGAGGTATTTCCTGTCAAGCGGACAGGGTGTGGCCGAGTGGGCAGGTCGGGCTCCACCGCGCGGCGTTCTCGACAGCGGCCCACCCGCGGGCCATGGTCGTCTCCGACGTCTTTCGTGAAGTGCGCTGGTTCGAGCTCGATTCCGCGACAACCGAGGAGGTCTCCATGAGGTGTCTTTCCTTCGCGCTGCTGACCCTGTGTTCCTTCGTCGTGTGGGCCCAGACGCCCGCGCCCCCACCCCCGAGACCGGCTCCTGCCCCGGCACCACGACCCGCGCCGGCCGCTCCTGCGCCAGCCGTGGCTCCAGGCCCTGGTCTCGATTGGTCCAAGATGGGCCCCATGGCCCGCAAGCCGGCCAACGAGGCGGCCGTGCGGCGGGAGGTCGAGGCCTTCGTTCGACAAGAAGACGTGCTGGCCGCGCGAAACGAGGTGGAGGGCCGGCTCGATCGCGTCGACTTCCCCGTGTACATGGTGACCGATGACGTGCACGGCGCGCCTGAGGCCGGCCTCACCAGCCGAGAGCAGTACCTGGCCGAGATGAAGCCGTTCTGGGACTCGATGCCCAAGGACGCCAAGCTGACGCACAAGCTGGCCGTGTCGGTGTTGTCTGATTCGTTGGCGGTGGTGACCGACGACTACACCATGACCATGGGGCCCAAGCGGGTGGTCGCGCGCAATTCTGCGATGGTGGTGAAGCGGGGAGGCCAGTGGAGGTGGAAGGTGATGGCGGAGGCGGGGTGGGGTGGGATGTCACCCGAGACTGGAGCGGCACCGGCGTCGAGTGCTCCGCCTCCGGCCGCGCCGCCTCCCGCTCATGGGGCACCTGCGCCTGCGCCTCACGCGCCCGCTCCGCCTCCCCAGCATTGAGGAGCAGAGTCCGGGCGAGCCGCTCCGCCACTCCAGCGTTCAGCCACGTTCCGCAGTGACCCGAGCCCCATCACCACCAACAAAGGGACTCGCATGTGCGGCGCGCTGACCGTGGTGATCCGGCGACAAGGTGTGCGTGGATCAAAACGCCGAGAGGCGCAGTTCCAGCGCCTCGGCGAGGTTGGCGAGCGCCTCCTCGACGGTGCCGCCCTGGCTCGCCACGTCCACCTCCAAGCACTGCGCGATGTAGAGTTTCCCCTCGCGCTGCAGTGCCGCGGTCAGCTGCGTCGTCCTCTTCTTCGCGGCCACGAAGGCAGCGTACCACCGGCGGGCCCATTCGCCTCGGCCAGGCGACGACCTGAGGACGGGCCACTCCCCAGCCCTGTCATCACGGAGTACTGATTNNGGGCAAATGGAAGAGCAGCTTCCATCTCGGAGAGGGACCGACGCTTTCCCCCTCACCACCCTCTGGGCGTGTTCCATGGGCTATACGAGGTCGCCACTTTCTCCGAGCGGGCAGGACGGTGCGAGCAGGCCTCGAGCCTGGCCCTTGCGCCACTCGACCGACCGGCGGAGCGGCTCGTGGCGCTCGCTCGTGCCCCCGCCTCGCTCGCAGAGCCCGACGCCCCAGGGCAGTGGGACCAATCATCGAGCCATAGCCCCAACTCGCTCGAGAAGGGCGCTCGGGCACGAAGCGAGACCGCGCCCGATGCGCTTGAGGCAGGCGTTGCCCACCCATAGGACAAAGTCCCATTCCGGCCAGCGCCCAAAGCAGTGCGCACGTCATGCAGTTGAACCACGCCCGCGGCGGAAGCGGACCTGCCGGGCTGGGGGGTCGCCAGCAACGCTACCAATGGTTACATCCGGGGGTGAAGGCCATCGTCCAGGCAGTGGCGAGGGCGAAGCTGCCGCTCTACAACAAGACATGGAGAGGCGAGCGACCCGAGCTCACCGCCGACCAGTTCGCCGCGAAGCTCAAGCCGTCGTCCGTCGACGTGAGCAGGCGCCGCACGACGCTCTACTTCAACGACGGGGGCCTCCTCCTCGATCACGTCATCGAGGTCCGGTTGAGCCCTGCGGGCGCCGTGAAGGAGGTCTTGCTCGCGGGCTAACGGAAGTCCATCTCGGCTCCCACGCCTCGCGGGCCGACTGGCGTGGCGCTCGCCCGGGACGTGCAGCTCAAGGGGGTAGGGCCCTTCGACGTCTTGTTGGGCGAAGCCGTTCGTCGGCCTTCGTCCCTGCGTCCAGGTCATCGGGTTGACGGGCCTTAAGCCTCACCCCTAACGCCCCTGCGAGTGGCAGGTGTCCCACCGCTCATCGCCGAGGCGTACCTGCTGGCCCGCCGGCGCCTGACGCACGCTCCTTCCCGTCGAGCACACGCAGGCTGCACCGGAGAACGAGAACGAAGCGGGTCGCGGTCGTGGTGTCGGTCGTCGCACTCGCTCGAAGGCACCTCGAGCACCCATCAGGCGACCCAGCTGGGCCTTGGACCCCTCATGGCTCCGGCGGGGAGTTCAGCGCCGCGGCGATGGCTCGCACCACGGACCGCGGAGAGAACCGCACCGACTGGGCCGCCAGCCAGTTGACTGCCCCGTGCACCGAGAGCACCTCCCCCTCCATCATCGCGTCGTAGGCCGCCCGCGCGACCTCGTCTGCCTTCGCGATTCCCGGCCGTTGGAAGAGCCGTGAGCGCCCGTTCCCCGACCGGGCCGCGAACTCGGTAGCCGTGGCCCCGGGGCAGAAGCACGTGACGCTCACCCCGCGGGGCTTGAGCTCGTGGGCCAGCGCCTCCGAGAACGACACCACGAAGGCCTTGGTCGCGTAGTACGTCGCCATGAAGGGGCCCGGTTGAAAGCCCGCCGTCGACGCGATGTTGAGGATGCGCCCGTGGCCACGCGCCTGCATGGGCCTGGCGAAGAGGTGGGTCAGCTTCAGCAGGGCGTTGCAGTTCACCTCGACCATGTCGCCTTCGCCCGAGAGCGGGAGGTCGAGGAACGGCCCATTGGAGCCGAAGCCCGCGTTGTTGATGAGGAACTCCACGTCGAGCCCCTTCTCGCGCACTCGATCGAAGAGCTGCTGAGGCGCCTCTGGAAGAGAGAGGTCGGCCGAGAACACATGGACCTCGACCTTCTCTCCGCGGAGCTGCGTCGCGAGGGCCTCGAGACGGGCCGTGTTCCTCGCCACCAGCACCACGTCGTGCCCGTGCCGGGCAGCCAACCACGCGAGCTGCTCTCCCAGACCCGAAGAGGCTCCTGTCACCAGCGCGACCTGTCGCATTGGACCCATCATACCGAGCAAGTGTGGGCGTGAGTGGGCGCGATTTCAGTGGAAGTGTGGTAGCCCTCGGAGCCGCATGGCCGATATGCCAGCCACTGGGCTCCGGGGGCGAATTCTCGTCGTTGACGACCAGCGCAACATGCGAACGACGACTGCTCTCTTGCTGAGGGCGGAGGGCTACACCGTCGAGGAGTCCGCGTCGGGCGAAGAAGCGCTCGCCCTGCTCGGGCATCACCCCGTCGACTTGCTCCTGACCGATTTGAAGATGGAGCCGATGGACGGGCTCACGTTGATCAAGCGGGTCCGCGAGGTGGCGGCCCGAACTCGCATCATCGTGATGACCGCCTACGGGAGCATCGAGACCGCGGTCGAGGCCATGCGGCGGGGCGCCTACGACTACCTCCAGAAGCCCTTCAAGGACGGAGAGCTCGCTTTTCGCGTGAAGAACGCCCTCGAGCGGGTGCGCCTGGAAGAGACCGTCGACCTCCTCGCCGGTGAGTTCGCCCAGCGCCACGGCCTCCACTCGCTGGTGGGCAAGTCACAGGCCATGCGCGATCTGACCGCTCGAATCTCGCGGGTGGCTCCGAGCAACGCCACCGTGCTCGTGCAGGGCGAGTCGGGCACCGGCAAGGAGCTGGTGGCCCGAGCCATTCACGCCCTCTCGACGCGGAGCCAGCACCCCTTCGTGCCCGTCAACTGCGCGGCCATCACCGAGTCGCTCCTCGAGTCGGAGCTGTTCGGGCACGCCCGGGGTGCCTTCACCGGCGCGGTCAAGACGCGGCGGGGCCTGTTCGAGGAAGCCCACGGAGGGAGCATCTTCATCGACGAGGTGACCGAGACGACCCCGGCCTTCCAGTCGAAGCTGCTCCGAGTGCTCCAGGAGGGTGAGATTCGCAGGGTTGGCGAGAACGTTTCGCTGAGCGTCGACGTGCGCACGGTGGCCGCCACCAACCGCGACATCGAGAACGAGGTCAACGACCGTCGCTTCCGCCAAGACCTGTTCTACCGGCTGGCGGTGGTGACCCTGTTGATTCCCCCGCTTCGTGACCGCCTAGAAGATGTGCCCCAGCTCGCCCAGCACTTCCTCCAGAAGGCCAATCAGCGCAACCGCCGGCCCCGCACCCTCACTCGGGCCGCCATCGAGCGCCTGCAGACCCACAGCTTCCCGGGGAACGTGCGCGAGCTCGAGAACCTGGTGGAGCAGGCCGCTGCCCTGGCCGAGACCGACGAGCTGGGCCCCGACGACTTTCCCCTTCGGAACCGGCGGGCCTCGGGCGAGCTCCCTTCGCTCAATGCCCCCGGCCCAGTGCGCAGCCTGGCCGACGCGGTCACCGATGCCGAGCGCCGAACCATCGCCGCCGCCCTCGAGCAGCACCCCGCCGATCTCCCTCGAGTTGCTGATGTTCTGGGCGTTTCGGCCACGACCCTGTGGCGCAAGATGAAGCGCCTGGGCCTCAAGACGACTGGGGAAGATCCTCGAGTCGACTGAGTCGGCCCATTTCAGGTCTGAAATGGGTGCGCTTTCATGCCTGAAACGAAATGCCGTTTGTCACGCGCAACCATCTGGAATGACACAAAGCAGTGGCTGGCACGGCATTCGCTATAGGAAGAGTACAGCAGGTGACTACGGTTGAAGGCGGTTCCCCCCCACCACTTCCGCCCCTCGCCTTGCTGTTCGTTTAAAAGAAGACCCGCGGCCCGATGCATCTGCGTCGGGCCGCCTTCTTCTTTTGCGGGGTCTGACGGCGCTGCCGGCCCAACCGCTCCATCGGAGCCGGCGGGCGCAGCAGGCACACCGGGAGCGGTTCAGCCGCCGAAGACCATGCCGAGGCGAGAGAACCAGGTGGTGATGGGGCCGGGCATGATGCCCAGCACCACCACCGCGACGGCCGAGAGCCCCAGGGCGAGCTCGGTCGACCAGTAGCGGAAGCTGGGGGTTGCCTCGGCGGGCGCGGGCCGCATGTACATGTACACCACCACGCGGAGGTAGAAGTACACGCCGACCACGCTGGCGAGGATGCCCACCACCGCGAGGCCCAGCATCCCCGCGTCGACCGCGGCACCGAAGAGGAGCAGCTTCCCCAGGAAGCCGACGGTGGGCGGCACGCCAGCTAGGGACAGCATGAAGGCGGCCATGGCCGCGGCCCACCCCGGGTGACGCTGAGCCAGGCCAGCGAGCTTCTCGAGGTCCCACGTGTTGGCGCGGGTCTCATCTTCCCTGCGCTCGATGGCGCCCAGAGTGCCAAAGGCCCCGATGGAGGTGACGGTGTAGCCGAGCAGGTAGAAGAGGATGCCGCGGTACACGTCGGAGGTGATGTTGGGCGGCGCGCCGAGCAGGGGCGACGCGGCCAGCACCCCAGCGGCGTGGGTGCCCTGGGCCGGGGCGAACAGCGCGGCGACGCCGAGCAGCAAATACCCGGCGTGAGCGACCGACGAGTAGGCGAGCATGCGCTTGACGCTGCGCTGGGGCAGGGCGAGCAGATTGCCTCCCACCATGGTCAACAGGGCCAGCACGCTGAAGACGGTGTAGGGCACCTCGGGGTCGAGGCCCTTGCTGATGAAGAGGAAGGTGCGAATCATCGCCACGAAGGCCGCGGCCTTCACGCCGACGCTCATCAACGCCGTCACCGGGGTCGGGGCACCCTCGTAGACGTCTGGGGTCCACATGTGGAAAGGCACCGCGGCCACCTTGAAGGCGAACCCGGCCACCACCAGACCGAAGCCGGCGTAGACCAGCCCAGGGGTCGCCCGCACCGCCTCGGGGAGCGCCTGCCCCAGCGCCACCAGGTTGGTGGTGCCAGCCGCGCCGTAGAGGAGCGCCGAGCCGTAGAGCAGGAGGGATGAAGCGAAGGCCCCGAGGATGAAGTACTTGAAGCCCGCCTCCGAAGGCCGAGGCCCGCGGCGGAGGTAGGCGGTCAGCGCGTAGGTGCTGATGGACATCACCTCGAGGCTGACGAAGAGGGTGATGAGCTCGGCCGAGAGCGCGAGCAGCGACATGCCCGCCGACGAGAAGAGCACCAGGGCGTAGAACTCGCCGCGCTCGGCGTTGCGGTGCTTGAGGAAGCCCGAGGCGAGGAGCACGGCGAGCGCGGTGCCCACGCAGACCATCATCGTCAGGTAGCTCGAGAAGGGGTCCAAGACGGCATAGCCCTGCAGCACGGTGCGCGCCGGCTCGCTGGCGTTGCGCAGCGCCACGATGCCCGCGGCGACCGAGACCACGACGGCAACCAGCGCCTGGTAGGTGCGGTTGGACGTGGCCAGGAAGACCTCGGTCAACATCAAGGCGATGGCCCCCAAGGAGAGGAGTATCGCCGGGAGCACCGGGAGGAGATCAATCGAGGTGAGAATGGGGATGTTCACGGAAGGTGACCTCGAACGTCAGTGGCCGCCGGCAACGGCTGCTGTTGCACCAGGAGTGGCTCCGGTCGGGCCTCGGTCGGGCCCCGCTGGGCCAACGGCGCGGGGAGCGTTCGAACGCGAACGCGCACTCGGCGCTCGTCTTCGGTTTCGCTGGTGCCGACCTTGGCTCGAGCCACGAAGCGAGCGGTGGAGTGGTTCAGCACGTCGAGCACCGGCTGCGGGGCCAGGCCCATCACCACGATGAGGAGCACGAAGGGCACCGCGGCGGCGATCTCTCGAAAGCCCAGGTCCTTGAGGCCGAGGTTTTCTTGGTGCGTCACTCGACCGAAGAAGACCCGCTGCACCATCCACAGCATGTACGAGGCGCCGAGAATGACACCCGTGCCAGCGACGGCGCCGAGGCCCAAGCCCCACTTGATGTCGGACTTGAAGGTGCCGAGCAGCACCAGGAACTCACCCACGAAGCCGTTGGTTCCGGGCACGGCCACCGACGAAAAGGTGACGACCAGGAAGAGGGCGGCGTACACCGGCATCACCTTGGCGATGCCGCCGTAGTCGCTCATCAACCGGGCGTGGCGCCGCTCGTAGAGGAAGCCGAACAGAAGAAAGAGGGCCCCGGTCGACACCCCGTGGTTCAGCATCTGGTACGCGCTGCCGGTGGCGCCTTCGGGCGTCATGGCCGCCATGCCCAGCATGCAGTACCCCAAGTGCGAGACCGACGAGTAGGCGATGAGCTTCTTGATGTCTCGCTGGGCCAGCGACATCAGCGCGCCGTAGACGATGCCGATGACCGCCAGCACCGCGAGCATCCACTGGTACTGGCGAGCCGCCACGGGGAAGAGCGGAATGGCGAAGCGCCAGAAGCCGTAGGTGCCCATCTTCAGCATCACGCCGGCCAGCACCATCGAGCCAGCCACCGGCGCCTGCACGTGCGCGTCGGGGAGCCAGGTGTNNCGGCACCTTGATGGCGAAGGCGAGGGCGAAGGCGAGGAAGAGCCAGGGCCCGTAGGTGAAGAGCGACTTCGCCAGGGGCGAGAGCGTGGCTCCGTCGCCGGCCGGGTTGGCGGTGACATAGAGACCCAGCTCGTGGTTGGCGGCCCACAGCCCGTTGTACAAGGTCGAGTAGTCGAAGCTGCGCGCCCCAGCCGGAGCGGCCATGAAGTAGATGGCCAACAGCGCCACCAGCATCAACACCGAGCCGACCAGCGTGTAGAGGAAGAACTTCATCGCGGCCATCTGCCGCTCCTCCGAGCCCCACACCCCGATGAGGAGGTACATGGGAACCAGCATGGCCTCGAAGAAGACGTAGAAGACCAGCGCGTCGACGGCGCACAGCGTGCCCAGCATGGCCGTCTGGAGCACCAGGAGCGCCAAGTGGAACTCCTTGACCCGCTCGTCGATGAAGGTCCAGCTCGACAGCACCACCAGGGGCCCCATGATGCCCGTGAGGAGCACCAGGGCCACGGCCAGCCCGTCGACACCCACGTGGTACGAGAGGCCCAGCTCGGGCAGCCACTCCATGCGGAAGTCGAGCTGGAACTCCTGGGCGCTGCGGGGCTCGAAGCGCGACCAGGCCCACACGCAGGCGAGCAGGTTGGCGATCATGCCCAACAGCGTCACGGCGCGGATCTGCCCCTTCTCACCCTTGGGGAGGAAGGCCACCAGCGCCGCCACGAGCAGCGGCGAGAAGATGACCAGGTTCAAGATGCGTGAGTCGTAGATGGCGTTCACGGGCCGACCCTCCACAGGATTCGCCAGAGGGTCCACATCAGACCGCCAGAGGTCGCCAGCACCATGACGGCCGCGTACATCTGGGCATCGCCGGTCTGCACGTAGCGCAGCAGCGCGCCGGTGCGGGCCACCACCCAGGCCGTGCCTCGCACCGCCAGGCCGTCGATCAACACCGCGTCAACCACTCGATGGAGCACTCGAGCCAGGTACCCCAGCGGCCGGATGAAGAGGACGTCGTAGACCTCGTCGACGTAGAACTTGTTGAACGAGAAGCGCCGCAGGGGCTCGAGGGCCTGGGGCAGCGTTCGCCGCTGGCCGTAGATGAAGTAGGCCGCCGCTCCGCCGACCAGCGCGGTGATCCACGCCTGTAGCCAGACGCCCCAGGGAGCGCCGTGCTCCTCGGGAACGGTGATGGCCGCGCCTTGATGAATGAGCTCGTTGGTGGTGCGGAACACCGGGTCGAGGTAGTTCTCCATCAACGTCTGAGTCACTTGCTCGCCACCCCGAATGACGTGGGTGAGGGGCAGGCCGTGGGCCAATGCCACCACCGCCAGCACCGCCAAGACGACCAGCGGGGCCGTCATGGTGGCAGAAGACTCATGGGCGTGGGGCACCTTGGCGTCTTTCGACCGCTGACCCTCGAAGGTGAGGAAGTAGGCTCGCATCATGTAGAAGGCGGTGAACAGCGCGGTGATGGTGCCCAGCCAACTGGCGATCTCCTGCACCACGTGGAAGCCGTGAATGGTGTTGGTGTGGGCCGCGTGGAGGATGGCGTCCTTCGAGAAGAAGCCCGACAGCGGCACGATGCCGGTGATGGCAAAGGTCGAGACCAGGAAGGTGGCCCAGGTGACGGGCATCTCCTTGCGCAAGCCACCCAGCTTGGTGATGTCTTCTTCGTCGCCGTTGCCGTGCATCACGCTGCCGGCGCCGAGGAANNCCTTGAAGAAGGCGTGGGTCACCACGTGGAGGAAGGCGGCCCAGAAGGCGCCCACCCCGATGCCGAGGAACATGAAGCCGAGCTGGGACACCGTGGAGTAGGCCAGCACCTTCTTGATGCCCGTCTGGCTGAAGGCGATGAGGGCCGCTACCGCCGCGGTGGACGCTCCGATGATGGCCACCGTGGCCATGGCAGCGGGCGAGAGCACCAGCAGGTAGCTGAGCCGGCAGAACAGGTAGACGCCGCTGGTGACCATGGTGGCGGCGTGAATGAGGGCCGAGACCGGGGTCGGGCCAGCCATGGCGTCGGGGAGCCACACGTAGAGGGGGATCTGCGCCGACTTGCCCGCCGCGCCTAACAAGAACGCGAGGAGAATGACGAACAGCACTCCGTCGTAGGTGAAGCCCTCGAGGGGCCCCGAGGCCACTTTCTGGTCGAGGAGGTTGGGCAGCGTGCGTGCCGTGTCTTCCAGCACCACGAAGGCCAGCGGGCCCTTGGCTTTGACCCCGTCTTTGTAGCGCTCCGCCACCTGCGCCGAGAGGGCGCCGCCCCGGCCCAGCTTCTCGGCCGGCAAGGCTCCGATGGAGTCGACCACCAGCACCAACAGGAAGGCGGCCACCAAGAAGCCGAAGTCACCGATGCGGT
>PMBV01000301.1 GCA_003153055.1 Myxococcales bacterium
CCGAAGGTCATCGCCTTGCCGCCGGTGCCCTGGAGCTGCCGCATGAAGAAGATGAAGAACAGGAACAGAAAGACGATGGGCATCCACTGCAAGAGGATGTTCACCCAGATGCTGTTCTCTTGCGGTTTGTCGATCGTCACATCGACGTTCGACTCCCGAAGCTCGCGCAGGAGCGAGGTGTCAGGGTTGGGGCCGGTCGTACGAAAACGCTCGTTGGAGTCCGCCAGCGTCCCCTCGTAGACGTTGCCCTTGATGGTCACAGCGGTGATCTTCTTCTCGGCGACCTTCTTCTCGAAGGCCGTGAAAGTGAGCGGCTGCGCCTCCTCATGGTTCCCCGCAAAGAGCGTGTAGAAAGCCATGAAGAGGATGATCAGAATCACCCACAGGCCGATCGTCTTGTAGCTCGAGCGCACGATTCGCTAGCCTTTCAGTCGTACAACCACGTCACCCCGTTATAACCCAACAGCCCACGAGCGCCCACCGGTTCAAGAGAATCGTCGCTCGCTCCACCCGTTCAGTCAGCCCGATGCTCGCCGAGGAGGCGAAGGCTCGATGTGAACCCGGCCCCCCTTGGCGGTCAAGAGGCAGTCCAGGGGCAATGTCGCCGAGCCTCCGACCTCGACCGACGCCAGGCACTCGTCAATCACCGTCGCGTCGATGGGAATCGAGGCCTGCTCGAGGAACATGGCCAACACCCGCCGCTGAACCGGCCGTTGAAAGGACACGAGCGCGACGCGATCGAGAGATCCGTCGGCCAGCATTGCACGCGCATACGCCGTACGAGCCAGATCCTCGAGCAAGGAGTCATCTTCTTCGGCGAGCCGCGCAAATCTCGCCAGGGCTCGCTCGGCCCCTGGGCCCACCGCCGCCAGCAGGCGCGGCATGACGTCGCACCGAACCCGCACCCGAGTGAAGGCGCGGTCTTCGTTCATCGGGTCTCGCACCGCGACGAACCCCAGCGCCTCGACATACGCTCGGGTCTCCGCGCGAGTGACCGCCAGGAGTGGGCGTACCACCCGATCAGCCCTTCGCTCGAGAATCCCCCTGGCTCCCGAGAGCGCCGCGCCTCTCGCCAATCGCATCAGCACCGTCTCCGCCTGGTCAGAGGCCGTGTGTCCCGTGGCCACCAGGTCCAGCCCATGACCAGCGCGGATCGCCTCCAGCGCGGCATATCGAGCGTCACGGGCGATGGCCTCCAGGCCCGTGGAGGCCGAAATCGAGAGTCGCCGTGAGTGAAAGGGAAGCTTGAGTCGCTCGCAGTGCCCCGCGACCACGTTCACCTCACTTGACGACTCCGCTCGAAGGCCATGGTCGATGCACGCCGCCTCGAGCCTCACCCCCAAACGCTTGAGGCCGACCAGAAGGCACAACGAATCCGCCCCTCCAGACACGGCCACCAAGACCCTCCGATCGACCAGGCCGAGCCTTCGGACGGCTTTCGCCAGTGAGTCATCGACGACCGCAATGCGTTGATCTTCCATGTAAATGGTGTCTGCTTTTTTTCTTGACCAGGGTATTGCTGTGGTGCTGGGGGGGCCTTATAGTTGACCTATCCGCATTGGGGAATCAGGGAGGCCGACAGCGGTTCATGTCAATAGTTCTCACTGTTGGGCCCAGGAGTCCCCCCCTCCCCTTCTGGGCTCACGGGAATGGGTCGGTTTTGCCGACCCTTCCCTCTTTTGAGCTGGGCGCTCTGCGTGAGAAGTGCAGAGCGCCCGGCGCTTTTTTGGGGAAGTTCGTGATCAGCATGGGCAAGTGAAATGGTTGACCCTTGGCACTGGCTGTCGGATAAATCATGATGTTTACCAAGTCACGACGGTAACCGAGGGAGCTCCCCACAATGTCAGGCACCGACAAGCGCAAGCAGTCGCTGTACTTCCCTGAGGATATGTTGAAGGAGATCCAAGAGGAGGCGAACCGCCAGGACCGCTCCCTTTCTTGGGTCGTTCAGCAAGCCTGGAAGATTGCCCGTGAGCGCATCAAGGCCTTCCCGGCGGTGAACGATGTGGCGGGGGCGCCGGACCCGCGAGAGGATCGCTGATGGCGACGACGGATCACCGCAAACAATCGCTCTATTTCCCAGAAGAGATGCTGAAGGAAATCGAGGTCGAGGCGCAGCGGCAGGACCGCTCGCTGTCGTGGATCGTTCAGCAGGCGTGGAAGATCGCGCGATCAGACCTCCGCAAGATCCCCTCTCCGAACGACGTGTTCGAGCAGACCAAGTAGAGCACGGGTCACCAGCGTTCACTCCTCTCCAGCCTTCCCCGCTCGTATGGGGTGGTGAGGTGTGCGCTGGGTTCGCTCGATTTTTGGGCGGCGATGGGTGAGTGGTCGTCTTAGCCTCAACGAACGGAGGCCCATGTGACTGATGCCGTCGTCGTCAATCCGCTGAGGCTGGGGCTCTCGGGAGACCGTCTGCCCGAGCCTTGCACCATCGTCATCTTCGGTGCCTCGGGTGACCTCACCAAGCGCAAGCTCGTTCCGGCGCTGTTCACCCTGGCGACCGAGCGATCGCTTCCGCCGGCGTTCGCCATCGTAGGCTTTGCCCGAAAGCCGCTGACCGACGAGGCCTTTCGAGCCGAGATGAAGCAGGCGGTAGAATCCTTCGCCCGTGGTCGACCGATCGACCCGGTGCAATGGGAGGCCTTCGCCAAGGCGATCCACTACCAGCCCGGTGACTACGAGGAGCCGGCGAGCTACCAGGCGCTCAAGGCCCGGCTCGAGCGCCTCGACGAGGAGCGGGGTATCTCTGGCAATCGGGTGTTCTACCTCTCGACTCCACCGTCGACGTTCCCCGTGGCAGTGGCCCGTCTCGGCGAGGCGGGCATGGTCGGTGGCGGCTCAGGCCAGCCCTTCACCCGGGTCATCATCGAAAAGCCGTTCGGAACCGACCTCGCGACCGCCCAGACCCTGAACCGACAGGTGCTCGAGGTGCTCGACGAGTCGGAGGTGTACCGAATCGATCACTACCTGGGGAAGGAGACCGTTCAGAACTTGATGGTGCTCCGGTTCGCCAATGGGCTGTTCGAGCCGCTGTGGAACAACCGCTACGTCGATCACGTTGAGATCACCGGCGCGGAGGCCATCGGCATCGAGGGGCGTGGTGGCTACTTCGAGCAGGCGGGGATCCTCCGCGACATGGTGCAGAACCACCTGTTCCAGGTGCTGGCGATCACGGCGATGGAGCCCCCGGTCTCGCCCAACGCCGACGATCTCCGCGATGAGAAGGTGAAGGTGCTCAAGGCGCTGCGGCCGATTCCCCAGGGGAGCCTGGGCGACTTCGTGGTGCGCGGCCAGTACGGAGCCGGGACGGTGTCCGGGCGACGTCAGAAGGCCTACCGCGAGGAGGCTGGCGTCAGCCGAGACTCCCGGCGAGAGACCTACGTGGCGCTGAAGATCTTCATCGACAACTGGCGCTGGGCCGGAGTGCCGTTCTTCCTTCGATCGGGCAAGGCGATGCCGAAGAAGGTCACCGAGGTGGCACTGGTCTTCCGCGAGGCGCCGCTGAGGTTGTTCGGTGACAGCTCGCGGAGCGGGCCCTCGCCCAACGTGCTGGCCATTCGCATTCAACCCGATGAGGGCGTCTCGTTGCGCTTCGGAGCCAAGGTGCCGGGCAACACCATGGACATCCAACCGGTGAACATGGAGTTCCGCTACGGCACCTCGTTCGGCACCGAGCCCCCGGAGGCCTACGAGCGGCTGTTGCTCGACTGCATGCTGGGAGACCAATCGCTCTTCACTCGAGGAGACGAGGTCGAGGCGTCCTGGCGCTGGGTGAGCCGTATCCATCAGGCGTGGGAAGGCTCGAGCACCGACGTGCACCCCTACGAGGCGGGCACATGGGGCCCGGCCGCCGCCGACCAACTCCTGGCGCACACCGGTCATGGTTGGAGACGACCGTGATCGCCGCCGACATCGAGCGCTTCACCCACGGGGGGCTGGTGGGTGTCGACGTCGGCGCCATCGAGCGAGATCTGGCATCGCTCTGGCGCATGGCCTCTCAGGCGAACACCGCCGTCACCCGGGCGTGCTCGTGGAACCTGGTGGTGCACGTGATGAGCGACGCCGAGCTCAGCCGCGCCCGAGCGTTGGCCGAGGCGCTCGTCTCCGCCGTGCCGTCGCGGACGCTGGTGCTCAACCACCGGCCCTCCGAGGTCGGCGCGGAGATCGAGGCCTTCGTCACCGCCAACTGCCGAATGATGCCTGGAGGGGGCAAGCTGGTGTGCGCCGAGGAGATCACCGTCGAGGCCCGGGGCCCGGGCGAAGAGCACCTCCCCTCGCTGGTCCGTGCGCTCCTGGTCCCCGACATCCCCACCGCGGTCCTGTGGGCTGACCTCCCGCCGGCCACCAGTGTCGTCGCCCAGCTCCTCGTGGGCGTCGATCGCGTCGTCCTCGACACCTCGCGCACCGACTCACTGATGCCGGTCGAGCGGCTGGGTGCTCCGATGACGGCCAAGGTCGCCGACCTGAATTGGCTGCGCCTGGCCCCCCTCCGTCGGGCCATCGCGTCGTCCTTCGACGCCCCGCGCGACCCATCGATGCTGTTTCGTCTCGCGCGGGTGACGGTGTGCACCTCGCACGACGCGGAGGCGGCGAGCCGGCTGCTCCTGGGGTGGCTCGGAGCACAGCTCTCCTGGGCACCTCCTCACCGCGCTGGTGGGGCCTCCCACCGGTGGGTCGCGGCGGGGAGGCAGGCAGAGGTCTGTCTCACCATCGCGGTGGAGCCAGGCCCAGGGGTTCACCGGGTGACGTTCGAGGCTGACGGGCAGCGGGTGGAGGTCGGGCTGTCGGCAGGAGCCGCCCCCATCGAGTCGAAGGTCGGTCAGCGCGCCGCCCCCTCCGTGGCGGTCCGGAGCGACGCCGAGCTGGTCGTGGCGGCCCTCGGGAGCAGAGGGCACGACGAGCTCTATGGGCGTGCGCTGGGCTGGGCCGTGGAGCTCGAGCGGTGAGCGAGCTCGTCTTTGCCTCCATCGCCTCCCTCGCCGAGGCGGTCGCCCTGCGCACCGTGGAGGTCGCCCGAGCGGCCATCGCGCAGAGAGGGCGCTTTACCTGTGCGCTCACCGGCGGGTCGGCGGCCACGCTCGTCTACCCCACCCTGGCCAAGGCTGAGCTCGACTGGACGAAGGTCGATTTCTTCTACGGCGATGAGCGCTGCGTCCCGTGGGATCACCCCGACAGCAACCACCGGCACGCCTCGGTAGCGCTCGGTCAGACCGGAGCGCGCTTCCACCCCATCGATGGCACTCGCCCCCCCGAGGAGGCGGCGGCCGACTACGAGGGTCGCCTCCTGCCCCTCGACGTGGTGCACCTCGGGGTTGGGCCCGATGGTCACGTCTGCTCGCTGTTCCCCGGCCACCCGCTGTTGGCGGAGTCGAGACGGCGCGCGATGCCGATCTTCGACGCCCCCAAGCCACCACCTCGGCGCGTCACCCTCACGCTCCCAGCACTCCTCGAGGCTCGGAGCCTGTGGTTCCTCGTCGCCGGGCACGAGAAGAGAGAAGCAGTGCGAGAGGCCCTCCGCTCGCCCCGGTCGTCGCTCCCCGCCGCCCTCGCCCACCGAGGGGCCGCCCAGAGCCTTTGGTTCCTCGATGAAACCGCGGCCAGTTTGTTGACCGCCTGATCCCCGGAGCTCCACATGCCGCTGCCCAAACCACCGCCCGCCTCCGCCGATATCGGCCTCATCGGTCTCGCCGTCATGGGTCAGAACCTGGCCCTGAACATGGCTGACCATGCTTTCCGCGTGGCCGTGTTCAACCGCACCACCGAGGTGACCGAGCGCTTCATCGCCAAGAACCCACCCTCGGTCTTCGGCACGACGGGGGGCGCACTGGTGCCCGCGTCGACGCTCCCCGACTTCGTGGCCTCCATCGCCCGCCCCCGGCGCGTCGTCATCATGGTGAAGGCCGGAGCCGCCACCGACGCGGTGATCGAGAGCCTGGTGCCGCTGCTCGACAAGGGCGACGTCATCGTCGATGGAGGCAACGCGCTGTTCACCGACACCATTCGACGGGAGCGATCGCTGGGCGACCGCGGGCTCCTCTTCGTGGGCTCGGGGGTCTCGGGCGGCGAAGAGGGCGCCCGGTTCGGCCCCTCGCTGATGCCCGGAGGCCGACCCGAGGCCTGGGCGGCCCTCGAGCCCGTCTGGAAGGCCATCGCGGCGAAGGTCGACCCCGCCAGTGGCAAGCCGATCCCCGGGGCAGCCCCGGGCAAACCGGTGACTGGCGGAGTCCCCTGCACCACGTACATCGGGTCCGACGGCGCCGGCCATTACGTGAAGATGGTGCACAACGGCATCGAGTACGCCGACATGGAGCTCATCGCCGAGGCCTGGCACGTGTTGACCCAAGTGCTCGGGCTGTCGACGCCTCAGACGGCCGCCATCTTCGCCGAGTGGAACACGGGGGAGCTCGACAGCTTTCTCACCGAGATCACCGCCGAGGTCCTCGGCCACCGAGACGCTTCCACCGGGCGACCCTTCGTGGAGATCGTCCTCGACGCGGCGGGCCAGAAGGGCACCGGCAAGTGGACCAGCACCTCGAGCCTCGACCTCGGGGTCCCCAGCCCCACCATCGCCGAGGCCGTGTTCCAGCGGTTCCTCTCGGCGAAGAAAGAAGAGCGAGTGGCCGCCCACGCCGTGTTGGGAGCCAAACGATCGCCGCCCACGCGCATCGAGCTGTCGGTGGACGCCGTGCGTGACGCCCTCTACTGCTCGAAGGTGGCGGCCTATGCCCAGGGCTTCCAGCTGATGGCCGCGGCCGCGCGCGAGTACGGCTGGTCCCTCGATCTGGGGGCCATCGCGCAGATCTTCCGCGGAGGCTGCATCATTCGCGCTCGCTTCCTCCAGAAAATCACCCAGGCCTACTCGCGCACGCCCGGCCTGGCCAACCTGCTCCTCGACCCCGCCTTCGCCTCCTCGGTGCAGCAGGCCGAGCCCAACTGGCGCAAAGTGGTGGCGGCCTGCGCGCTCGAGGGCGTGCCGGCTCCGGCCTTCGCCTCCGCCCTCGCCTACTTCGACGGGTACCGCTCGGATCGGCTGCCGGCCAACCTGCTCCAGGGCCTGCGTGACTACTTCGGGGCCCACACCTTCGAACGCGTCGACCGGCCCCGGGGCAAATTCTTCCACGTCGACTGGCCAGACCCCCGGCGGCCCGAGCTCGACGCCTGACGGAGCGGAAATTTGCCCCTCTGAGCCCCCCGTGGGACGGTGTCGTCACGCATGCGCTCGTCGCTGTCTCTGCAGCGTCTGTTGTTCGCTCACCAGAAGAAGCAGGTAGCGTCACTGGTGCAGCCAGCCTCCCGACCGTTCCGCGCCTACGAGCGCCGCTACCAGCGGGCCACCCGTGGCTACCGGAGCGTCATCGGGCTCAAGGACGTCATCACCCGGGCGCAAGCCAGCGACATCATCTACGTGGGCGACTACCACACGTACCGGCCTGCTCAGCACACCTTCGCCGAGCTGGTAGAGGCCTCCCTCAGCGCCGAGCGCCGCGTGGTGTTGGCGCTGGAGTTCGTCGAGGGAGCCAAGCAGAAGACCCTCGACGCCTACCTCGCTGGGCGCCTGAGCGAGCGGACGTTTCTCAAGCGAATCGCCCACCCCTACCGAGGGGGCTTCGAGATCTGGCCGGGGTTCCGCCGCATTCTCGAGCTCGCCAAGCGGCACCGCCTCGAGGTCGTGGCCATCGATCGCCGGGCGGGAGGGAGCCAATCACTCGAGCGCAGAGACCGCTATGCCGCCGCGCGCATCGCCCAGGCCGCCAAGGCGCCTGATGGCCCGCGAGTCTTCGTCTTGATGGGGCAATTCCACGTCATCCCAGGGCACTTGCCGCGCCGGGTGGCGGAGGCGCTGGGTGAAAGCCGTCGGTCCTCCTTCGTCATCTACCAGAACGCAGAAGGCGTCTGGTGGAAGCTGGCCCGCCGTGGGCTGGCCGGCAGCGCGAGAGCGGTGGAGCTCGACGAGCACTCGGCCTGCGTGCTCACGGCTTCTCCCGTCGTGTGCCAGCGCAGCTTCCTCGACTACGTGGAGGCCGAAGCAGGTGACGCTCCACTCGAGGCCTCAGGGCTGACCAAGACCTTCCGTCTGTTGAGCAAGAACATCGGCCGGCTGATCGGCCTGCCGGTGGGCCGCGAAATCGAGGCCATCGAGGTCGTCACCGCCTCCGAGCTCGACGTCATGGACCGCATCGCGCGGCGGGGGCGCTTCTCCGGGGCCGAGTTGGCGCGACTAGAGCGGGCACTCCTCTCGAAAGGGAGCGCGCTCGTTCCTCGGGCCCGCATGGTGTGGTTGGCAGGGCTGTCGCTGAGCCACGCCGCGGAGGAGGCCGCCCGTTTCGTTCGCTGGGTGGCCCTCGGCAGCCCAGCTGAGCCAGTCCGCGGCCGGGCCGACGCCTTCTGGGCCAGCTGCTACGACGAGGCCCTCGGTTTCTTCGGCTCCCGGTTGGTCAACCCAGCCCGGCGATCAGCGTCACTGGAGGAGTGGGTTCGTCAGTACGAAGACCGCGCCTCTCCTGGGCACCGAGCCGCCGCCTACGTCTTGGCCACCTACGCCTGGGCGGTGACCGGAGCCCAACAGGGTCGGCCGTTGCTTCCGACCGCTGCCGCGCTCCGAGCTCGGGTCTGTCAGGGGCTGGGCCACCTGGTCGGAGACGCCCTGGCCCAATCCTTCATTGACACGCGAGCCACTCGGCCCTTCGTTCGAGCGCTGTTCACCCAACCCCTCTTGACCCCCGCCACCCAGTTCTCCTTGTTGGCCCAGAAGGTTCTCGGCCCCCAGCCCCGCCAGGGGTATGCAGCCATGACGAATTGAGCGCTTCTGTCGGTCGACTGCCGCTAAGGTTCGGCTCGAAATTCCTGCGGAGGACGTAGTGCCGGAAGACGCACTCGCTGTTCGACCACGCCATTCACCCGTTCAAATCCGGACCGAGTTTGGCCCGGTTGGGCGGGCCCTGTGCGCGCGATTCTTCGAGCCCGTGCGCTTCAGCCAGGCCTCGGTGGAGGAGCTGACCAAGCTGGGCGCCAGCGGCTTCGTGGTGCATGTGATGCGCACCCAGGGGTGGATCAACTACCTCTACCTCGACTGGGCCCTGACGCAGCGTGGGCTCAAGCCCATTCGGGCCGTGGCTGACCAACCGTCGTGGTTCACTCGCCCCTTCACCCTGCTCCAACGCCACCGCGACCTGACGACGAGGTTCACCGCGGCCCGCGAGGCAGGCGGCTCGGCGCTCCTGTTCCTGAGGCAGGCCGCGTTCAATACGGCCCGGGGAGTGCAGGGCAAAGACGACCCCTTCCCCGCGCTGGTCGAGCTGGCGCGACAGGCACGGGCGCCGCTGTACTTGGTGCCCGAGCTCCTCGTCTGGGAAAAGTGGCAGCAGAAGGTGACGCCCAGCCTCTTCGACCGGATCTTCGGCAGCCCCGAGGCTCCTTCGTTCCTGCATTCCTGGGGCACCTTCCTCCGCAACTACCAGCGGGCGCAGTTCCGGGTCGGCCAGGCCATCGATCTCACGGGGTACGTGGCCGAGCATCGAGATCTCCCCACGCCGATCCTCGCGAGAAAGGTCCGCGGCGCTCTGCATCAGCACCTGGCCCGAGAGACCCGGGCCGTCTTCGGGCCGCCGCGCAAGGACGTCGATCGGCTGATCCATGAAGCCATGAGGGACCGCGTCTTTCAGGACTCGGTCAAGGAGATCGCCCTCGAGAAGCACAAGAAGGTTGAGTCGGTCCAGCGAGAGGCGCTGCGGAACTTCGACGCCATCGCCGCGCGCTTCAGCCCCACGGTGGTGGGCCTGTTCGCCCCGACGCTCGATTGGGTCTTCAACCGCATCTACGACGGCCTCGACTTCGACGAAGCGGGCCTGGAGCGGGCGATGAAGGCGGGGGTGAAGGCGCCGGTCGTGCTGACCCCGAGCCACAAGAGTCACATCGACTACCTGCTGATGAGTTACGCGCTCTGGCAGCGCGGGTACACGGTGCCGCTGGTCGCGGCGGGGGCGAATCTCTCGTTCTTCCCTTTGGGGGGCTTGCTCCGCCGCTCCGGCGCCTTCTTCCTCCGACGCAGCTTCAAGGGCGATGCGCTCTACACCGCGGTGTTCAAGGCGTACCTCAAGAAGCTGGTGCACGACGGTATCCCCCACGAGTTTTTCCCCGAAGGCGGCCGCTCGCGCACCGGCAAGCTCCTCCAGCCCAAGCTCGGCCTCTTCACCTGGCTGGTCGAAGCCGTGCTCGAGGGCGCGCGTGATGATCTCCTCTTCGTGCCGGTGGCCATCGACTACGAGAAGGTCGTCGAGGGAGCGACCTACGCCCACGAGCTCAGAGGCGGCGAGAAGAAGCCCGAAGACCTGAAGGCGCTGCTCTCCACGCCCCGGGTGCTGACCGGCCACTACGGCCGCATCCACGTGCGTTTCGACGAGCCGGTGTCACTCGCCGCGATGATCCAAGAGCGGGGCATCGACCGAGCCCACGCCACCTTCGAGCAGAAGAAGGCCCTGGTGCGGGCGTTGGGCCATCGGGTGATGTACGGCATCAGCCGCGTCTCCACCGTGACGCCTCATGCGTTGCTGGCGTCGTCCCTTCTGGCCCACCGCCGGCGGGGCATCGCCACCCACGAGATCGAGACGCGCATCGAGCTGTTGCGAAGGCTGGTCACCGAGCTGGGCGCCCCGCTGTCGCGCCACCTCGCCGACGCCGCCTGCGCGCCGACCACGCCCGGGCCCATCGCCGACGCGATGCGAATGTTCGCCTCCGAGGGCTACGTGCGTATCGTCGACGGCGGGGAGGACCCCATCTATCAGGTGGAAGACGAGCACCGCCCGGCCCTCTCGTTCTACAAGAACACGCTGCTCAACCTGGTCGCGGGACGCACCATCGTCAGCGCCGCGCTCCTCGCCGCTGAGCCGGACTCGACCCATGACCGGGTTCGCGAGCTGGCCCTCTTCCTCTCGCGGCTCTTCAAGTTCGAGTTCCTCTACCCGGTGGGGAAGAACTTCGAGCACATCTTAGACGAGACGCTCGAGCACCTCTTGGCCATGCATGTGGTCGAGCAGCAGGGCGACCGCCTCGCCGTGTCTCGCCAGGTGGGCGCACGGGCCTCGGTGCAGTTCCTCGCCGACATGCACCGCGACTACCTCGAGTCGTACCTCCTGGCGGCCCGCATGGCGTCGGAGCTGGCACCCGCGGGCCTCGAGAAGCGGGAGTTCCTCCGTCGCACCCTCGATCGAGGACGAACGGACTTCCTCGCGGGCACCATCGAACTGTCCGAGGCGTTGTCCAAGACGAACCTCGAGAACGCCCTCCTCTACCTCGTCGACCAAGGGCTCGTGGTGGAGTCGGACAAGCGATTCCTCCCGGGAAAGGGCTCCATCGGCGAGCTGGTCGAACAGGTGAAGCGCTTCCTCTCGGAGGTCAGGTGACGATCGTGCGACTGGGGGCGCTGGGGCTCTTGGCGCTGCTCGGCTGGACCGGTTCGGCCGCCGCCCAGGAACAGGAGCTCGAGCTCGATCTCTCCGAGCCCAAGCCCAAGGTGCCGCAGGCCCTTAAGCCCAGCATCGCCATCCTTGGGGTGTCGCCAGCCGACGACGATGGCATGAGCGCCGAGCGTGCCGAAGCGCTCGAGGCCGAGCTTCACACGCTTCTCACCCAGAGCGAGGACTACAGCTCGGTGCTGTCGCCCTCGGGGCTCAAGGATCGGCTGGGAGAGACGGCCGAACGGGCGGCCGGGTGCGCCGATTACGCCTGCTTCGATGAGACAGCCAGGGCCCTGGGCGTGAACCGCGCGGTGCGGCTGACGGTCGAGCACTCGGAGAACGGCTCGCTGGTGACGCTGTACGGGTACGATCCGGGCTTCTCGGCCATCGTCACCGTCACCCAGGAGTCGAACGAGGGCTCGGCCCGTCACGCCAAGTCGCGCAACCAGCGAGACCGCGAGTTCGTCGAGCAGCTCACGCCCTTCCTCCGCGGCTGGCTGGCGAAGCTCGCCACGCCGAACGGGACCATCGCGGTGAGGTGCTCCGACCCGGGAGCGGCGGTGACGCTCGACGGCGCTCCTGGGGGCCTGGGGTCGACGGAGCTGATTGCCCAGCGGGGCCTCCACACGGTTCGAGTGAGCTCCGCCGGCGCCCTGCCCTTCGAGGCCCAGGTCGCGGTGGTCTCGATGGAGACCGTCAAGCTCGACGTTCGCCTCGACCCCAAACCGCCCGAGGCGCCTGCTCCCCTCCCCCTGATTCCGGTGCCGGTGGTGAGGCGGCCCGGCCTGTACCTCGGCGGCGCGGGGTTGGTGCTGGCGGTGGTGGGCCTGGTCCTTGGGCAAGTGGCCTCGAGCGTGGCCACCAAGATCGGCGCAGGGGGCAACCCCATCGGCGTCACCCGCGCCCAGGCGAAGTCGGCCGCCCTCGACGCGACCCTCGCCAACGTCTTCGTTCCGCTCGGGCTGGCAGCGACCGCGGGGGGTACCGTCTGGTTCCTGCTGCAACCTCCTCAGCCGTCCGCCTCTGCCGCAAAGGGAGCGGAAACCCCGTGAGATCATCCCTGTGGTGGGTCGTCTTGGCCGGAGTGTCCTGCTCGGTCCCGTTCTCCGATGAGCTCCACTACAGCTGTGGAGCCGACCGGGACTGTGGAGGTGACGGCTTCGTCTGTGTGCGCGAGACCGACGGGAGGCAGTTCTGCTGCAAGAGCACCGGTGCCGAGGTGTGCGGTGACGGCATCGACAACGACTGCAACGGCCTCATCGACGGAGAAGACCACTGGCCGGCCGAGACCTGCAACGGGCTGGACGACGATTGCGACGGTCGGGTCGACGAGGACTTCCACCTTCAATTCGACGACACCAACTGTGGCTCCTGCGGGCACGCCTGCCCCAAGAACCAGACGTGCCAGGCCGCCCAGTGTGTCTCGCCGCCCTGAGCTTCAGGGGCGCCCGGAGCACTCGTTGGAGACCTTCTGCATCTGGGCGAGGAACTGCTCGGGCGGCAGGTAGCCGACGACCCGCGGATCGCTCAGCACCCGCCCAGTGGGGTCGACGAAGGCAACGGTCGGGAGCCCCTGTACACCGAAGCGATCATAGAGGTTCTCGAGCACCTCGTGGTCGGTGGTGCCATCGACCTTGATGCTGACGAACCGCTCCGATTCAGCGAGCACCGGCTTGGCGGTGTAGGTCTCTCGATCGAGCTCTTTGCAGGCCGCGCACCACTCGGCAAAGAAGTCGATCAGCACCGGCTTGCAGTCGGCCTTGGCCTTCGCCAGGGCGCTCTCGAAGGGGTGCACTGACTGCTCCGCGTCGGCCCTGAACACCATCGCCCAGCGGTAGCCGTCACCACCATGGCCAGGCCCTCCGACGGGCAACGCCAAGCGCAGCGCCAAGGCGACGAGGAGCGCGGCGACTCCAGTGGCCTTCAAGAGCCACTGTTGGGGCTCTTTGAACGAGAGGTGAACGGCCCCCAGCATCACTCCCGCGAAGGCCAGAGCACCGACGAGGGCGAGCCCCCGTGGCCGCCCGATGGCCTCTCCCGCCGAGGCCACCAGGGCGCGGAAGGAGGGGAAGGCGTCTTCCAGGTAGCTGACCGCCAGGGCGAGCAAGGCGATGCCGAAGAGGCTCTTCACCCAGTCCATCCACGCTCCGCCGCGAGGCAGTCGCACGGTGAAGACCCCGATGAGGAAGAAGGGCACTCCGATGCCCAAGGCGTAGATGAACAGCAACGCCGCGCCGAGGATTGGATCCTGCGTGCGTGAGACCCAGGCCAACACGCCGGTCAACACGGGGCCGGTGCAGGGCGCCGCCACGAAGCCCGCGACGCTCCCCATCAGCAGTGCGCCGATGAACCCTCCGCCGCCGACGGTATTGAGCCGGGTCGCCCAAGACGAGGGCAGCGACAGCTCGAAGGCCCCGAACATCGAGGCGGCGAGCGCGACCAGGAACACCGCCAGCGCCACCACCAACCAGGAGTTCCCCAGCACCGACCCAAAGGCCCGGCCCGACAAGGCGGCAAAGACGCCCAGCGCGCTGAACACCACGCCCATGCCCACCACGTAGGCACTGGTCAGCAAGAACGCCTGCCCCTTCCCGTTGGCTTGACGAGCCCCGAAGACGCCCACCGTGATGGGAATCAGGGGGTACACACACGGTGTCAGCGAGGTCAGCAGACCACCCGCGAAGATGACTCCGGCGGCGACCCAGAGCTGGCCCTTGGCCAGAAACCCTGACGCGTCGAGGCCTGTGGAGGGCCCGGTGGGCAAGAACGATGGAATGACTGCCAGCGCGACGCCTGCCAGCATCGCCCAGGTCACGATCTTCGCGAGCTTCATGGTGATCCTATGCGGATGAGCCAGGGTTGGTTTCCGCGGGTTCCAGACCTTCAGGAAATATAATGGATTGGCAACGCGAATCTCACGACATCGACCACGGCTCTGTTCAAAAGGCAATGTGGACTTGACGAGTCCACCATGCGCTCGGTAGATCGGAGTTAAAGCGGACCGGATAGGTCCACATTGCTGGGAGCTGCTTCGGATGGCCGTGAAACTTCCAATCTACATGGACAATCACGCGACGACGCCGGTCGACCCCCGGGTTCGCGATGCGATGGCGCCGTACCTGGCGGAGGACTTCGGCAACGCGGCCTCGCGGAACCACGTCTTCGGCTGGAAGGCCGAGGCGGCGGTTGACAAGGCCCGCAAGCAGATCGCCGCGCTCATCGGGGCCTCCGACAAGGAGATCATCTTCACCTCCGGCGCCACCGAG
>PMBV01000161.1 GCA_003153055.1 Myxococcales bacterium
GCGCGAGAACACCGAGGACCTCTACATGGGCATTGAGCACGTGGTGGTGCCCGGGGTCGTCGAGAGCCTCAAAATCATCACCGAGAAGGCGTCGACTCGGGTGTGCCGCTACGCCTTCGAGTACGCCGCGCGCCTGGGCCGCAAGAAGGTGTCGGCCGTGCACAAGGCCAACATCATGAAGCTGTCCGACGGCTTGTTCCTCGACTGCTTCCGCAAGGTCGCCCGCGAATTCCCCGCCATTCAGGCCGAGGAAGTCATCGTCGACAACCTCTGCATGCAGCTGGTGCGAAACCCCGAGCGCTTCGACATCTTGGTGATGGAGAACCTCTACGGCGACATCGTGTCGGACCTCTGCGCCGGGTTGGTGGGTGGCCTGGGTGTCGTGCCTGGAGCCAACATCGGTCTCACCGCCGCCGTCTTCGAGGCCGTCCACGGCACCGCGCCGGACATCGCCGGCCGGGGCCTCGCCAACCCGACCGCGCTGCTCCTCTCGTCGGTCATGATGCTCGAGTGGCTCAAGCTCCCGGAGCACGCCAAGCGAGTCGAGAAGGCCCTCCTCAAGGTCTACTCCGGCACGCTCCGCACCCAGGACCTCGGCGGCAACGCCACCACCAGCGATTTCACCAAGGCTGTCATCGACGCCATGGAGTGAAGGCTGGACTCCAGTCCTTTGCCCTATTTGGGGCTGGGTCTCCCGGTGCGGCTTGCGCGCTGCGCGAAATGCCGCATGATGGCCCGGCCCTTCGGGGCAAAGAAAGGAGGTGGTGCCTTGGCAAAATCAAGTCAGGGACCCATCTCCGCGGTGGCCCTCTGAGTGCCGTCTTGGCTCAGTGACATCGCGGAGTGGCCCGTCGGTTTCAAGGAAGCCGCCTCTGTCGTTTCGGAGGCGGCTTCTGTATTGCTCCCGTCGCATGCCCCGTCTCCTCGATGACTTCGTCCCCGCCAGTGGGCTGACCGACGCGCACCCGCAGACCCTCTTCGGCGTGGTGTCTCGGCCCAAGCCTTCGCTGCCCCTCGAGCGACGGCGCCTCGAGACGCCAGACCACGACTTCATCGACGTCGACGTGCTGCTCGGCCGTGGAGGGGCGCCTCAGGTGGTGTTGCTCCATGGCCTCGAGGGGAATTCGACGTCGGGCTACATGCTCCAGATGATGGCCGGCTGTCAGCAGCGCGGGTGGACGGCCTGGGCCCTCAACGCTCGTTCGTGCAGCGGCGCGCCGAACCGCCACGCGGCGTCGTACTCCTCGGGTGACTTCCGCGACGTGGCTTGGCTCGTCTCGACGCTCCATGGGCCGGTGGTGGTGGTGGGCTTTTCACTGGGCGGGAGCGTGGTGCTGAACCTGTTGGCCAAAGCAGCGCCCGAGGCTGTCGTCGCTGCCGCGGCCGTCAGCACGCCGTACCGACTGGCCGAGTGTGCCCAGTACATCGACTCACCAGCGCCGTTCGCCCGGGTGTACCGGAGGAACTTCTTGTCTACGATGAAGGAGAAGGCCCTCGAGAAGGCCGCCCGCTTCCCCGAGGTCCTCGAACCGGAGGCGATTCGCCGGGTGCAATCCATTCGCGACTTCGACCACGCCGTCACCGCGCCGACCTTCGGCTTCAGCTCGGCGGAGGACTACTACGCTCAGTGCAGCAGCGCGCCACTCCTCGGCCGCATCACCACTCCGACTTTGCTCCTCTCGTCGGCCGACGACCCGCTCGCTCCGGCCAGCCATCTGCCTGAGGAGGCCTTCGACTCGAGCGCGCTGCACGTGCTCGTCACCGCGCGGGGTGGGCACGTGGGCTTCATCGGCGGGTCGGTCTTGAGGCCGACCTTCTGGGGCGAGGAGCGGGTGCTGGGGTGGCTTGATGAACGCCTCGGCTGATGGCCGCGATGTTCCACGTTCGGCGAGACGACCAGCAGATGGGTGGCGACCTCGCCACGGTGACGCACATGGCGGTCGACTACTCTGCTGCCCTCGCCCCGCCGCCGCACCCAAGAGAGGGGAGGTACTCTCCTGATGGGCAGGGCGCCGGGCGATTCGGGGGATGAAACGGCGGGGACGCCTCTGGCACCCTGTGCTCATGCGGCTGCACCTCGTCGACGGTACGTTCGAGCTGTTCCGCGCGCACTACTCGGCGCGACCCCCGCACCATTCGCCGGGAGGGGAAGACCTCAAGGCCACGGTCGGCCTGGTGCAGTCCCTCTTCGCGCTGGTGCAGGACAAGGCGGAGGCGCTCACCCACGTGGCGGTCGCCTTCGACAACCCCATCGTGTCGTTTCGCAACCGGCTCTTCGGTGGCTACAAATCTGATGAGGGCATCGACCCGGCGCTGAAGGCCCAGTTCGATGGGGTGGAGCGAGCAGCCGCCGCGGCGGGCTTCGTCGTGTGGCGAATGGTGGAGTTCGAGGCCGACGACGCGATGGCTACTGCGGCGACGCGCTGGGCGCCCGAGGTTGAGCAGGTGAGGTTGCTGACGCCCGACAAGGACCTCGGCCAGGTCCTCGACGGTGACAAGGTGGTGCAGGTGGATCGCGTGCGCCGTCGTCTCCTCACCCAGGAGACGCTCCACGCGAAGTGGAACATCGGGCCCTCGAGCGTGCCCGACTTCCTCGCCCTGGTGGGAGACGCGGCCGATGGCATTCCCGGGTTGGCTGGCTGGGGGGAAAAGTCGGCGTCGGCGGTGCTCTCGGTCTACCCCCACCTCGATGACATTCCCCCGTTGGCCGTGCACTGGAAGGTGCGGCCCCGGAGCGCCGAGAAGCTGGCTGAGGCGTTGGTCGAGCACCGCGGCGAGGCCATGCTGTACCGCACCCTCGCCACCCTGCGTCGAGACGTGCCGCTGAGCGAGCCCCTCGGCGCGCTGGAGTGGCGAGGCGTGAGGGACGATTTCCCGGTCTGGTGCGAGGAGGCGGGCGTGTCACTCGCTCCGCCAGCGCCGCGGTGACGCTCAGGTGGGGCGCAGGGCGTTGAGGACGAAGGAGAGGTTCCTGGGGTTCTCGCCCACCCGGCGGATGCTGTAGGGCCAGAAACGCTCGCCGAACGGCACGTAGAGGCGCACCGCGACGCCCTCCGCCACGAGCTTCCGCTGAAGCGCGGGCCGCACGCCGAGCAACATCTCGACCTCCCACTGGTCTGGTCTCCAGCCTTGGTCCGCCGCGACGCGCCGCGCGTGGTCTATGAGGCGCTCATCGTGGGTGCCGAAGACGGGGGAGACGCCCTGGGCTTTGGCCTCGCTGCCGAGGAGCCTCTCGGTGAGCGAGCGGTAGCTCCCGTCGATGTCGCCGCGAGCCGTGTGGGCCACCTCGGCGGGCTCGGCCAGGGCGCCTTTCACCAGGCGAACCATCGCCCCTTCGCGAACCAGGTGCGCCACGTCGCCTTCGCTGCGCCTGAGGGAGGCCTGAATGGTGACGGCGGAGGGGAGCCCACGGGCGCGGAGCTCATCGTGAAGGTCGATGGTTCTCTGGGTGACGCTGGAGTCCTCCATGTCGAGCATGAGCACGCGGCGGGTCGCCGTGGGGTGGCTGACGAGGGCCTGGGCGACGCGGAGCACGTTCGCCTGGCACAGGCTCCAGTCGAGCATGGCTCCAGCCTGGGTCGGGTCGATGGAGAGGTGAGCCTCGAGCCCTTCGGCGACCAGGAGCGGGATGAGGGCGACGAGCTCGACCACGCTGCGCTCGATGAGCACCGGGTCACTGACGTACTCCCCGAGGAAGAACATCGAGGAGCGGAGCCCCTGCGCCTGCAGCGCCTTGGCCCTTCGCGTGGCCTCGGGTCCGTCACGGCCGCCAACGAAGCGGGTGGAGAGGCGGGCCATGAGGCGCGAGCGCTGCATGGTGCGAATGAGCGTCGGGCTCATCGCCAGGGCGATCATACTCTTCTGCCAGAGTCGCACCGTGTCCCTATAGCTCGGCTGCGAGCGCTTGGAGCTCTGCTTCACCGAGCGTCGGCGTGTTGACCTTGATTTTCTCGAGGAGGCTCTCATCACCGGTGTACCCAGCGGCGCAACCAGGGTGGAGGTAGCCAGGGCCCGTCGTCGTGAAGCTCCCGGTGTCTACCTCTCGCTCCACGGCGATGCGGAAGCTGCCCTTCTCGATGGCCTCGTCACACTTCAGACACCTGGAGCGGTTCGTCGAGGCTCGCTCGGCGTACGGGTAGGCCGCCTTCGGGCCGCCTTTCTTGCCCGCGGTCTGGGGTGGGCTCACGAGAATCTGTTCGATCCTCTCCCGGTCGGGGATTGGGCCTCCGTACGCCGCCATCGCAGCCTTCACCTTGGTGCTCATCCGGCCCGCGGCGCAGGTCAGGTGATGCCACTGGTAGGCCGTGCCTCCGTCTGGGTTGAACTGGTTCGCGATCTCTTCGCCGAAGCGCAGCACACCCTTGTCGATCTTCTCGCGGCAGGT
>PMBV01000239.1 GCA_003153055.1 Myxococcales bacterium
CGTTGAGCGCATGCCAAACCGGGGGGAAGAACACGTGGGCGAATTGTCGGCGGAGGTTCATCGCAGATGAGCGGGGACGCGCACATCGTGGCCATGGCAGCATGCACGCCCGTCGGCTTCACAGCCGAGGGGACGGCCGCCGAGTGTGGCAAGCTGGGTGCAGCCAGTGGTGGGCTTGCCTGTGGCTCGATCTGGACTGGGCTCCGGGGAGCTGCGATCCTCGAGAGGGGGAATGCCTGATGTCAAGCGTGGCTATCAATTCGCCAAAGACACCCGTCACCAAGGGCAGCAGCGGCATCGCCGCGGCGACCGTCCCGAATGTTTGCAAGATGCCGGGGCCGCCAGCACCGTTCGTGCCGACGCCACTCCCGAACATCGGCAAGAGCGACAACTCGCCAGACGGCTATTCGACCACCGTCAAGATTGAGGGAAACGCGGTCGCCATTCAGGGTGCGAGCTTCAAGTCGATGGGCGACGTCGCCAGCCAAGGGACCGGCGGCGGACTCGTGTCCAACAACGTGCAGGGCGCGACCAAGTTCATCGGCCCTGGTTCGCTGAACGTGAGAATCGAAGGGAAGAACGTTCAGTTGCTCGGCGACCAGATGATGAACAACTGCGGCCCGAGCGGCAGCCCACCCAACGCAGCGACGATGGAGGGCGAGCTGCAGACATGTCTGGTTACACTCGCCAGAAATATCAAGGATATTGTTTGTAAGTGTGATCGACAAATTACACAGGCGCCACAAAGGAAGAAACAAAAGACGTGTGCCCAACTGGGTCGCGAGAAGCACGAGTGCTGCGAAAAGGCGATCAAAGAACTGAATCACCCACAGATCCAAGGTGAGCAGGGCTTTGGCGGCAAGCCAAAATACACACCCATCAGCGGAACTCGCCAAGCGCTCAAGAAATCGGGAGGCAAAAAGGCCTTAAGAGGCACAAGCTGGCCAGACTGCACGGCAACTGACGAGAACGGAAAGAAGGGCTTCGTTGACTTCAAGTTCAGATGCCCGCCCAATACGCCCACCCGCAAGAGGACGAAGGGCGGACGAAGGTGGATCAGAACGGGCCCGAAAGCTCGGGGATGGCCCAACTGGACTGTATACAAGGACGGAACCACTCAAAAGGAAAAGTACGAAAGCACAGGAAAGGCGAACGGCATCACAAAAGAGCCAGTAGTCATGACAAACAAGGGGTGCAGGAAATGAACAACGTGAACTGGTCGCGGTTCGCGGTCACGGACAGCGATGGCGAGCATCCCGAAGTCCCGGCGCTCTGCTGCTTCCTCTACTTTGGGGCAGGAATTCATGATGTCGGGGAGGAGATAGCCGAGGGGATCGAGCGCTACATTGGGTTCGTTGGCCTCGATGTTCTCAGGAGCTTCGCTGCCAAGAGCGGCGAGTGGAAGGCGATGACTAAGCGTCAACTCGACAAGGATCTGCGACACTTGCGCGATTTCCCGAAAGACCACAAAGCCGCCAATATCATCTACGACGCGGGGGAATGGGGCGAGCCAGGCGGCTTCGGTGTCCATGTATCGGTCTACGCCGAGGATGAGGAATTTCCAACTCGAGCAGGTCAATTGCGCGTCGATTTCCCGCCACAGTGGCTGAACGAGCATGATGCGGAGCCGCTCGTTAACTTCGTGGCGACCCTGAGCCAGTTGCCCCATGTGCAATCGGGCCATGCGGGGCTTACGTTCAAGACCACCCCTGGCTCCCAGGGTGATGCCGCAAGCGAGATTTTCAAGCGGCTCCCCCGATACTTCGGCTTCTCGCCCTGCGACTTCTCCTTGCGCAACGAAATGCTCGGCCACACCTTCGTCGCACACTGGCTCAACTACGTGGACCAGGGTTTGGCCGCGTCGCTCGGCGGACCCAATGCGATTGTGAGCTCGCTGCCGGAGTGCGACGTTCGCAAGCTCAAGAAGGGCCTGCTCATTCGCGGTGCCAAGCTGCCACCAATTGGCGATATCAACCGCAAAGCACCGGACCTCGGACGGCTTCCGGAAGTGAGTCGTCTACTCAAGCCAACGCGGCTGGATATTGAAACCACTTACCTTGCGAACGATGACCCGACGTTCGATGCCGGAGCATGGATCGAGCGCATGGACGAGCTGGACGCGCGAGCCTGGGACAACTCCCGTGCATTCTGAGCCGCTTGGCGTCGGATTCGACCGAGGTGTTCCCAATGCTGGCTAGACCGTTTGCTACGGCATGCTCCTCCTCACCGCTCGCTGGGGGAGGGAACCTGCAAGTCATTGTCGACTTCAAGCCCGGCAACGACATCTCTGACGACATGCTCACCCAATTGCGGAGGCCGTTTCAGGGTTTGGCAGACATGGGGAAATGGGGCGGCATGGCCGGCGAGGGCCACCAGCCGAAGGAGTCAACCCTGGACATGATCATCAACGGCAAGCAGGTCGCGCCTCGCTGTGTTCGATGGGACTTCGACGCGACGAACATTGATCCCGGTACTGCTTTTGTTATTCAGAACATGGTGCACTACCTTCACCTCTTTGTTGTTCCGGTTCGAAAACTCGAGCTTCACGGTCCGCTCGTTCGAGATGGCACAGTGGTATCTGACGAACTACCGATCGACTATGAGCCCTGCCCATTCACCGTGCATGACGACCGAGAGAGCTCGACTGTGATGGTTGATGTTGATTTCTGTAAACGGCAGGCGCCGCTTGCCGCCGATCCATTTCGCGAAGCCTGGGATGGCTGGTACGAAGTGGCAGCACACGGAGGATTCTGCAGCGAGGACTATCCTATTGACGAGATATCCATCGAGGTCGAGGACGACCTCCGCGTGACGAGCACGGGCATTGGTGGCGTATTCGAAGACGTCGTCATCGACGATGCGGGCTTCTGCTGCCTTATCAACATGCTACAAGTATTGCATGATCGGTTGACCCCCATCTCTGAGGTCACGATCGAGTAGCTTGATGCGCAAACTCCTCGATGGGTGACCTTCTCGATGCCGACCGACACGGCTCGGTCCAACTCGGCGGGACTCTTCACGGTGTGCCTCGCCTCATTGAGCCCTTGTCAATGCCCAGGTGTCATCGCCACCGCGCCCCCTTCCAGATGCCCCCTGGCCCCCTGTTTGCGAACCTGCCCAACAGACCTCACGCTCGAAGCACCAGTGGCGCTACGGTGGCCATGAGACCGGCGGAACGGGCCGAGGGCTGACGCCGGTTCGAGAGCGGAGGAGCGTCCATGTCCAGGTTCGAGATCGTCGTGCTCGGGGTGGGTGACACCTTCTCAGAGAAACACCACTCGAGCGCGCTGCTCCTCGTGTGCGACGACTTTCACCTGGCCATCGATTGCCCAGACATGTACCGCGCCATCCTCCGTTCGGCGGCCACGGCCTCCGGGCGCCCGCTGCTGCTCTCGGACATCAACCACGTGCTCCTCACCCATGTGCACGGCGATCACATGAACGGCCTCGAGGGCATCGCCTTCTACAAGCACTTCGCCGAGAACAAGCGGGTGAAGCTGCTCGCGTCCCCTGAGCTGCGAGCCTCACTCTGGGACGAGCGGCTCAAGGTGAGCATGGGCTCCATCTGGGACGGGGCCCAGCTCCGTCCCATGCACTTCGACGACTACTTCGAGCACCTCCCGCTCCCCTGGGGAGAGCCGGTGACGGTGGGGCCGTTCCGCATCAAGGCCAAACGGACGATTCATCACGTCACCACCAGCGCCGTCGTCGTCGAGGCTGCCGGCCGGGTGCTCGGCTACTCGAGCGATACGGCCTTCGACCCCGAGCTCATCGCCTTCCTCGAGCCCGCCGACCTCATCATTCACGAGACGAACTTCGGGCCGGCGCATACCCCCTACGGCTCCCTGGCCGGGCTCCCCGCCAAGCTCCGCGGGAAGATGCGCCTCATTCACTACCCCGACGGCTTCGACATCGCGGCCAGCGCCGTCACGCCCCTCCGCGAGGGCGAGGTGCTTCACCCGTAAGCCGAAGGCTGAACGCTCGTTCGGTGGGTCGAGGGGGGTGAGCCGTACCCCGGCCTCGAGGTCCCGGCGACCCGTGCTGTCCCCTCAGGTCTGCGAAGGCACTGCCGGCCCTGAGGTGGCGCGGCACATGCAGCCCGTTGCGCCTGGTGGCGTCTCCCAAAGGCGCGCGGAGGAGTCTCGCAAGGGTGGAGAAATGATCGAGCTGCCCGACTATCGCTTCGAGGAGCAGGTCTACGCCTCGGCGGCCACGGTGGTTTCGCGCGCCAAGAGAGCCCGAGACGGCCTCAGGGTCGTCGTCAAGCAACCCCGTGACGAGTGCCCACGCCGAGAGGCCATCGAGCGGCTGAGGCGGGAGTTCGCGATCCTCGAGCGACTGCGGATCCCCCAGGTAGCCCGGGCCATCAGCCTCGAGCCGGTCGGAAGCAGCATCGCGCTGGTTCTGGAGGATTCCGACGGAGAGCCGGTGGACGCCGCCGCTCAGAGACCTGGCTTCGACAGCACCCAGCTCGTGCGGGTGGCCCTGGCCATCAGCCGAGCGGTGCACGCCATTCACGAGAAGGGGGTCATCCACAAGGATCTCAAGCCAGCCCACATGCTCCTCGAGCCCAGCGGAGCCGTCACGCTCATCGACTTCGGCATCTCGATCGACCTCCGAGATGCGCGGCGCCCCGCGGTCGACCCTGATCTCCTCGAGGGAACCCTCGCCTACATCTCGCCCGAGCAGACCGGCCGCATGAGTCGCACGGTCGATCAACGCAGCGACCTCTACTCGCTCGGAATCAGCCTCTTCGAGCTGGCGACCGGTCAGCGACCCTTTCAATCGACCGATGCGCTGGAGCTGGTTCACGCCCACATCGCCAAGACCCCGCCGCGCGCCGACGCCGTCCGACCTGGGACGCCAGCGGTGCTCGCGAGCATCATCGACAAGCTCCTCGCCAAGGTCCCCGAGGATCGCTACCAAACCGCCGCGGGCCTCATCTGGGATCTCGAGCGTTGCCTGCGCGAGCTCGAAGCGTCGGGCACCCTCCGGCCCTTCGAGCTGGGCGAGCGCGACCTGAGCGACCGCTTGCAGCTGCCTCGAAAAATCTACGGGCGGGAGCTCGCGCTGCGACGCCTCGAGGCGGCCTTCGAGCAGGTCCGCGTGGGGAACACCCGGCTCCTGCTCCTCGCTGGACCATCGGGTGTCGGCAAGTCGGCGGTGGTGCATCACCTCCGTCAGCAGGCCCGCGCCCCCCGCGGGCACTTCGTCAGCGGCAAGTTCGATCAGCTGAGGAGCAGCACCCCCTACCCCGCTTTGTCGGAGGCCTGCCGGGCGCTGATGCGGGCCCTGCTCCGTGAGCCTGCGGAGGGACTGGCCTCGAGGAGAGAGGCGCTCCTCGGTGCGCTGGGGGCGAACGCCGCTGTCGTCGCCGACGTGGTGCCCGAGCTCGAGCTCATCGTCGGGCCCCAGCCCCGGCCTCCGCCACTGGGGCCCGCCGAGGCGCAGGGGCGCTTCGAGCAGGCCATGGAGCGCTTCTTTGGCGCGGTGGTGACGGCTGACGCGCCCCTGGTGCTCTTCCTCGACGACGTGCAGTGGGCCGACGCGCCGTCGCTTCGGCTCCTCCGCAGAATCGTCACCGCGCCAGGCCACCGGCCACTGCTGGTGCTCGCCGCCTACCGGGACAACGAGGTGTCGACGCTCCAGCCCCTGTTCTTCGAGCTCAAGCAGCTCGAGAAAGAAGCCCCCGGAGTGGTCGCCACGCTGCACCTGGGCCCGCTCGCGCTCGAGGACGTCACCCAGCTGGCCGCCGACACCCTCCATCGGGAGCCCTCCGAGGTCGGCCCCCTGACCAAGGTGCTGTTCGAGAAGACCCACGGCAACCCGTTTCACCTCGGGCAGTTCCTCCAAGCCATCCACCGCGATGGGCTGCTCCGCCCCGACCCGAGCCAGCGACGATGGGTGTGGGATCTCGAGGGCATTGAGGCGCGCCGGGCCACCGACAACGTCATCGAGCTCGTCCTCGAGCGCTTGCGGGCGCTCCCCCTGGCCGCCCAGCGAGTGCTGAGCGTGGCGGCCTGCTTCGGGCACCAGCTCGACGCCGACACCCTGGCGCAGGTCGCCGAGCTCGAACCAGGCGAGCTGGCCATCGGCCTCGAGGCCTCGCTGAGGGAAGGAATGCTCCTCCCCCTCGCCGACGGGCAGGAGGGGCCCAACGCGCGCTTCCAGTTCCTCCACGATCGAGTCCAACAGGCGGCCTACGCGTTGATCGACGAGTCGCAGCGACAGCTCGTTCACCTGAAGGTCGGGCGACGCCTGAGGCTGAACCTGGGCAGCGCGCCGACAGATGGCCAGTTGTACGCCGTCGCCCAGCAGATGAACCGAGGCCTCGCCCACCTCGACGACCCGGAGGAGCGGCTCTGGCTCGCTGAGCTTGACCTCTCGTGCGCCAAGAAGGCCCAGGCCTCCGCGGCGACGGCCATCGCCCTCGAGCTGCTCGACCGCGCCCTCGAGCTGGCCTCCGAGCACCCCTTGATCGGCTTCCCCGCCCACCTCGCCAAGGCCGAATGCGAGTATCTCAACGGCGACCACGCCAAGGCGTTCGCCTCCATCGACTTCCTCGACGCGCGAGCCACGCACCTCGTCGACCGGGTGGCCGCCGCCAACCTCCGCATTCTGGTACTGACCAGCCTGGGTCGGTTCGAGGAGGCCTGTCGAGTCTCCGCGACCACCCTCCGCCTGCTGGGCCTCGAGATACCGGACCCCGACGACAAACCCGGGCTCGGACAGGCCATCGGGGCGGAGTTCGGCGCGCTGCAGGGCGAGCTCGGCGCCCGGGAAGTTTCGGCGCTGTGCCGTTTGCCCGAGATGACCGACCCGGCCCACCTCGCCACGCTCGACGTGCTCAGTCGCACCATCCCGCCGGCCTACCAAGAGAACCAGGCGCTGATGGTGCTGGCGGTCCTCAAGGGGGTTCGCCTCTCGCTCGCCCATGGTGCCGGCGACGCCACACCCTTCTTCCTCGCCCAGTACGCCATCGCACACATGGCGATCACCGGCGACCTGAAGGCCGCCTTCGGCTTCGCTCGAACCGCTGTCGATCTCGGCCACTCGAGGCACAACCCAGCAGCGATGGGGCCGGCACACTTCCTCTTCGCCGCCTTCACCTCGCACTGGTGCGAGCCCGTGGCCAGGAGCGAGGAGCACTTCGCCCTCGGGCTCCGGCACTGCCTCGAGGCTGGCGACCTTCTCCACGCGAGCTACTGCATCGGGCTGGGGACGCTGTACCGCATTCACGCGGGTCGAGACCTCGAGGCGCTTCGCGCCGACCTCCCGGCATTGTTCAAGATGGTCGACCGCATAGGCGACGTCACCAATCGAGCGCTGTTGACCCTCGCCAGCAGGTTCATCGCCTCGCTCTCGGGGCCATCGCCTCGACCGGGGAGCCTCGACGGTGAGGGCATCGAGGACGCGACGCTCAATGCCGCCAACAAGACGTCGCGCGCCTGGCTCCTCATGCTTCGGATCGTCGCCCGGTTCCATGCAGGTGAGTTCTCCTCGGTCCTCGAGGCGGCCTCGGGAGAGAAGCCCCTCCTGGGGCTGATCAGCATCGTCGACTTCGAATTCTACGCCGGGCTCGCCCACGCGGCCCTCGCCCGACAGACCACGGGAGCCGAGCGTGACCACCACGTCGAGCACCTCGAGCAACACCTCGTGCCCCTGAGGAAATGGGCAACCCTGTGCCCCGAGAACCACGCGCACCGGCTGGCGTTGCTGACCGCTGAGCTGGCCGACCTTCGAGGCGACGTGGCCACCGCCCTGGACCGCTACGAGGAGGCGATCGAGGGCGCGCGCAGCCAGGGGTTCCTCCAGAATCACGCCGTGGCCTGCGAGCTGTACGGCGCCTTTCACCTGAGAGCTGGGCGAGCCCGCGCCGCCCGACCGTCCCTCGTCGACGCGGTGCGAGCCTACGAGCGCTGGGGCGCCACCGCCAAGGCCAAGCGACTGGTCGACCAGCACGCCTCACTCGATCTCCTGAGCGGCGTGGAGTCACCTCAGGACGCCTCGACGGCCAAGCGCACCACGAAGCTGCCGACCATTGGCCGCGGCAGCTCCTTGACGCTCGACCTCGAGTCGGCGATGCGGGCGACCCAGGCCATCGCCAGCGAGCTCGAGTCGGACAAGCTCCTCGACCGGCTCCTCCGCATCGTGGTGGAGAACGCGGGAGCCCAGCGGGGAGTGCTCCTTCGTCCGAGCGCTGGAGAGTTGCTCATCGAGGCGGTGCGAACGGTGGAGCCAGACGAGGTTCGCCTGAGGCTCGGAGGGCGGCTCTCGGACACCGTCGAGGCCCCGGCTCACCTGGTTCGATACGTGGCGCGCACCCGCGAGACCGTGGTGTCGAGCGACGCCGCTATCGACCCCACCTTCGAAGGTGACGCCTACCTCAAGCAGCGGGCCCCCAAGAGCGTGCTCTGCCTGCCCTTGCTGCACCAGGGTCAGCTCATCGCCGTGCTGTACCTCGAGAACGCGAGCACCCCCCACGTCTTCAGCCCGACCCGGGTGACCCGCATTCAGTTCCTCGCCGCCCACGCCGCGTCGGCGCTGGAGAACTCCAGGCTCTTCGAGGAGGTCCAGGGGGCCAGGCGCGAGCTTGAGAGCCGAGTGGAGGCGCGAACCAAGGAGCTGAGCCGGAGGAACAGCGACCTCCGGGGCGTGCTCGATGCCGTGAGCCAGGGGCTGGTGACGATCGATCGCGACGGCCGCGTGGAGGGCGAGGTGTCGGCGAAGGCCATGGCCTGGTTCGGACCGATCGTGCAAGGCGGAGCGTGGGCCGAGGCGCTGGCTCGCATCGACCCTGACTTCTCCCAGGCCTTCACCGCTCGACTGGCCCAGCTCAAGGACGGCACGGCAACGCTCCAGGCCGACGCCGAGCGGCTGCCCCGGCGGCTCACCATCAAGGGGCGAACGCTCAGCCTCGAGCTCCGGCCGGTCGGGGGCTGGGCTGGGTGGACCCGGCTGTTGGTGGTCGCCTCCGACGTCACCGACGAAGAGCGCCAGAAGCAGCTCGAGCTCGAGCTCCGTCACGCGCAGAAGCTCGAGTCGGTGGGACAGCTCGCGGCGGGCATCGCCCATGAAATCAACACCCCGGCGCAGTTCGTCGGCGACAGTCTCTCGTTCCTGGCGGACAGCTTCCGCGACGTGCAGCAGGTGCTGGCGGCCTATCGCCAAGCGGTGGGTGCGCTGCCGCTGACCCCCGAGGCCACGGCGGCACGGGAGGCCCTCGCGCGCACCGAGGAGGCGGCGGATCTCGCGTTCGTCGAGGAGCAGGCGACTCCGGCTTTCGAGCGCGCCCAAGACGGCATCTCACGCATCGCCACGCTGGTGGGCGCGATGAAGGAGTTCGCCCACCCGGATCGCCGCGAGAAGAGCGGCGCCGACCTCAACCGGGCCCTGCGGAACACCCTCACCATCGCCCACAACGAATACAAGACCGTGGCCGAGGTCGAGACCGAGCTGGGGGAGCTCCCTCTGGTGATGTGTCATTTGAGCGACATGAACCAAGTCTTCTTGAACCTGCTCATCAACGCAGCCCAGGCGGTCGCCGACACCGTCGGGCACACTGGCAAGAAGGGCCGGATCGTCGTGCGAACCAAGCAGGAGGCTGGCTCGGTGCGCATCTCGATCGAGGACTCTGGCTGTGGCATCCCCGAGGCGATACGAGACCGAATCTTCGACCCGTTCTTCACCACCAAGGAGGTGGGGAGAGGAAGCGGCCAGGGCCTCGCCATCGCTCGATCGATCGTGGTCGACAAACACGGAGGCACCTTGACGTTCGAGAGCACCGTGGGCAAGGGCACCACCTTCACCGTGGTGCTGCCGGTGGGCACCACCGTTGGACAGGACCTCGCCCGCCCTCTCGCGGCGTGAGCCCCGCCGAAGTGCTACCGGTCCTTCTGCGCGGCAACGAGTGATTTGAGCGTTCCGCCGATGAGTACCAGGAACTGGGCGAGGAACTTTTCAAGCCGGCCGATCTCGTCGGCCCGGGCGTCAGGCGCGATGCCTGGGTCGAGGTCGAAGTCGCCGCCTGCGACGCGCAGCGAGAGCTCCTCGAGTTTCTCACCCATCGCGGCCAGCCGACGAAACACGAGCCGATCGAGCACCAGCCACACGGCCACCGAGAGGAGCAAGACCAGAACGAGGGCGATGACCAACGACCCCAAACGAGCCGCCGCCACGGCCGCGTTCAGCTCGGTGATGTCTCGGAGCACGAACACCGCTCCCGCGGACGCGCCGGTGGCGTCCTGAATGCGAAAGAGACCTCGCATCAGCACTCTGTCGCCCACCTTGAGCTCCTCGAGCACCAGCCCTTCCTCAGGGAGCTGCTCGAGGTCACCGCCATACTCGAGAATCTTCTCGTCCTTGGTGGTGGTCTGGGCCACGACCACGTCTGGTCTGTCGCCCCAGTTATTCGTGAGCCCCAGCGCCGCACGGGTGGAGCCCCAGTCTTCTGCCTTGAGGTGCTTCTTCAGCAGAAGCACGCCGAGATCGAAGCCGGTCTGCTCCTTGAGCCGGCTGGAGAACGCCCCGATCTCCTCACCGAGCTCGAGGTAGCCGATGGTCCCTGCCTCTCCGGTGATCGGCCGGACGGTGCGGAGCACGAACCCCGTCTTCCCCAGCTCGAGGCCGGCGGCGAGCCTCTGGGCCTTCATCGCGTCTCGGAGGGTCGCCCGCTCGACGAGGTCATCAAACTGCGCCGGCTTCGACATGCGAAGGACGATGCGCCGCTCGAGGTTGATGAAGTTCATGTGCGTCACCCCGAAGTTCCTGACCAGCTCAGGGTAGGTCCGCTGCGCCTCGACCAGCAGCCGATCGCGATCCTTCTCGGCGTAGGCCGCGACCAGGGCCGAGGAGCGAACCAGCACCTCGCCGGTGGCCCCCAGCTTCGCCACGTCGCCGCTCACCAGACTCGCGAACGCGGCCTGAGCGTTCTTGAGCGACTGCCGGGCCATCGTTTGCATGTTGCGGTCGAAGGCCCGTGCCACCGAGACGCCGACCCCGACGGTCACGGAACAGACCCCCAGCAGGACGAGCGCGATGACCTTCGCGCGAATCGAAAGTTCGTTCATCGCAGTCTCCTAGAGTTCTTTCCCGAGAACGGCGCGGACCGCCGCCTTGAGCGCGGCGAGCTTGATCGGATCCTCAGGGCCCTTCTCGGGAATCGTCGAGAGCACGAACCCCGCCTTCATGGAGATCTGCCCCTTGGCTTGGAAGAACTCCTTGTTCACCTTGCCCGATTGCCTGATGAGGTCATCCACCCTCGAAATGGCGTCGTACAGCAGGCTCATGGTGCCCCCCTCCTGTTGTTCGTGCGCGAGCCATCATTGGATAACAGGGGGCGCGTCACTTCTCAGCGGAGCGAGCCCGAACGCCCACATCGACTGACCTTTGAACACCATGCTGCTCAGGGGACCCTCGCCGGTGCGGACCAGGTCGCGTCCTTCGACCGAGGAGGCGGCTCAACAGCCCGGCTGCCCGCGCCACGAGCAAGCCAAGCGGGTCGAGCACCCATCGCTGGAGCCGCGAGCTCGCGTCGACTTTGGTCACGGTGCGGGAGCCAGCGAAGCGGCTCTCGATCCACGCTTCACCTCGAGCGACGACAGCGCGGTTGTCCACCTCGACCAGGGCTTCGAGGTTGGCGAGCGAGAAGGGGTCGAGGTTGAAGCTCCCCACGAGGAGGCACCGCCCGTCGACCGTCGCGACCTTGGCGTGCAGCACCGAGCCACTCCACTCGTGAATGATGACCCCGGCCTTGAGGAGGCGATGATACAGCGACCGGGTCGCGGCTCGAGCGAAGGGCACATCGCTTTGGCCGGCGAGCAAGAGGCGAACCTGAACGCCTCGCCGGGCGGCCGCGGTGATGGCCCGCACGAGCCGTCGATCGGGGAGAAAGTAGCCGTGCGCCACGTGGATGCGATCGCGCGCCCCCTCGAACGCCTTGAGGTAGCGGCGACGCAGGCGCCACCCTCCTCCGACGCCACAGAGCAAGATGCTCAGCGAGCCCTCCCCCAGCCGATGCGGTTCCCGTCGAATCATCTGCCCCAGCCGAGCGCACGCTGGCCCAGTAATCTCCAACCCCAGGTCGGCCCACGCCACCCGAGCGCCATCAGCGACGTTCTCATCGCCGATGTTGATGCCTCCGATGAAGGCCACCTCGTCATCCACGAGGAGGATCTTGCGATGGTTTCTCCCGAACCGGCCGATGAGCACCGCGCGGAGCCGGTTGTAGATCGTGACGTCGCAGCCGCCAACGCGGAGCGCCGCGGCGACCGCGCGCCCTCCGAGGGCCGAGCCCCAACCATCGATCACCACCTCCACCCGCGCGCCGCGACCCTGCGCCTCCACCAGCGCAGCGATGAACAGCGCCCCCACGCCCGATGGGGCAAAGGCATACACCTCGAGGTGAACGGTTCGCTTGGCGCGGTTGATGGCCAGGAGCATCCTGGGGTACGCGTCTGCCCCGCCGTCGAGCAGCACCACCGATTCCGCCAGGGGCGCTGCCTTCACGACGGTCGGGCAGTCCACGTTCATCGCACGCCGCGCTCCGGGCTCACGACGGCATCCATTCGAGACCTCATGAGGCCCGAGCGCCCTGCGGGGGCGTGAGCTTGGTCCAACAGGTGCTGCAGATGGTGGCCGCCCGCATGCCGATGCTCCCGCAGACAGGACAGACGCGGGTTTCGGGCTCGGGCCCCAGCGCCAGTTGCTGAACCAGATCAGCAAAGGAGGCAGCGAGCCCACTGGGGGTGGCCTTCTCGTCTGGCTTGGGTAGAAGTGACAGCTCGTGCTCGATGGTCGCCAGCGTCGCGCGAAGTCGCGATCGAGCAGCATCTGGACCTTCGTATTCTGTGTTGCTCATGTGACACCTCCTTCATGGGAAGACTTCACTTTCGGTTCGCCGAGGTCGAGGAGCAGCACCTCGGCTTCTTCTTGAGCCGTGAACGAGACGGCGCGCTCGGTCACGAGGCCGGCACCATCACCCGTGCCGAGAACCTCGTCGCCCAGCATGACCTGACCCAGCACGACGTGAAGCCAGGCGCTGCGCCCGTTGGCGAGCTCATGGACCAGATGCTGGCCGCGATCGAGGATGGCGGAGTACACGATGGCGTCCTGGTGGATTCGCAAAGAGCCCCTTCGGCCGTCGGGCGAGGCGATGACACGCAGCACCCCTCGACGCTCCGCGGCGGAGAACCGGCTCTGGGCGTGGCTGGGCTCGAGGTCGGCCTCGGCGGGGTGGAAGCACATCTGAAAGACGTGCGCCCAATCGGTGCGCGAGGCGTTGGTCTCGCTGTGCCTCAGGCCGTGGCCAGCCGTCATACGTTGGAACTCGCCCGCGTGGATCACGCCCGAGAGCCCCATCGAGTCTTCGTGGGACAGCGCGCCCTCGCGAACATAGGTGATGATCTCCGAGTCTCGATGGGGGTGCCGCGCGGCCCCGCCCCCAGGTGGGAGCAGATCTTCATCGAGCGCCTCCAGGTGCCCAAAGCCCTTGGCGAACGGCGAAGCGCCGTCGCCTGGGAAGAAGGTGTGCCAGATCTCCTGCTTTCGCCGTCGCTCGAGGTGGCGCTCGGTCGCCCTGCGGACACTGATCATCTCGGCCCTCCGACCTGCTTGCCCGCCCGCCGAGAGGACTGCCCAGCCCCGTCAAGAGCGATGAGCGCTCCCGACGCCGCGGGACCGTCGCCGGAGACGCGAGTCAGGGGGGGCCAACTCTCGGGGTTTCCATGTCTCTCCTACGTTCTTCCTGTGAGCCTCATCCCGGCCGACGTCAGCTGTCGCGGTCGTCTGAGCTTCTCCCGTCTGACCGCTCCGATGGCTTCACCTTCACGTACTCGGCGATCATCGCTTCGGTGGTGAGCATGAGGGCGGCCACCGACGCGGCGTTCTGAAGCGCCACGCGCACCACCTTGGTCGG
>PMBV01000226.1 GCA_003153055.1 Myxococcales bacterium
GCGCCGACCTCGAGATCGTACGGCTGGGCGACGATGCACCCCAGCGAGGCCCAATGACGCTGCAGGGTGAAGAGGAGGTCCTGGAAGTACATGGCGGGAGGCACCATACCCACTCGCACCGCCCCCGCCACGCGATTCGGCGCTCGAGGCTCAGGGCTCGGGGGGCAGTGAGCTCACGTCGAGGGGGCGAGACTCGTTGGTCTTCCCCGGCTCGATCCGCACCGAGAAGACTCGCGCCTTCCCCTCGCCGTCCACCACCCTGAGCCGGTGCACGCCGGCCTCGAGGGGTACCTTCACCAGCGGAGTCGAGCCCAGCGAGGTGTCCTCGAGGTACACCGCCGCCGAGGCAGGGTTGATGGTCCGCAGGCTCAGGTAGCCCACCGCGGCCGCGCGGGCGCTCTTCTCGTCTCGCACGACCTGCACGTTCTCGGAGTCGGCCCCCGGGGCTCCAGGGTGCTTGCGAGTGTCGATGGCGTGCTTGAGGTCGTCGATCTGTTTCTGGAGGTCATCGATCTTCTTCGAGTTCGCCTCCCCGGTCGCCCTGCCCTGTCGAGCCTCGACCTTGAGCAGCCGCTGCTCGGCCTCGAGGGCATCGAGCTGGCGGATCTGGGCGTCGATCTCCAGGAGCAGCTTCTGCCGCTCGGGGTCATTGGCCGCCGCTTCGATTTCTTGCTGCCAGGCCTTCTGGGCCGCGAGCTCGGCCTCCGCCGCCTCTTTCTCGATGAGCCAGGCGGGCTTGGCCGACGTGCCGCTGCTGGCCGGATCAATGGGGCGAGGACCTCGATCGATCACCGGCTCTTCGGTCTCGGCCTTCAGGAGCGCTCGAGCCTGTTCCTTGAGCGGACCAAAGGCCGCCGCCCAACCGACCACGGCGAAGAGCACCAACAGCGCCACGCCAACCAACGGCCCAACCAGCCCCCCGCTCGCTCCCGGCTCCTTCACCACCGGCGAGGGGACGGGCTCGGAGGACACCTCCGGGAGCCGGCGAGAAGAGCCTCGCGATTTGGCGGGCGCCTCGTCTCCCGGCGCGACGACGGGCAAGTCTTGCCTCGAGACTTTGGGGAGGCGGGCCGACTTGCCGGTGGCGCTCGGAGACCGGGTTCGGTGGGCACCGGTCGCGACCTTGGGCAGCCGCGAGACGCTGGCCCTCGGCGGGGCTCGCGGAGACGGGGTGGCGGGCGTGCGTTCCTCCACTGGCGAGCTGGCCAGCACCTCGACGGCCTGGTTCACCTCGCTGGGGTCGGTGCCGGGCTTGGCCACGTCGAGGAGGGCGCGCGTCGCCGCGAGCTTGTCATCGAACAACTGGGCCATGAGCTCGGCCACCTGCTCGTCGTCATGGAGCTCGGGGCAGGCGTGCTCGAGGGCGCGGGCGAGCTCCTTCCCGGTGGCGAAGCGCGCGTTCCGATCTTTCGCCAGGGCCTTCAAGATGACCGCTCCCAGCTCTGGGGAGACCGCGGGGTTCAAGGTGGTCGGGTCGCGGGGCTCCTCCTGAACGATCTTCAGCATGGTCGCGGTGTCCGTGGCCGCCTTGAACAGCCGCTCGCCACAGACCAACTCGTGGAGCATGACGCCAACCGCGAAGAGATCCGTTCGCCCATCGAGGGTCTCGTTCTTCACCTGCTCGGGGGCCATGTAGCCGGTGGTGCCCTTGACGATGCCGACCTGGGTTCGATTGAGGCGCCCCCGCGCCTTGGCGATACCGAAGTCGATCATCTTCACCTGGCCGCCGTAGGTGATCATGACGTTCTTCGGGCTCACGTCGCGGTGCACGACGGACATCGGCTGCCCGGCCGGGTCCTTGAACGTGTGGGCGTAGTGGAGGCCCAGGCACGCGTCGCGAATGACACGCACCGCGAAGCCCACGGGAATGGTCACCCCCCTCGCTTTGCACCGGCGAATCGTCTCGGCGAGGTTCTGCCCGGCGATGAACTCCATCGCCAGGTACAGCTCGCCCGATGAGGGGTCCTCTCCCAAGTCGAAGACCTGGCCGATGTTGGAGTGAGAGAAGGCGGCGGTGATCCGCGCCTCGTCGAGGAACATTCGAACGAAAGACTCATCGGCCTTGATGTCGGGGAGAATCTGCTTGAGCGCGACGAACTTCTTGAACCCGCCTGGCCCAGGCAGAAAGGCGAGGAAGAGCTCGGCCATTCCCCCCACGGACAGACGAGCCAGTATCTCGTACTTGCCGATACGGCGACCCCGATGAAAATCACCGTCGACGTTGCCGGCCATGGGCAACGCGAGACGCTACACGAAGTCACCACTGGTCGGCCCAGAGATTCTCAGAGGGCCTGCCAGAGGACCCAGGGGCGAATGTCCGACACCGGGCACCCACTTTTGGCATAGGCGCCGTCGTTGACGCTGAGCATCGTCCAGGTGCCGTTGCTCAGCACGAGCGAGCCCTGTGCTCCGGGCTCGACGTCGACCACATTGGTGCCCGAGGCCAGTCGACGGGTGGCATAGAGGTAGCGGCCGCAGGTGTTCGTTCGGCACCCGATGGGCACCGGCCCGCTCGACACCGAGAACGGAGCGAGATCAGCGTCGGTCAGCATCGCCCCACCCTGAGCCATGTCGGCGGCGAACAGGAGCTTGCTCGAGGCCGCGTCGCGAATGACGACCGCTCGGTTCCCGGTCGCGTCAAGTTGACCATTGTCCAGGAAAGTGACCGAGACGGTCGCCCCGGTCGCGAGGGGAACGGCGGCTCCCGGCGGCAGGGAGATGAAGAGGAGCCCGGTGTGGAGCTCGTTGGGCAAGCCCGTCAGGTAAACCTTGAGGGTCGTGCCCACGTAGACCGTCGAGCTGATGGTGCCGACGCCGGTGTATTGAGTGCCGCGGGCGGTGGTCGATTGAGAGAACGAGCTGGCGTTCCCCAGGCTCAGCCCCAGGTTCGACGAGCCGGGAGCCGGGTACGTGTTCGCCGGGCAGCCCGTGGTGCACGAGCCCGCGAAGCACAGCTCGTCGGTGCCCTTGCAGTCGGCCGTGGTGACACAGCTCGATCCGCGTTCAGGTCCGATCTCCACCAGCCCGTCTTGGACCATGAAGCGCTTCGTCACGCAGGTCTTCGAGGCCTCCTCGATCTGCCCGACCGCGAACCCCCCGTCGCTGAAGCCGGAGACCCCGGTCGGCTGTTGCGCCATGAAGCACAGCTCGAGCACGAAGGGCTCGTTGAGCGGGGCGTTCTCTTGGTTGAGGCACGTGCCGTCGCCGCACTGGGTGACACCGGCGATCTGCACCACGCCGTCCCACTCGCGTTCGGCCACGTCGCCTGGGGCGATCCGCCGCACCGTCGCCCCCCCGTCTGGGCAGTCGCTGGAGCAGGCCCGGCAGACGTTCGAGCAGAATCGGCATTCACAGACGAGGTCGTCGAAGGCGTAGAGCTGCCCGCCCAGATCGCGCTGCACTTTGAGGCCCAGTTTTCCTTGGGTGTCATCGACGTAGATTGGGCCCTTCGTCGAATTGATGACCTTCATGGTGATCGGTACCGCCGTCGCCGGGCTACATCGACAGCTGGCGAACATGACGCCCGAGACCGTCAGGATGCTGAGCAGGAAAGCACGCATGTGGGGCACGAATGTCGTAGGCACGATTGCCCTCAAGTGCAACGGATGGCGAGAAAAGGACCAGTTGCGCATACGACGCGAGGCTTGCATGAGGAGGGCCAGGTCCACCAGATTCCCGCACCGAGCCATGCGACGCCACCATCTCCTCATCGCCGCGCTCTGGTCGTTGGCCTGTGACCAGGTCGGGAGAGAAAACGGCCGGATCAGCGCCGTGCCCGAGGTCGCGCCCCCGATGCTGTCACCGGTGGAGATCGCGCCCCCCAGCGTCGAGCGATCGCCCACGGGGCGCGTCACGCTCCTCGACCCGCCCTTGGCCGATGCCATACAGGTCGACGTCATCAAACAGTCCGACGGCATCGTCGACATTCTCTGGGTCGTCGACGATTCGGGCTCGATGGTCGACGAGCGCAAGCAGCTGGTGAACAACTTCTCGCGCTTCGTCACTGAGCTGCTCAACCTCAAGGTCGACTTCCAGATGGGGGTGACATCCATCGTCTACTCCGACGGGGGCAAGCTCAGAGGCACCACCAAGATCATCACCCGCCAGACCCCTGCGCCCCAGAGCGTCTTCGAGCAGAATACCACCTTCCCCGCCAATCGCTCGCGGTGGGAGCAGGGCTTGCGCATGACCCAGTTCGCCCTCACCTCGCCCAACACCAACCCCGGCGGGCCCAACGCCGGCCTCATTCGCCCCAAGGCCGCGCTGGCCATCATCGTGGTCACCAACGAAGACGATCACAGCTTCGGGACCACCGACTACTACGCCCGGGTCTTCAGCGGGCTCAAGGGCAAGGGCAACGAGAACCTCGTCACTTTCTCCATCATCGGAGGCACGACCCCCAACGGCTGCACTCCGCCGGCCGAGGTGAACCTCTACGGGAGCACGGCCGAGCCGGCCTTCCGCTACGTCGAGGTGGCGGGGAAGATGGGCGGCGTCATCGGCAGCATCTGCGACACGAGCTTCGAGCAGACCCTGGTGCGCATCGCCCAGGCCCTCAACACCTTGAAGCGCGTCTTCCCGCTCACGCTCAAGCCCATCGTCGGCTCGGTGCACGTGACCGTCACCGACGGCACCAACACCGTCACCGTGCCCAACGATCTCGCCAGCGGGTTCCAGTACCGAGCCGACACCAACAGCGTCGTATTCCTCGGCATCTACGTCCCCCCGCCGGGCTCAACCGTCACCATTCAGTACGCCTTCACGAAGGGATGACTGTGTCGCGCGCCCTCCCCCTCCCCTTGCTCCTGGTGCTCGCCTCGGGCTGTTCCCGTTCGGCCCTCGACGCGGCGTGCCCCAACGGCTACACGACCAACGACGCCGGCACCTGCATCTGCGCCACGAACGAAGGCTGCCCCACCGGGCACACCTGCGAAGTGGGCGTGTGCGTCTGTCGCGACACGGCCTGCTGCCCCGAGGGGTACCAGTACTCGACCGACGCCGAGCAGTGCGTTTGCCACGCCTCCTCGTGCTGCCCCAAGGATCACCTGTGGCTCGAAGCCGAGGGGCTGTGCACCTGTGGCGCCCAGAACTGCTGCCCGCCCGACTACGTCTTCAACCAGACCTCCAAGCGCTGCGAGTGCGCCGGTGACGCCTGCTGCCCCCAGGGCTTCCTGTGGGACAAGACCAAGAAGACCTGCGTCTGCGCGTCGGACAGCTGCTGCCCTGTCGATTTCCGGTACGATCCACTGACGAAGGACTGCGTCTGCGCCAAGACCTCGTGCTGCCCGGCGAACTACGTCTACGATGCCACCTTCGCCGCCTGCGTGTGCGTGGGCGACGCGTGCTGCCCGGCCGGGTTCAAGAAGGGCCCCGGCAACCGCTGCGTCTGCATCGACAACACCTCGTGCAAGACCAATCAATTCTGCGACGCGACCTCGGGTGGGTGCCGGTGTCTCAACAACTCCGGCTGCGCCAGCAACACCTTCTGCAACGCGCTGGGCTTCTGTCAGTCGTTCGCCTCGTGCACCTCGAACCTCGACTGCCCGGCGGGGACCTTCTGCGACGTGTCGACGACCAAGTGCGTCCCCGAAGGGCCCTGTACGCTCGACGAGCACTGCGCCTTGGGGAGCGTCTGTAGCGCCTCCACGCTGGTGTGCAAGGCGGGGTGCCGGACCGACGGTGACTGCCCGACGAAGAACAGCTGCGTCAACGGCCAGTGCCAGTTCTTCTGCCGCGACAACACCTTCTGCCCAGCCAACCAGTTCTGTGACACCACTTCGGGCACCTGCGCGCCGCGCTCCGGCCGGGTCGACTGTCGTACCTGCGCCGACCAGATCGACTGTGGCTCGACGTCGACGGCTCGGTGCCTCTCGTTCCTCACCGAGGGCCAGAGCACGACCTTCTGCGGGCAGATCTGCTCGGTCGCGGCTGACTGCCCCTCGGGCTACGACTGCGGGGGAGTGATCTTCAGCTGCGGCGGGGTGTGCGAGCCGGTGCAGGGCGACACCATCACGTGCAAGTCGTTCCAGGTCGAGAACGAGACCGGCCCCCAGTTCTACTGCGCCGACTCCACCGGCAACCCACACACCTATTTCAAGGCGTGCGCCCCCTCGTCGGGCTTCTGTCCGGCGGTGGCTTCACCCTGAGCCGCGACGGCGGCGTCACACCATGTCGACCATCAGCAACTCGGGGTGCTCGACGTACTTGATGACCTCGTAGGCGAACTCGGCGCCGGTCGCCCCGTCGATGACCCGGTGGTCGAAGCAGAACGAGAAGTGCATCACCTGCTTCACCACCACCTTGTCGTCGTCGGTCACCATCGCCTGCTTGCGCATGCGGTGCACGCCCATGATCGCCACCTCGGGGTGGTTGATGATCGGCGTGGCGAACAGCCCCCCGGTCTGCCCAAGGGAGGTGATGGTGAAGGAGCCTCCCGATAGCTCCTCGAGCTTGAGTTGCTGGTGGCGAGCCGCCCCCGCCAACCGGGCGATCTCCTCCGAGAGGCCGCGCACACTGAGCCGATCAGCGTGGCGCAGCACGGGCACCGTGAGCCCCTGCTCGGTCATCGTGGCGATGCCGATGTGCCGATCGCCGCGCACGACCAGTTCCTGGGTGACCTCGTCCATGTTGCCGTTCACCTGCGGAAACGCCCTGAACGCCGCCACCACCGCCTTCACGAAGAAGGGCAGGAACGACAGCTTCACGTTCTGGCTGGCCAGCCGCTCGTTGAGCGTCGAGCGCAGCGCGATGAGCGCGGTGGCGTCGACCTCTTCGACGAAGGCGTAGTGCGGAGCGGTGAACTTCGAGCGCACCATCTTCTCGGCGATCTTCTTGCGCAGGCCTCGCAGCGGGACCCGTTGGTCACCGGCCACGACGGGCAAGGGCGCGAAGGCCTCCTTGCGCGACGGCGAGGGCACTCCGTCGGTGCCCGAGGGAGCGTGGGCCGCGAGAAACGCCTCCACGTCGCTCTTGAGCACCCGACCCTGTGGCCCCGTGCCGCTCACCTGCTCGAGATCGATGTGGTGCTCTCGAGCCATGCGCCTCGTCACTGGAGTGGCCAGCATCTTGTCTCCTTCCACGAGCACCTGCGCGGACGCCTGAGCTCCGTGGGCATGCCCGTTGGTGGTCACCTGCGACGACACCTTCACCCCGTTCGTCACCACCACGACCCCCTCGCCTAGGTCGAGATCGACCAGCGGCTGATGCACCAGCGCCAGCTCACCCTCTTTCACGTGCGTCTTCAGCACTTTCCCCGCGCGGGGGCTCGGAATGACGACGGTGGCCTTGTCCGTCATCACCTCGACCAGCGGCGCGTCTTCTTCGATTTGGTCGCCGGCACGAACCAACCACTTGACGATTTCGCCCTCCACCACCCCTTCTCCAATGTCGGGCAGCTTAAAAACGAAAATCCCCATGCGCGCGCTCGTAGCCCACCTTGGTTGAGAAAGTCCTGCGCAAAGGCGCATGACGCGTCGCTTCAGCCGTGGGCAGGCTGCGCGGTCCGCTGTCGATCCATGAGGCCCTTCATGAAGAACTCCGCCGCTCGGTAGCTCGATCGCACCAGAGGCCCCGCCGCCACGTAGAGAAAGCCGAAGGACTCCGCCAGCTGCTGGTACCGGTCGAATTCGGCCGGTGACACGAAGCGCTCGACCCGCAAGTGGTACTGAGAAGGCTGGAGGTACTGGCCCAGCGTCAGCACATCGACGCCCACCTCGCGAAGGGCCAGGAAGGTCTGGGTGAGCTCCTCGTCGGTCTCGCCCAGCCCGAGCATGACCGACGTCTTGGTGTAGAGCCGTTCGGGCCGCTGCTTGAGGTACGCCAATACTTCGAGCGACTGCCGGAAGCTGGCGCGGCGGTCGCGAACGCTGGGGGTGAGGCGCTCCACGGTCTCGATGTTGTGAGCGACCACGTGGGGCCTGGCGACCGCGACGAGCCCCAGCGCGTTCTGGTCGCCAGCGAAGTCGGGAATGAGCACCTCGACGGTCGTACGGGGCGACTCACGCTTGAGGGCGGTGATGGCGGCGGCGAAGTGGCTCGCGCCTCCGTCGGGGCGATCGTCGCGATTCACGCTCGTCACCACGATGTACTCGAGGCCGAGCTCCCGCACCGCGTGCGCGAGGTGCTCGGGCTCCGCGGGGTCGAGCGGCAAGGGCGCGCCCACCTTCACATGGCAGAAGCGACAGGCACGGGTGCAGACCTCGCCCATCAGCATCACTGTTGCCGTGCCTCCACCCCAGCACTCGCCGATGTTGGGGCAGCGGGCCTGTTCGCAGACCGTGGCGAGGTGCAGGTCTTTCACCAGCCCCTTCACCCGCTCATACGCCTCACCCTGCGGCAGCCGCACCTTGAGCCAGCCGGGCTTGCCGATGCTGGGCTGCTCGGCCGTTGGGAGTCGGTGGGGGGTCGCCATCGGCCTCGATGTATTGAGGCCGTCGGGGAAAAGCAACGGTTGGTGGCCCAACCAGCGCCGTCAGATGTGAATCGGGTGGCCCAGGGTGACCTCGGCGGCCTCGTGGATGGCCTCGGAGAGCGTCGGGTGGGCGTGGATGGTACGGGCCAGCTCCTCGGTCGTGATCTCGAGCTTGAGCGCCACGCAGGCCTCGGCGAGGAGCTCGGTGGCGTGGGGGCCACAGAGGTGCACGCCCAGCACCTCGTCGTACTTCTTCTCGGAGACGATCTTCACCAGGCCGAACGCCTCGTCGGAGATGGCCGCCTTGGTGACGGCGCTGAAGGGGAAGATGCCCACCTTGACGTCGTAGCCCTTCTCCTTGGCGCGCTTCTCGGTGAGCCCGACCGACGCCACTTCGGGGTAGCAGTAGGTCGCGTTGGGAATCAGCCCGTAGTCGATGGGCCGCGGGTCTTTGCCGGCGATGTGCTCGACCGCCACGATGCCCTGGGCCGAGGCGCAGTGTGCCAGCATCGGGTACGGCGTCACGTCACCGATGGCGTACACGTTGGGCTCGGTCGTGCGCATCATCGCGTCGATGGGAATGGTGCCCCGCGGCGTCTTCTGAATGTTGGTCAGCTCGAGGCCGCAGTCTTTGGTGACGGGAGCCCGACCGACCGCCGAGAGGAAGTACTCGGCTTCGATGACCTTGGGCTGGCCGTCGGCGCCGGTGGCGAACACCTTCACCCCTGCCTGGGTGCGCTCGACTCGCTCGAAGCGGGTGGCCGTCAAGACGTCGATCTTCCGGCGCTTGAGGTGCTTCTCGAGCTCGCGCGAAATGTCCTCGTCCTCGATGGGGAGGACGTTGGGCATCAACTCCATCAGCGTCACAGCGGCGCCCACCTGGTTGAAGATCGACGCGAACTCCGTGCCGACCGCGCCGGCCCCCAGCACCACCAGGCTCTTGGGCACCACACCCAGCTCGAGCATCGAGTCGGAGTCGAGGATCCGCTGGTGATCGATGGTGATGGACGGGAGCGTGGAGGGCACCGAGCCAGTGGCGACGATGACGTTCTTGGCGTCGAGCACCCGGGGGGCCGCGCCGCCTTCAGACGCGACTTCGACCTTGCCCTTGCCGGCGATTCGCCCATGCCCCTTGATGACCGTGACGTTGTTCTTCTTCATCAAGAAGTCGATGCCCCCGGCGCCCTTGGTCACGATCTTGGCTTTGTGTTTCTGCGCCTGGCCCCAGTCGACCGTCGGGTTCGACACGTTGACGCCGAAGGCCGCGCCGTGGAGCACGTGGGCGTAGAGCTCGGCGGTCCACAACAGCGACTTGGTGGGAATGCATCCGCGGTGGAGACAGGTGCCTCCCAGCCGCTTGTCCTTCTCGATGATGGCCGTCTTGAGACCCAACTGCCCAGCCCGGATGGCGGCCACATAGCCCCCCGGCCCCGAGCCGATGATCACCACGTCGAACATGTCCGCCACGGGAATCTCCTTCAGCGATCGCGCAAGGACGAACCTCTTACGCGCCCGCAGGGCCTGCGCCATCAACTTTCGACGGGGCGTCGACTTCGCTTCACTCGGGGGCTGGGCTTCCCTATGAGGGGACCTCGATGGCCCGGTTCCCTGCCCGCACGCTGGTGCTGATGGTCCTCACCTTGGCCACCATCGGGTGGTTGTGGTGGCAGACCCACCAGGCTCGCTCGGCGGCCGGCCCAGTCAGGGCCACGCTGGTGGGGCCGCTCCTCGAGGTTCAGCCGCAACCGTCGGGTGGCGACCAGTGACACCCCCAGTTCACGACGACGGACCCGCCATCGGGTACGAACGACCCGGCGAGTGGTGCACCGTTGGGCCTTTCCGTCGCAGCGCAACTCCTCGTAAGATGACAGTCGTGATGGAGTAACCACCTCGTGGAAGCCATACCCCCGCCACCGCCCCGCATTCTGATTGTCGACGACGATGAATCGGTGCGTGAGGTCATCTCGGTCTTGCTGCGAGAGGAGGGCTACGACTGCGTCACCGCCGAGAGCCCTGACGTCGCCCTGACCATCGCCGAGCGCGACGAGATCCCCCTGGTCATCTCTGACATGAAGATGCCCGGCCACGACGGGCTCTGGCTCCTCGAGCACTTCCACGAGCGCTACCCGGACACCGCCGTGATCATGCTGACCGGGTACGGTGACACCGAGGCGGCGGTCGACTGCCTGCGCCGGGGCGCGACAGACTACCTCCTCAAGCCACCCAAGCTGACCGACCTCATTCGCTCCATCGAGCGGGCGCTGGGCAAACGCCGCGTCGAGATGGCCCGCAAGCGGTATCAGAAGAAGCTCGAGCGCAAGGTGCGCGACCGCACCACCGAGCTCCGCGCCGCGCTGCGAGACGTCAACACGACCTATCAGAATACGCTGCTCGCGCTGGTCTCGGCGCTCGACACCCGGGAGCACGAGACGAGCGACCATTCGCAGCGGGTGGTCGAGTACACGGTGGCCATCGCCAGCCGCATGGGCATTCACGGCACCGAGCTCGACGAGATCGGTCGAGGCGCGCTGCTCCATGACATCGGGAAGATCGGTGTGCCCGACGCCGTGCTCCTCAAGCCGGGGAAGCTCACTCCGGACGAATGGCAGGAGATGCGCAAGCACCCCGAGATGGGCTTCAACATGATCTCCCCCATCCCCTTCCTCGCGGTGCCCTCGCAGATCGTCCTCTCGCACCAGGAGCGCTTCGACGGGAGCGGGTACCCGCGCAGCTTGCGAGCCGAGGAGATCCACGTCGGGGCCCGCATCTTCGCCATCGCCGACACCCTCGACGCCATGACGAGCGACCGGCCCTACCGCCAGGGCACCAGCTTCGCCAACGCGGTGGCCGAGATCACCCGGTGTGGAGGCACCCAGTTCGACCCCGAGGTCGTCCATGCATTCCTCGAGATCGGAGAGGCGGGGCTGAGGAAGATCCGCGACGAGATGATCGCCCGAAAGAGCGCCGCGATCGACGACGGGGGCTCCCGGTTCTCCACGCTCCCAACCCTCGGCCGCGCCTCCGAGGTCGTGCCTAGGGAAACAGTGTGAAGTGGTGGCCCAACGCCACCTGAGGTCTTTCGATGCCGTCCGACACGCTTCATCGGCCCCTGCGGACACTCCGCATCTCGGTGACCGACCGCTGCAACCTCCGCTGCGCGTACTGCATGCCCGAAGAAGAGTACTCGTGGATCAAGAACGACCACGTGCTCAGCTTCGAGGAGATTTCCTCCCTGGTCGATGCCTTCATCGCCGAGGGCGTGGGGAAGGTTCGGCTGACCGGTGGAGAGCCCCTGGTGCGGCGCGACATCGAGACGCTGGTCCGCCTCCTGGCCAAGAAGAATCTCGAAGACCTGGCGATGACGACCAACGGCGTGCTCCTGGCCGACAAGGCCGCGAGCCTCAAGGACGCCGGGCTCGCGCGCATCACCGTCAGCCTCGACACCCTGTCGCCGACCAAGTTCCTGGCCCTCACCCGTCGGGCCCAGCACGGCGAGGTGCTCGCGGGCATCGCCGAGGCCCAGCGGGCCGGGTTCGCGCACCCCTTGAAGATCGACACGGTGCTGATGCGGGGCGTCAACGACGACGAGCTGATCCCGCTCCTCGACTTCGCCGGGCGCCACCAGGCCGAATTGAGGTTCATCGAGTACATGGACGTCGGAGGTGCCACCAACTGGTCGATGGAGCGCGTCGTCTCGCGGGCCGAGATCCTCGACCGCCTGTCGAAGGCACTGGGGCGCATTGAGCCCATCATCGAGCGCTCCTCCGCGCCCGCCGAGCGGTTCCGGCTGCCTGATGGGCGCGCCTTCGGCATCATCGCGTCGACGACCCAGCCGTTCTGCCAGAGCTGCGACCGGAGCCGCCTCACCGCCGATGGCACCTGGTTCACCTGCCTCTACGCCACCCAGGGAGTCGACCTGAAGACGCCGCTGCGCGCTGGCGAATCATCGGAGGCGCTCAGCCAGCGCATCGCCCAGGTGTGGGGGCGGCGCAGCGATCACGGCGCCGAGGAGCGCCTGGCCCTGAGGGAATCGCGTGGCCCGCTCGCCAGCGCCAGCGAGATGAAGACGAGGCCGCTCCTCGAGATGCACACTCGCGGGGGCTGATGCCGGGCTACCGCTTGGGGGCGCCCCGCGCCGTGAGCGCCGCCCGAATCGTGCCGGCCAAGAAGTGACAGTACGCCTCGACGTACGACGGCTCGTCGGGCCCCGGCGACGACTGGAGCCACGGGTTCATCAGCGTGTGGCGCAAGAGGTAGAGCCCGGTGGCGTCGGGCTGGGCGAGGTTCACTCCGAAGGACTCGCTGATGCGCACCAGCTCCTCGGCCCCCAGGTGATCGAGCGCCACCGTGGTGTACGAGCCGAAGAACTCGCGGAGCTGCACCGGCCGATCGGGCCGCACCGCGAGGGCCTCGAACAGCGTGTGGCCAAAGGCGTTCGCCGCCTCGAGCGAGGTGTTGCCCGCGGGGTTGACGAACACGCAGAGGAGGTTGCAGTCAGGCTCGAAGGGCACCCCGATGGTCGCCAGCGGCGCCATGTCTTTGGCCAGCTCCGCCAGCCGATCGACGAGCTGCTCGCAGGTCTGCACGCCGCGAGCGATGAGGCGCCCGAAGTGCCCCTCGGTCAACGGGAGCACCCGGTGGTTGACATAGCAGGCGGCGGCCGCCGCGCCGGGCTTGGACCCCTCGACGATGAAGCGGCCCAACTTGTGGTACCGCCGCTCGTCGTCAGCCGGAGACGACGTCAGCACGTAGGGGGCCTCTTGTTGCACGAGGTCGAGCACCCGGCGATTGCGCACCACGATCGCCCCAGCGCCGAAGGGCACGAAGCCCAGCTTGTGCGGATCGACGGTGATGGAGTCGGCCTCGGCGAGGCCCGCGGTCGACCGGTACACTCGCTCAGAAGGGAAGTAGCGGAACTCCTTGGCCACCTCCGCCCGCGGCCTCAGAGCCCCACGCTCGTCACGGAAGAGGCTGGGAATGTAGCCGCCCCAGGCCGCGTCGACGTGGAGCCAGAAGTCGAGCGCCTGGCCCCGGAGCGAGGCGATCTCGTGCACCGGATCGAGGGTGCCGAATTCGGTGGTGCCGAACACCGCCACCACGGAGAGCACCGGCCGGCGCGCCTTGGCGGCCGCCTCGAGGGCGAGCTCGAGCGCGCGCACGTCCATGCGAGCCTGGCTGGTGGGCACCTCGATGAGGTTGGCCGAGCCCAGCCCGAGGAGCCGCATCGCCTTCTGCCAGGAGTAGTGGGCCGTCGCCGGGACGACGACCGCGAGCTGGCTCACCGATGGGTGCCTGGCAACGAAGGCGCCCAGCCCCATCGTCTCGACCCGGGCCTGGGTGAGCGCGGCGAAGAAGCGGGCCCCCTCGGCCTCGGTCTCGCACCAGCGGGCGAGCTGACGAGCGAGGTCGATCACCTGCTTGACCGGGAGGTTGAGCAGCGCCCAGTCGTCGAGCGTGAGCGGTTGGTCGACCTGGGGCCACAGACCGATCGCCTCGCAGGCGTCGCGGATCGCCAGTGGGTAGAGCTTGACGGCCCGGGCCAGCCAGAGGGCCTCGTCGTTGGCGATGGTGCCTCCCGAGGTCAGGTGGCCCAGCGCGCACGGCTCGGCCTGGTCGTCGGTGGCGAGCCCGAGCATCGTGGCGAGCTGCCGGCCCACCTCGAGCTCGAGCTGCACCGTCACCGGAGCCACGTCTTCGACGATGTTGTTGGGGTTGTAGAGGGTCGTGACGAGCTGAGCGATGAGGCCGGGCATCAGCAGGTCGGACACCATGTGCCCCAGGTACCGGGGGTGAAAGAAAGGCACTGAGCGCTTGAGCGCGGCGGTCAGGCGGTGGAGCTCCTGGCGCGTCCGGGCGATGCCCTCGAGGTAGCTGGGGCTGTACTGATCGGCCGTACCGATTGGCGGGAGATCCTCCGGGTGGAAGTTGCGCCGCCAGTAAACGTGATCGCGAAACAGCTCGAGCACCGTGCGCTCGAAGAAGTCGTTGTTCTCGCCATAGGCACCGAGGAAGAAGGGAGCGAGGGGATCCGCCATGGTGGCATCGTCGCATCTGGCGAGCGCCCCTCAAACTCCCTGGCGCCGGAGGGCCTCATCCTCGCGCGAAGACGGGCCCTTTGGTGAACGCCCGAACGTCAGCTCCCCGTGCCGAGCTCGGCGTCGATCACCCGCTGAAACTCGGAGAACGGCTGGGCCCCTGAGAGGAGCTTCCCGTTGATGAAGAACGCCGGGGTCCCGCTCACGCCGACCTCGGCGCCCGCCTTCTGGTCGGCGTCGACCTTGGCCTTCATCTTCCCACCGTCGACGCACTCCGCGAACTTGCCCGCATCGAGGCCAATCGCCTGGGCGTGAGCCTTGAGGTCGACCAACGACAGCTTGGTCTGGTTGGCGAAGAGCTGTTTGTGCATCTCCCAGAACTTGCCCTGCTCCTCGGCGCAGGCGGCGGCCTCGGCGGCCTTGGCTGCGTTGGCGTGCATCGGGAGAGGGAAGTGGCGGAAGACGAGGCGGATCTTCCCGGCGTAGTGATCCATCACCTGGGTGACCGACTCCTCGGCGCGGCCGCAGAACGGGCACTCGAAGTCGCTGAACTCGACCACGGTGATCTTGGCGTCGGCGGGGCCACGGCTCGGGCCCTTGGCCTCGACCACCGTGCGGGGCTCTTCGAGCAGCAGCTGGTAGCCGCCCTTCTTCTTCAGCTCGTCGAACGTCTTGAGGGCGTGGGTCCGGCGCTGATCTTGAGTCAAGAAGCCGATGATCTGCTCGCGCATCGAGTCGAGCGTCGCGTCGGGCGGCATGCGGGCCTTGTTCTCTTCGAAGACCTTCTTGATGGCGTCATCGGCCGGGGCCGGCACCGCCGAATCGACGTGCTTGGCGAACCATTCCTTCTCCGACAGGCCCTCCTTGGTGGCCTCCTCCTTCACCAACGCCTGCACCGCGATCTGCTCGGCGGCCTGCTGTCGAAGCTCGAGCTTCTGCTTCTCGAGCTTCTTGAGCTCGCCGCCGAGTTGCTCGTCGACTTCTTTGAGGGTGACGGTCTTGGCCCCGTACTTCGCCACCGGCGTCGTGGGGTTCTCGGGAGCGACAGCGACGGCGGCCACGGCGACCGGCGCATCCTTGGCTTTGTTGCAGCCCGACAGCGCAGCGAGCGCCGCCAGAGCCAGCGTGGAGGAGCGAAGAGTGAAGGTCATGCCCGGCGCTTAGGCCACGGCAGAACGCCGCGCAAGCCATGTTCGTCGAACGCGCCCTGACCGTGAAGGGAGGCCGCTACGCCGCCGTCGGCGCCAGCACACCCTCGAGATCCGACAACTCCAGGTGGTGGAGCTTCACGTCGGGGAGGTGCGCTCGCACCACCTCGTAGTTCGCCGGATCGGACAGCACCTGCGTGACCAGCTTGTGATTGAGCGCGTGCCCCGTCTTGTAGACGGTGAGCGCCCCTACCACTGGCCGCCCCAAGAGCGAGACGTCACCCAGCGCGTCGAGCAGCTTGTGCCGCACGAACTCGTCGGCGAAGCGCAGCCCCTCGGGGTTCAAGATGGAAAACTCGTCTACCACCACCGCGTTCTCGAGCGAGCCACCACGGGCCAACCCCACCGCCCGCAGGCGATCGACGTCTCTCAAGAACCCGAAGGTTCGGGCCGACGCCACCTCGCTGAGGAAGGACGAATCGGAGAAGTCGAAGGTGAACTGCTGATCGGTGATGAGCGGGTGCTTGAAGTCGATGGTGCAGTCGACGCGGAACCGGCGCGAAGGAGTGAACGACGCGTGCTTGTCACCGTCGGAGACCATCACCGGGCGCTTGATGACGAGAAACGACTTGGGCTCGTCTTGGAGCCGCACGCCCGCCTCGAGCATTCGCTGCGTGAAGGGAGCAGCGCTGCCGTCCATGATGGGAATCTCGGGGCCGTCGACTTCGATGCGCAAGTTGTCGAGGCCCATGCCCGAGACCGCCGCCAAGAGGTGCTCGACGGTGCTCACCTTCACCCCGTCGAGCCCAAGCGTGGTCGCCAACGCCGTGTCCGTGACACACTCGGCACGCACGGGGATCGTCGGACGCCCAGGGAGATCGGTTCGAACGAAGGCCAGGCCTTGATTGACGCGGGCGGGAACCAGCCGCACCTTCACCTTGGCGCCGCTGTGCAGCCCGATGCCCTCGAGGGAGATGGCGCACGCCAAAGTGCGCTGATGAAAAGTGGCCACGGGTGCGCGCGTCTTCAAGTGTTCCACGAAATTCCCAGCCATGAGTGTCGGCATCCCCTCAGCGTGATGCATCGCGTTGGTTGGCAACCCCTATGCCATGACTTTTGGCCGAAACACCGCGAAATCGTTGACGGACGTTAACAGGCACACAGACAGATTTTCGTCACTGTGACATCAACGCCTCGATCTGAGAGGTTTGGCGTCGGAGCCCCAGGAATTAGAGTCACCGATATTTGACCGGCATCAAAACAGATCGCCTTGAGGGTCTCGCCTGGGAACCGAGCGACCGAAGTACTGGTAGGCGTTGGAGGTGGCCATGCGGCCCCGGGGGGTGCGCATCAGGAGCCCCTCCTGGAGCAGGTAGGGCTCGTAGACGTCTTCGATGGTGTCGCGCTCCTCGCCGACCGCGGCGGCGATGGTCTCGACGCCCACGGGGCCCCCGCCGAACTTGTCGATGATGGTGAGGAGAATGCGGCGATCCATTTGGTCGAGGCCCGAGGCGTCGATGTCGAGCCGCTTGAGCGCCGTGTCGGCCAGCTCGGCGGTGACGACGCCGGTGCCCTCGACCTCGGCGAAGTCACGGAGACGCCTCAGGAGCCGGTTGGCGATGCGAGGGGTGCCGCGTGATCGGCGAGCCACCTCGCGGGCGCCGGCGGGGTCCAGACGAACGCCCAGGATTCGCGACGAGCGCTCGAGGATCCGCTCGAGGTCCGCCGGGGCGTAATACTCGAGCCGCTCCTGAATCTGGAACCTGTCGCGCAAAGGCGAGGTCAGCAGCCCTGTGCGCGTGGTGGCGCCGATGAGGGTGAAGGGAGGGAGATCGATCTTCATCGCCCGCGCCGCCGGGCCCGTGTCGATGGTGACGTCGAGGCGGAAGTCCTCCATCGCGGGGTAGAGATACTCCTCGATGGCCGCGCTCAACCGGTGAATCTCGTCGATGAAGAGCACGTCGCGGGGGGCGAGGTTGGTGAGCAGCCCGGCGAGGTCGCCCTTCTTCTCGAGGGCCGGCCCGCTCGTCACATGGAGTGCCGCCCCCAGCTCGAAGGCGATGATATGGGCCAGCGACGTCTTGCCCAGCCCCGGGGGCCCCGAGAACAGGCAGTGATCGAGCGCCTCTCCCCGAGCCTGGGCGGCCTTCACGTAGACCTTGAGCTTTCCCACCACGCCGCCCTGCCCCACGTAGTCTTCGAAGGCCCGGGGCCTGAGGCTCGCCTCGAGGCGTTGCTCGTCGCTCGCCACCAGGGGGTCGAGCACGTCTTCCTCGTCGGGGCTCTCGGTTCTCCGTGCCATTCGCGCTCGACCTTGTACCATGCGCGCTTTCCTCGGTGTTCGAAGGAGGCAGCATGAGAGGCCTGATGCTCATCGCCGCGCTGGCCCTCACTTCCTGCGTCGTGCCCCGCTCCATGGCGGTGGGCCAGATGGCCGCGCCGGTGGGGCCAGGAGCCACCGAGGTGGGCGTCTTCGGCGGGGTGCTGTTTGCGTCGCAGCTCAACCCTCCCTACTCCACCGGCGCCGAGGGCGTCTGGAGCCAGGATCGTCACCAGGACTTCGCAGCCCCCGGGGCCGAGGCGAACATTCAGTACGGGTTCGACAATCAGCTCGGGCTCAACCTCCACGCCAGCTCGGCGGGTCTCCAGCCCGGTCTCAAGTGGACCTTGAATCGATCGAGGGTGGCGCACGTGGCCCTGCTGCCGGCGGTGGCGATGGGCTATGCCTCCCACGCGCACAGCACGTTCACCGCGGGTGCCGACGGCATCGTGACCGAGAACAGCCCCGGGTCTGTCACCAGCTTCACGTTCCTCGCCGGGCTCAAGTTCTTGGTCTCGCACCGCTCCGGCTTCTTCGCTGGCGTCGGGTATGATCTCGTCTTCAATCGAAGCCTCGACACGTCGAACATCGGTGCCTCGACGGACCGCACCGAGGTAACCACTCAGACCCTCGCCCACCAGATCAGCGTCTCGGTGGGCGTCGATCTGGCGATGGGTCTGGTGCACATCAAGCCCGAGCTCGCCTTGGCGGTTTACCCCGCGGTGTCGTCCTCCATCACCACTCGGCTCCCCACGGCCGCCGAGACCACCGTCGGGGCCTGGGGCGGCTTCGGCTGGGCCATCTTCCCCGGCATCACCCTGTCGGTGGCCACCCCGCCCCGCCAGCTCACCGACGAGGAGCAGGAGATCGAACATGAGAAGGCGCGGATCCACCGGCGGTCCGATGAGGAGGACGACGATGACGAAGGGTCCGATGACGAGTCCCGGAGTCGCCGCGATCGAGACGACAACTGAGCTCGGCTACTCAGGGCTTCTTCTTGTTCCCACCGAGCTTCGGATCAGCCTTGGGCCTCTTGGGCTCACCCGTGAGGCCCAACAACGAACGCACGAGCGGACGGGCCTGGTTGGCATCGAAGGCGTGCATCAAGAGCCACTTGTAGAGCGGCACGGCGATGTACACGGCCCCCAGATCGGGCACTTCGACCAGCTCGTCCTCGGTGACGAAGCCAGGCTTGTCGAGCTGACAGTGAGAGAAGATCGACCGGAGCTTCTCGCCAGGGGCCGCGTGGGAAGCGAACTCCTCTTCCCACTTCTCGCAGCCAGCGACGGCGAAGTCGGGAGCGTCTCTCAGGGCCATGAGCATAGCTGGCCCGTGCTCCGAGACCTCGGTGGCATGGATCGCATCGAGGGCGTCGACGACGGGTTTTGGCAACCGGCCGTCACAGGCTGAGGCGATCACCTTCGACGCCAGGTTGATGCGCGCCTGGGGCATGAGACCGCTGGTGCCCTTGGAGAGCTCGGCGAGGGCGCCCCGGTCGCAGGTCGGAACCGGGGCCTTGGGAGCGGCGAGACAGAGGATGAGCGGGAGAGCGATGGTCATGGAACCCCGCAGCGAAGAGCTGCGCCCTACCATGTGGACTCGGGAGCTGGAGGTCAAGCCCCCAAGAGTCGACCTCGGCCAGCCCCTGCCTCGCTCCCCCGAGCTCGAAGCCGCGGTGGGAAGTGGGGGCAATCGAGAAGGTGCTCGAGGAGCTCGGCCAGGCTCGGAAGCGCTGGCGCTCGAACGTACCGACCTCGAGGCCTGTCACTCCCCAGCCCTGTCATCACGGAGTACAGATTTGTACACCGTGATGACACGCTCGGAGACCCGTGCCCACCAGCCACCTCTCTGCCCCGGCTCGAGCGTGCCGCCCACCCGCTGCCCCACTCTGGCTTCGAGCTCTGCACGAGCCCAAGGTGGTCGCCGCCCCCCAGGTGTGCTCACCACGCTCTCGAGTCGAGGGGCTGGTCAGACCGCCTCGGCAGATGGGCACCGGCCTCCCCATCGCACCTCAAGGCCATGCGTGTACGTCCTGCCCGCCCGGAGAACGCGGCGACCCCACCCCCGCGCATGACCCATCGAACACGACCAGAGAGGTGAGTGAGGGATGCGCCTCTTCGGGCCTGGGGAGTCCTCCTCCGCCGACCGCGGGATCAGATGCCGGCCAGGCCAGGCTCGAGGCGGGTGTACTCCTGCTCCGCCGCCCACACGTCGAGCGCGAGGGACGACAGCTCGTCAACCTCCGGCACGGCCAGCCCATCGAGGCTGAGGTCGACCGACTTGACGTAGCGCCGGCACCCGTCGCACGCCTCCACCCTCGCCCCTGGGTATCGCTCGGTCTGCCAGGTTGGGAGCACATCGGGGTCGGTCTCACCACAGCTCGGACACCGGACGCGGGTGATGGCCCACTGGTTGCCACACCACGAGCAGCAGAGGAAGCGCGCCGCGCCGTCGCTCCCGGGCACCGGACGCCGACCCGCGACGGAGGGAGGCGACCCACAGGTGGGACAGCCTTCGTCGGGTCGACGGCGGTGGAGCGCGACGCCAACGGATCGCGCGACTTCGGCCCAAGGCCTGAGGACCGCCCGCCCGAGGAAGTCGTGGGCCCCGTCACTCGCCCAGGCCGCTCCGAGCCAGTTCGTCAGCACCTCGACCGGAGCATGTGCTCGCTCCGCTGCGAGGGCCCGGAGCGACCTCGGCCCACCTTCGGCCAAGAAGCGGAGCACCGAGACCAGCGGCTCCTGGGCGCGACGCCAGTCGTCGGGCTGGCCGGTCAGGGCTCCCCGATGGTGGAGCACCAGCACCGCGGCTGCGGCCGAAGCTTGGGCATGGAAGAGACCCGCCGCGAACCTCAAGGGCTCCCGTCCCGCCGCACCGCGCTCGGCCAACAGCAAGGCGCGGGCGGCGCTCCGATTGAGCTGCTCCTCAGGTGTGTTTGTCACCGGTCACATCACGGTACCACCGCGGGTGGTTGAGCCGCGCCCAATCCTTGGTGACGGTGCCCTTCACCATGGAGCCCAAGGTGCCTGGCTCGGCGATGCCAAGGTACACATGCCCCATGATCAAGATGACGAAGAGAATGAACGTGATGTCGTGGAGGAGCCAGGACGCCTGGCGGAGCCCGGCACCGAACTCTGAGGGAAACCAGAGCACGACTCCCGTGGCCAGCATGCCCAGGGCCCCGAGGGTCGTCATCCAGAACAGCGCCTTCTGCCCCCCGTTGTACTTGCCGATGTCGTTGTCGTGGAGCTTCCAGCTCAGGTAGTCCACGAAGGTCGAGGGGCGGAGGAACCGACGGTCGGCCTCGGTGAGGCGCATGTCGCCAGCCCACTGGAGAAATTGGAGCACGGCGAAAACCCCGAAGGCGACTCCCGCCCAGGCATGGAGCCATCGGCACACCATGAGCCCGCCGAACAGCGGCGCCAGCCACCCGAAGATGGGCGTCCAGATCGGAAGACCCGAGAACAGGCAGACGAAGAACATCAGCCCGATGCTCCAATGGAGGATGCGGGTGAGGTAGCGAAACCGGACGATCTCCGTACCGACCGCGACGTCTTCGCGATCGTGCGCGGTGATGATGGCGGGGTCGACGGTGAAGGTCACCTTGGAGTCGGACATGGCTCGACCCTTTCAATCCGCGGGAGGCGGCGGTGGAGGTGGGAGCTCAGTCGGTGGGGCGCGCGGGCCAAAGCGCAGATAGTGACGGAAGAAGCCCACCACCACGGCACCCATCGCCAGGAGCCCCAACGGCCTCAGCACGCCGCGCACCACCTGCACGGCCGCGGGCACGTGTGGGTCCTTGGGGAGACCGTACAACTCGGGGCGATCAGCAAACTTGAGCACGGTGACGACGCCGGTGCCACCGACGCCAGGTGGATCATACAGGCCGGCGCTGGCGTACCCGTTGGCCTTGAGCTGGGCGACCCGCTCGTGCCCAAGCGCCACCAGGTCGTCTTTGGTGCCGAAGTGCAGGCAGCCGGTGGGGCACGCCTTGACGCACGCGGGCTCGAGGCCGACCTGCGAGCGGTCGACACACAACGTGCACTTGGACATCTTCGTGTTCGACGCCTGGAACCTCGGCACGTCGAAGGGGCAGCCAGTCGCGCACAGCCCACACCCGATGCACTGCTCGGCGTTCACGTCGACGATGCCGTTGGCGTACTGGACGATGGCGCCCGGAGCCGGGCAGGCGCGGAGGCACCCGGGGTCGGCGCAGTGCATGCAGCCGTCCTTGCGCATCAGCCAGGCGAAGGTGCCGTCGACCTCGACCTCATTGAAGCGAATGAGGTTCCAGAACGCGGCGTGGAGCGTGGGCAGCGTCTGGTAGCTGCCCTTCTGCTCGGTGGCGACCGAGGGGAGATCGTTCCATTCTTGGCACGCGACCTCACAGGCCTTGCAGCCGATGCAGGTCGAGGTGTCGATGAGCTTGGCGACGGTGGGCATTCGCCGCAGCCCACTGTCGGTGCCTCTCAGCGACGCCGACGACTGGAGGATCTCGAGGCCTGAGACCGACATGGTCAGCCCTCCACCTTGTCGAGGCGAACCTGGAAGGCCTTGAACTCGGGGGTCCAGGTGTTCGGGTCGATGGCCGACGAGGTCAATAGGTTGGCGAGGGGCCCGGCATGCGTGGCGTCGCCGCTGAAGCCCCAGTGAATGGGGAAGCCAATCTGCCAGACCCGCTTGCCGTCGATGGTGAACGGCTTGAGGCGCCTGGTCACCATGGCCGGGCCCTCGATGGAGCCGCGCGCCGAGGTGATGCGAACCCGATCGCCGTTCTTGATGCCCCGCTCCTTCGCCAGCTCGTCGGGCAACTCGAAGAAGATGCCGGGCTGAATCTCGTTCAGCCGGCCACCCTCCTGGTGCTTGGTCCAGTAGTGGAAGTGCTCGGTGAGCCGGTAGGTGGTGCAGACGATGGGGAAGTCGGCCGCCGTGCCGAGCTGATCCTTGTCGCTGGAGAAGCGCTTGAGCACTGGGCTCGAGCTCACCTTGGGGTGCAGCGGGTTCTCGACGGGGGCCTCGAGCGCCTCGTAGTGCTCGGGGAACGGCCCGTCGTTCAGCACCGGCGAGTAGAGCCGCCCCACTCCCTCGGGCAACATGATGAAGGCCCCGAACTGCCCCGGCGGGCTGTCGGGTTTGATGTCAGGTACATCGCCGACCCACTTCTCACCGTTCCAGGCGATGCCCGAGCGCTTCGGATCCCACGCCTTGCCGGCCGCGTCGGCCGAGGCGCGGTTGTAGAGCACGCGCCGGTTGGCGGGCCAACTGAAGCCCCATTGGTGGAACATGCCCAGCCCCGTCGGGTCGGCGGTGAGGCGCCGTTGAGCCAGGTTGCCCGCCTCGGTGAACACCCCGGAGTAGATCCAGTTCCCGCACGAGGTGCTGCCGTCGTCGCGGAGCTGGGCAAAGCCGTCGAGCTGGAGCCCGCCAGCCTTGACGATCTTCTTCTCGTCTTTCGGGTCGGCCAGGTCGACCAGGGCCTTGCCGTTGACCTCCTTGAGCACGTCGCTGAGATCGGGGCTGGTGGGGTTGGTGTAGCCCCACGAGACGTTCAGCACCTGCTCGGGGAGCGCCCCGCCCTCCTTCTGGTACAGCTCGCGAACGGCCAGGAAGACCCGGGCGAGGATCTCTTGATCGGGCTTGGCGCTGCCGGGAGGGTCCACCGCCTTCCACTTCCACTGCACCCAGCGGGAGGAGTTGGTGAAGGAGCCGTCTTTCTCGGCGAAGTTCGCCGCCGGCAACAGGTACACCTCGGTGTTGATCTGCGACGGCGCCGCGCCGCCGAGCTGTTTGGGCGCCTTCCAGAAGATCGAGGTCTCGTTCTCGGAGTTCTCGACCATCACCATCCACTTGAGCTTGGAGAGGGCGGCGACCATCTTGGGCGAGTTGGGGCCAGTGCCCACCGGGTTCATGCCGAACGAGATGAGGCCCTCGGGAGCGGCCTCCTCGACGCCGAGGCGGCTCGAAGTGCCCCGGTACATGTCGTCGAACATGTACACCCACGAGTAGTTGCCATCGACCTTGGGCAGCCACCCGTAGCCGAAGTCGTTGTCCTTGGTGGCCGCCTTCCCGTAGAGCGCCTTGAGGAGCGACGTCATGAACTTGGGGGTGTTGCTCCAGTAGTTCATCGACGACCAGGGCCCCTTGTTGATGGTCGTCGGGGTGCTCTTCTCGAGGTACGTGGCGAGCGTCGACCACGAGCCCGCGGGCGTCTTCAGGTACCCGGGCAAGATGTCGAAGGTGCCGCCCATGTCGGTGGCCCCCTGAATATTGGAGTGCCCACGCAGGGCGTTGACGCCTCCGCCAGGCCGACCGACGTTGCCCAGGAGGAGCTGGAGCATGGCGGCCGCGCGGATGATCTGCACGCCGATGGAGTGCTGGGTCCACCCGAGCGCGTAGAGAATGGTGCCAACGCGCGCCGCGTTCCCGGTGGAGGTGACGAGCTCGGCGACCTTGAGGAACTGCTCCTTGGGTGTGCCGCAGATTCGCTCGACCATCTCGGGCGTGAAGCGGTCGACGTGCTTCGTGAGCAACTGGAAGACGCAGCGAGGGTTCTCGAGCGTGGGGTCCAGCGCGTAGGAGCCGGTCGCGTCGTCCGCTTGGTACGCCCAGGCTGACTTGTCGTACTCGGCCTTCTTGGCGTCGAAGCCCGAAAACAGGCCCTCCTCGAAGCCGAACCTCTCGCCCACCAGGTAGGCCGCGTTGGTGTGGGCCTTGACGTAGTCCTCGTGGTACCGCTTCTTCTCGAGGGCGTAGCGGATGATGCCGTGGAGCAGCGCGATGTCGGTGCCCGAACGGATCGGCGCATAGACGTCGGCGACCGCCGCGGTGCGGGTGAAGCGCGGGTCGACACAGACGATCTTCGCCCCGCGCGTCTTCTGGGCCTCGATGGCCCACTTGAACCCGCACGGGTGATTCTCGGCGGGGTTCCCGCCCATGATGAAGACGATGTCGGCATTCTTGATGTCGACCCAGCCGTTGGTCATCGCCCCCCGGCCGAACGTGGCGGCCAAACTGGCCACCGTGGGACCGTGTCAAACTCTGGCTTGAGTGTCCCGGTACGTCACCCCCAGGGCCGCGCCGAGCTTCCACTGGAGAAAGTTGAACTCGTTGGTGTCGGTGCAGCCGCCGATGAGGCCGATGCCCGGGGTTCGGTTGACCGTTTCACCCTTGGCGTTGGCGGCGACGAAGGTGCGGTCGCGCGTCTCCTTGATGTGCTTGGCGATGCCGTTGATCGCCTCGTCCCAGGAGATCTCCGCCCACTGGTCGCTCCCCGCTCGTCGCACCTTGGGCGTGCGGAGTCGGCCGGGGTGGTGAATGTCCTGCTTGAGCGAGATGCCCTTGGGGCAGAGCGTGCCACGGTTGATCGGGTGATCGGGGTCGCCCTCGACGTGCACCACCGAGCCGACGACGTTCTTGGCCCGGTCGCCCATCGTGTGAATGATGACCCCGCACGAGACGGAGCAGTATGGGCAGGTGCTGCGGGTCTCGGTGGTGCGAGCGATCTTGAGGGTCCGCGCCTCGGCTCTGGCTTCGGAGAGGTCGAACAGCCCGAGGCCAACGGCGCCACCGAAACCTTTGAGGAAGCTGCGTCGCTCCATGATGACCTCGGGCAATGGTTGAGGCGCGAGGCGCAACGCTGCTGCGGCGGCCTATGGAGTGTCAAGGCGCGCCGAGTTAACGGGGGTTGGGGACCCACTCGTGGCGGCCGCGAGATGATCGCCCCCAACCTCATTGAACCGCTGCACCGGTTGCGGTACGCCGACGTCACATGCCCGTCAGTCACGACTTCAAGGTTTTCGCGGGGAATTCGAACCGCGCGCTCGGCGAACGCATCTGCGAGTACCTCAAGCGGCCCCTGTCGAAAGCGGAGGTCAGCCACTTCTCCGACGGAGAGGTGCAGGTGGAGATCGGCGAGAACGTGCGTGGGTTCGACGTCTTCGTGATTCAGTCCACCTGCCCGCCGGTGAACGATCACCTGATGGAGTTGCTCATCATGGCCGACGCCCTCAAGCGAGCGAGCGCGGCGTCGATCACCGCGGTGATCCCCTACTACGGGTACGGCAGGCAAGACCGGAAGGTGGCGGCGCGCACGCCCATCACCGCGAAGCTGGTGGCCGATCTCCTGGCGACCTCGGGCGTCACCCGGGTGGTGTCGATGGACATGCACGCTGGGCAGATTCAGGGGTTCTTCAATATCCCCACCGATCACCTCTACGCGTCGCCGGTGTTCCTCGAGAACATGCGTCGCAAGTTCGACCCGATGGAAATGACCATCGTCTCGCCAGACGCGGGTGGCGTGGAGCGGGCGCGGGCCTACTCCAAGCGGCTCAACTGCCCCCTGGCCATCATCGACAAGCGGAGGCCCCGGCCCAACTCGTCGGAGGTGATGAACCTCATCGGAGACGTGGTAGGGCGCGACGCCATCGTCGTCGACGACATCTGCGACACGGCGGGCACGTTGATTCAGAGCGCCGCGGCCCTGAAGGAGAAGGGGGCCCGCGCCGTCTACGCCTATATCGTGCACCCCATCCTCTCCGGGCCGGCCATCGCGCGCATCAACGAGTCGGTGCTCGAAGAGGTGCTGGTGTCGGACACCGTGCCGCTCAACAAGAACGCGCTGGCGTGCACGAAGATTCGGCAGGTCGCGACCGATCGGCTCTTCGGCGAGGCGATCGCGCGCATCTACCGTGCCGAGTCACTCTCAACTCTGTTCGTGTAAACGACGCGGAGCGCCGAGCCCGAGCGTTCTGCCCGGGCTGTCGGCGCTTCAGAGCTTCCCCTCCGGCATCGCCAGCAACGACTGATCGTCCTTGCTCAGCGAGAGGCGCTCGAACAGGTCTGGCCTGCGCGCACGAGTCAACTGGAGCGACTGCCACCGCCGCCACCGGGCAATGCGAGCGTGGTTGCCACTCTGGAGCACCTCAGGCACCTCCAGGCCCTCCCACAGAGGCGGCCGGGTGTAGTGGGGGTGCTCCAAGAGCCCCGACTCGAAGCTCTCGGCGAGCGACGACTCGGCGTTGCCCAAGACTCCCGGCACCAGCCTCGCCACGGCGTCGAGCACCACCAGCGCCCCCAGCTCACCGCCGGTCAGCACGAAATCGCCCACCGACAGCTCTTCATCGACACGGGTCAGCGCCCGCTCGTCGACGCCCTCGTAGCGGCCACACACCATGATGAGCCCCTCGCGTGCGAGGAGCGCGTGGGCCTTGGGCTGGTCGAACCGCGGGCCTCGAGGGCTGAGCAGCACCACTGGCGCCGACGGGAGCCGCGTCTTCGCCTCGGCGATGGCCAGGGCCAAGGGCTCGGCCTTCATCACCATGCCCGCCCCACCGCCATACGGAGCGTCGTCGGTCACGTGGTGCTTGCCCGCGGCGAAGTCTCGTATGTCCGTCACCCGCAGGGCCACGAGCTCGCGCTCCAGCGCCTTGCCCAAGATGGACTCGGCGGCGTAGCCATGAATCATCCGCGGGAAGAGCGTGAGGATCTCGCACGCGAAGGCCATGCTCACTCCTCGTACTCGGGGCGCACCACCACAACCCGGCGCGCCTCGAGGTTCACCTCACGAACGAAGTCCTCCGCGAAGGGCACCAGCACTTCCTGGGTGCCGTCGCGAATGACGAGGTTGGGCACCGGCCCGGTGCTCCAGACCTCGGCCACCTGCCCCAGCCGCGCGCCCTCTGGCGTCACCGCCTCGAGGCCCACCAGGTCACCCTGGAAGTACTCGCCTTCCTCGGGCTCCTCGAGATCGGCCCGGCGCACGAAGAGCCCCGAGCCGCGAAGCTCGTCAGCGTCGACCCGACGCCGCAGGCCCTCGAAGGACACCAGCAGATCGCCCTTGGACCCTTCCCGCACGTCTTCGATGGTGAGCTCGCGCTCCGACCCATCTTTGAGGCGGGCGACGACCTGCTCCACCTCCTCGAGCACCGTGGAGGTCGGATCAAAGGTGCGAACCACCACCTCGCCGGTGAGGCCGTGCGTCCTCGAGATGTACCCGAATTGAAACAGCTCGACGCTCGGCTCCGCCATGCCAGTCACTTCGCCGCGTCGGCCACTGCCGCCTCGGTCGTCGGCTCCTTGGCCCCTGGAGGATTCTTGCGATCGTCGACGATCTCCAACCGCGCCTTCTCGCCCTTCTTGAGCGCCGCGTGCTGGAGCACCGTCCGTAGGGCGTTCACCGTCCGCCCGTCACGGCCGATCACCTTGCCCACGTCGCCCGGGGCGACCTTGAGCTCGTACAACACGCCCCCCTCGTACGGCGTCACCTTCAGCTCCACCGCGTCGGGTGAATCGACCAGAGACCGCGCGAGGTACTGAAGGAGCTCCTTCATCAGGCCTTCGCCGCGACGACGACCCTCTTCGCCTTCTTGTACAGCTCGGCCACGGTGTCCGAGGGCTTGGCACCCGTCTTCACCCAGTGAGCCCAGCGCTCCTCATTGACCTGGAACTTCACCGGGTCGAAGTTCGGATCGTAGGTGCCGATGTTCTCGATGAAGCGCCCGTCTCGGGGCATGCGCGAGTCGGCGGCGACGATGTGATAGAAGGGACGCTTTTTGGCGCCGGCACGAGCAAGACGCAGGACGACGGACATGGTGTTCCTCGATGGAAGAGAGGGGCGCCACCTAGCGCAAGAAGGTCAGGAAAGTCAAGGATCTACCGCCGACTCAGAGGCCCATCTCGGGGCTGGAACCCCTTTGTTTCTCGACATTTGCGAGCTGCCCACAGGCCGCCGCGATATCTCGACCGCGGTTCGCTCTGATGAAAGCGTCGACGTGGGCGGCCTCCAGCACCCGACGAAACCGCTCGGCCCGGTCATCGACCGTGGAGTGAAAACCGAGCCCAGGGTTCTCGTTGTACTGAATGAGGTTCACCTT
>PMBV01000063.1 GCA_003153055.1 Myxococcales bacterium
CTTCATTGGAAACCCTGGGTACGGAATCGCGACCTCGTTCCCCAAGGCCACCCGTGACTACGACGCCGTCACCGTCGTGGCGACCAAGGCGCTCAGCGATGGCTGGATGGCGCAACTGAGCTACACGTGGTCGTACCTCCGTGGGAACTGGGCCGGCTTTTTCCGACCCGAGACCAACCAGCTCGACCCGGGCATCAACTCGGACTTCGACCTGAAGTCGCTCCTGGCGAACCGAACCGGTCCCCTGCCGGGCGATCACACGCACTTCATCAAGGCCTACGCCGCGAAGGAGTTCGTCGTTGGCAACAGCACGAGCTTCCAGCTTGGAGTGACGTATGAGGGCTCGAGCGGTACGCCGATCAGCTACCTGGGCCGTCACATCCTCTACGGCAACGGCGAAGTGTTCATCCTCCCCCGTGGCGCTGCTGGCCGCACGCCTTGGGTGCACACCTTCAACCTGAAGCTCGGCTTCACCTACCGCATCGATAAGGATCTGGGCGTCACCTTCGCGATCGACGGCCTCAACGTCTTCAACCTCGCCGCGGTCACCAACGTCGACCAGAACTACACCACCACCCGCGTACTTCCCTACGTCGCGCAGGCTGGTGAGAACCCCGTTCACTCCATCTGCGCCGATGGCTCTGTCGGGTGCCAGCCGCAGGTCACGCGGGCCGATACCGGAGCCAAACTCCCCATTGCGAACGTCAACGCCAACTTCAAGAACCCGGCCAACTCGCCGGGTGTCGCGAACGATGCCTACCAGCTCCCAATGCAGTGGCGCTTCAGCATCAAGTTCACCTTCTAGGAGCCCACCAACATGAAACGCCAAACATTGATTGCCTTTGGGTTGGCCGCGCTGATCGGGGGAACCTTTGGAGCGTCATGCTCCTACCCGCAGCCTGGTCTGGAGTGCAACGCGGGTGCCCCATATTGGGCGAACTACACGCTCAAGACTGGTAGCGGTGACTGCAGCAAGTACACCGGCGACTATGTCGAGATGCAGCGCTACTACCCGCCAGGCGCAACGACGGCGACGTTCGCCGTTCTCCCGGCCCGTGTGGCAGGCGCCACGCGTACGGGTGAGGGCGTGATTCCGGACTTCACCAAGGAGTCGGCCATCGCGACCTTCGCGTCGCTCACGCCGGACTCCAAGGGTGTGTGCAGCACGACCGGCACCTTCGCGCCGACCGACGTGGACGCCGGAGCTCCTGAGACCCACATCAAGTACGAGTGGAGCAACTTCAGGTTGCTGAACAACGCCACATACGTCAGCACCGTGTTCACCGCCGACCTCGCGGTGACTGTCGATTCGTGCACCGCCACGTATCAGGTCGACGCGCTGGGCCCCGTGATTGCCTGCGTGACTGACGATGACTGCTGCCACCTCGACTCGACTGGCTCCTGTGGTCCCCCTGAGGGCGCGAGCATCGGGTCGGGCCTGCAGGCTGGCTATGCTCCCAAGTGTCGCCAGTTCTCAGACATCCTGAGCTACGAGTCGCAGTTCTTCGGGACGGCAGTCTCCAAGTGGAAGCCCGACACTGCCTATGCAAAGGGCAAGATGGTCTACAACGACAGCCCGGAGCACGTGTACGTCGCGACCGTGAAGGGCACGTCTTGGGCGGCTGACGCGGGCGCCACCGGGCCGAAGGGCAGCGGAACCGGCATCGCCGATGGCGATCCCTCCGACGGTGGTGTGGCGTGGGACTACGTGAACGATGGCACCAAAGCCATTGACTACACGGGCATCTGCGTCACCAGCAAAACCTTCGATGAGCTCTTGAAGTAGCTCGTCGTTCGCGGTTTCTCGGGGTCCTGTGGCGCTCCTTCCGGAACGCTCGCGGGGCCCCGAGTTGTTTTTCCGGGGTGCTTCCCTCACAGTGGGCCGTCCATGTCGCATCCCCGACAGCAGTTGCTGGAAAGCGTTCGTCGACGTCTCGATGACGAGACGGGCTCGCTGCTGAAGGTCGCGCCGCTCTCGGTGGCGCTGTGTTACCCGAGCCCCTACCACGTGGGTATGAGCAGCCTGGGGTTCCAGGCCATCTACCGAGGGGTTCACGCTCACCCCGACGCCACGGCCGAGCGGGTGTTTCTCCCTGACGATCTCGATGCCTGGCGCGAGGCGAGGCTGCCCCCGGTCTCGATGGAGACTCAGCGTCCGCTGTCAGAGTTTCAGGTTCTCGCCTTCTCGGTGGCGTACGAGCTCGAGCTCGCGGGGCTGTTTGAGCTCCTCTCCCTTGCGGGCATCACGGTGAAGCGTGACGAGCGCGACGAGGCGGCGCCGTTGATAGTCGCCGGTGGCCCACTCACGTTCTCCAACGCCGAGCCCCTCGAGCCCTTCGTCGATGTGGTGGTGCAGGGCGAGGCGGAGGATCTCCTCCCGCTCCTGCTCGACGAGATTCTCTCCGGGGCCTCCAAGTCGACGATTCTCGACCGTCTGTCCACCCGGCCCGGGTTCCGGGTGCCAGGGCGCCGCTCAGCCACCAGTCGCTTCTTCGTGGCGAAGGCCGGCGACGAGCGACTCCCGGCTCGCTCCCAGATCGTCACCCCCAATACCGAGCTCCGGGAGATGTTTCTCATCGAGCCCGAGCGAGGCTGCTCGCGGGGCTGCCACTACTGCGTGATGCGCCGCACCACCAACGGAGGCATGCGCACCGTGCCCACCGAGCGGCTCCTCGAGCTGGTGCCTCCGTGGGCCCGTCGGGTTGGGCTGGTGGGCGCGGCGGTGACCGACCACCCAGACATCGTCGGCTTGGTTCGAACGCTGGCGGACTCGGGTCGCCAGGTCGGCGTCTCCTCGCTCCGGGCTGACCGCCTCACCGCGCCGTTGGTGGAGGCGCTCAAGGCCGGTGGGGCACAGGTGCTCACCGTCGCCTCCGACGGGCCCAGCCAACGGCTACGCGACCTGGTCGACCGCAAGCATTCCGAGGCGCAAATTCTCACCGCCGCGCAGCTCGCCAAGGCCGCTGGGCTGAAGCGCCTCAAGGTCTACAACGTCGTCGGGCTGCCGACCGAGACCGACGCCGACATCGACGAGCTGGGGCGCTTCAGCCTCGAGCTGTCGCGAATTCTCCCGCTGGCCCTGGGGGTGGCACCCTTCGTTGCCAAGCGCCACACGCCGCTTGACGGTGCCCCGTTCGCCGGCCTCGACGTGGTGGAAGGGCGCCTCGAGCGGCTCCGGCGGCAGCTCAAGGGCAAGGCCGAGCTCCGGCCCACCAGCGCCCGGTGGGCGTGGGTCGAGTACATGCTCGCCCAGTGTGGGCCCGAGGCGGGGCTGGCGGCCTTCGACGCCTGGACCTCAGGGGGCAGCTTCTCCGCGTACCGAAAGGCCTTCACGGCTCACGGTTGCCGGCCCTTCGAGGCGTGCCGAGTGCCCGATGGCCGCCGGAGCCCCGCGGAGTGGCCGACCGTTGGCCCGGAGCCCGCGCCCATCTCGGCGGCCGGCTGATCGTCTCAGTTGACCTGCAGCTTGAGCGTCAGTGACACCATGCGGCCAGCCTCACCCGACAGCTCGTGGCGATAGGCGACGTCGACGCCGCTCCCGTTCGAGAAATAGCCCAGCCCGAACGAGATGTACTGGTGGCCGGCAATGCCGTCGTACTGGTAGCCCGCGCGCACCGGCACGGTCTCGGCGATCAACCACTCCAGGCCGCCAGCGAAGGCGAACTTCGGAGTTGCCTGGTTGAAGTCTCCGCGCAGGTCGAAGGCCGGAGTGAGCTGAGAGAAGAGCAAGCTCGAGATAGAAGCCACGAAGTACCGGCTCAGGTCGACGTTGTAGTTCGAGATGAGGTTGTGGCCCGAGACGCCCAGGGTGAGCCAGGTGGCGGGGTGGAAGATGATGCCCGCGTTCATGCTGAAGGAGTTGGTGTTCGAGGCTCCCACCAGCACGTGGTACTGGCCGGCTACCGCCAGGTGGAGGATGTCGCCGATGGGCATGGAGACGGCGAGTGTCGTCAGGTGGGCCCACCGCCGCTCGGTGCCTCCGAAGGTGACGAACTGGTACGAGACGCCGGCCGCCACCGACGCCGTCGAGTCCATGACGCCGAGGCTCGCGTACCCATAGCCCTGGGGAATGTCCCAGCTCCCGGTCGCCTCGGTGACGTAGCGCTTGTACAGGGACACGGCCGCGGGGTTGCCGGTGATGGACTCGGAGCCGTAGCCCAGCGACTCATACGCGCCGCCCATGGCCAAGTTCCGCGCCGCCATCAGGTCTCGAAGGTCGGGTGACACGGCCGACTGCCCGAGGGCGACGGTGGCGGACAGCGTGAGCGCGGCCAACAGGTGGCGGAGAGGGCTCAGAACTTCACTCCCTCGAGGGAAGCCCGCCCGTCGGCGGACAGCAGAGTCATGCGAAGGTGGAGCTCGCCTTCACGGTAGACCTCGACCACCCGTGGGAGCCACTCGCCCGTCGCCTGCGAAGTGTAGTCGATGAACCGCACGTCCCAGTGGCCCGTGGCGTCTGCCAGCTCGACGCGGGCGGGGAGGAAACGCTCCTTGTACACCCAGAAGGACGAGGCTCCGGGTCGACGGTCGCCGAGCACGTAGGCCACTTGCCCCTCGAAGCGGGCGAGCGACACCTGCCGGGAGTCGATTTTGTTCGAGGCCAGGTGATGCTCGAGGGCTCCGCGAGACTCACCGTCAGTGCCGGACTTGAGCGCCAGTGTCGCGCAGAGCTGCTCCAAGGCCACGGCGGCCGCGGGGAGCTCGGGCCCCTCGGTGCGACGCCTTCCGTTGCTCCAGGCGACGGTGAGGCTCTTGGTCGAGTCGGCCACCATCAGGTCCAACCGGCACCGGCCTGGGAAGCGCACCGACAGCACGGCTGAGAGGGAGAGCTCACCGGTCGACCAGTTGGTGTCCAGGGCCGGGGCGAGATCCTTCGCCAACACCGGTGCGACGGCGGCCAGTCCGTCGGCTTTGATCGCCGAGATGGACACATCGTCCCGCGCGGCAGCGACGCGCTTGAGCACGCTGAAGGCCGGCATGAGGTAGCTGAGCACGAGTAGGACGACGGCTTGCTTCAAGTCTGGTGCCTCCGCGCGCACCATACCTTGCCACCGGTCGATGTCGAGGCTGGGCCCATCCATCTCGACGGCGACGCCGAATGTCAGTGCCCCCTGCTACGAGTCGCCTGGGGAGGGCGGCGATGGCGACAGGGTTGAGCAAGCCACATGACAAGTTCTTCAAGGCGGTGCTGGCCGAGCCCAAGGCAGTGTCGGCGCTCTTTCGTGAGCGGCTCCCCTCGGCGCTCGCGGCTCAACTGGCCGACCGGCCTCCGAGGCTGGTGGAGGGCTCCTTCATCAGCCCGATGTTGAGGGAGCTCTACTCCGATAGGCTCTACAAGCTCGCGCTCAAGGGGGGCGGTCGATTGTTCGTCTACTGTCTGGTGGAGCACAAGAGCACGGCTGAGCCACGAGTCGCGCTCCAGCTCCTCAGGTACCTGGTCGAGGTGTGGGAGCAGCTCGCGAGGCAGACGACGGGTACGCTGCCGCAGGTCGTTCCCATGTTGGTGTACCACGGCGAGAAACCGTGGACCGTCGGGCCGTACTTCCAGGCGCTGGTGGACCAGGGTGCCCGACCGGGTGTCCGGCCGCTCGACTTCGAGATGGTCGTCGTCGATCTCGGGGCCATCGAAGATGATGCGCTCTCGGCCAACCCGAGGCTCAGAGCCGGTCTCATGGGGCTCAAGTACGCGACCCGGGAGCTGTCGCAGTCGCGCGGGCTCGGCGCGTTCCTCGAGGCCCTGACCGCCGCCCCCTCGCTGATTTCCCAGGCTCTCAGCTCTATCATCGTGGCCTACAGGCAAGTCGACCGGGCGCTGTTGCTCGAGAAAGTGAGGCGAGTCATGCCGGAGTACGAAGAAGAGCTGCTGTCGAAGGCGGCGCGTGAGTGGTTGGCAGAAGGGCGCGCCCAAGGACGGCAGGAGGGCCAGGCACAAGGCCGGCAGGAGGGACGCTCCCAGGGACGGAAGGAGGGGCACGCTGAGGGCCGGCAGGAGGGGCGCGTCGAGGCCCTCGTGCAGATTCTCGAACGTCGCTTCGGTCCACTCCCCGCCACGGCGAGGGAGCGAGTGACGGCAGGGAGCTCGACTGACCTCGACGGCTGGCTCGATCGCGCCCTCGACGCCACCTCGCTCGACGAATTCTTCGGCCCACCCCACTGACGGCCGGTGACTACGCGGTCACCCACCGGGCCAGCGCGCCAGTCGCCAGCCCGAGCACCGAGCCAGCCATCACGTCGAGCGGGTAGTGGGCTCCGAGGTAGACCCGAGAGAACGCCACCGACGCGGCGAGCACCGCCATCATCGGTCCGAGCCCGTTGGCCGCGCCAGCCCAGGCCACCGCGAGGGCCACCATCGCCGCCGTGTGCCCAGACGGAAACGAGAACGCATCGGGGTTCGCCACCAGCGCAGTAAAGCCGGCGACGCCCGAGTTGGGCCTGGGCCGCCTGAGGAGCCGCTTGATGACCTGGGCAACCGCGGCGACTCCACCGGCCGAGAGCGCGAGGAGCCAGCCCAGCCTCCGGGTCTCAGCCTGGTTCGAGAGGAGCAGCACCAGCCCCACCAGCGTGAGGCTGTGCCAGTCACCCAGATGCGTGATGGCGCGGAGCACCTGCGTCGCCCGTGGGTGTTGCCACCGGTTGACGCGGAGGAGGACGGCCTCATCCCATGCAGCGAGTCGCTCGAAGGTGCTCACAGGGTCGCATGGAACACGGCCTCCAAGGCGCTCGAGCGGCGTCTGAGCAACACCTTCGTCTCATTTCGCACCGCCGTCGTCACAGCATCGCCACGGGGTCCACGTCGATGACGACCTTGACCCCCGAGGGAATCGTCTCGAGCGCCTTCTCGAGCGCGTCGAGCGGGGGCCCCAGCGCGTGGTGCGTGGGCGCCTTCAGCACCAACTGCCAGCGGGTCTTGCCCCGAATCTTCGTGATGGGCGCGGGCGCCGGGCCCAAGAGCCGCACGCCCTGTGACGAATGGGGCAGCGCCTTGGCCAGCACCCGACCGAGCTCCTGGGCCACCCGGGTGGTGAGCTCGGCGCCTTCTCCCTCGACCCGAATGGCGGCCATTCTGGTGTACGGGGGCCACGCGAGCGCCCGTCGCCGCTCGAGCTCCTCGGCCGAGAAACGGGCGAAGTTCCCCTCGAGCATGCGGGCCACCGGCGGCGCCTCGGGGTTGTAGCTCTGCACCAGCACCCGCCCGGCATCGGCCCCACGCCCAGCTCGACCCGCCACCTGCGTCAGAAGGTGGAACGTCCGTTCTGCCGCCCGGAAGTCGGGCAGCGCCAGCGCCGTGTCGGCGAGCACCACGCACACCAGGGTGACGCCGGGAAAGTCGTGCCCCTTGGCCACCATCTGGGTCCCCACGAGCACATCGAGCTCGCGGCGGGCGAAGCGAGCCAACAGGTCGGTCAAGGTCTCGGCGTTCGAGGCCGCGTCGCGATCGAGCCGGGCCACCCGCGCGTGAGGGAAGGCGTCGACCACCTCGGCCTCCAAGCGCTCCGTACCCACGCCGAGCGACAGGAGCGGGCCCCCGCACGACGGGCAGCTCGGAGGCACGAACGACGCCCGTCCGCAGTAGTGGCACTGGAGGCGCCGGGCCGACAGGTGCAGCGTCAGACAGACATCGCAGTCCTCGCACTTGAGGGTCTGCCCGCACACCTCGCAGGTGAGAAACGTGGCGTGGCCCCGGCGGTTGAGAAAGAGGATGACCTGCTGGCTCCGCCCCAGGGTCTCGGCGATGGCCTCTCGCACTGGCCCAGAGAGAACCGGTGGCTCGGTGCCCCGGGTCTCGGGCGTGCGGGGTCGGGCGACGCGCAGGTCCACCAACTGCACCGTGGGCATCGGTCGGTCATCCACCCGTCGGCTCAGCGTCAGCACCTCGTACCGGCCGCGCTTGACGTTCTCCAGGCTCTCCAGCGAGGGCGTGGCGCTCCCCAGCACCACCAGGCACCCCGCCTTCTGGGCGCGCACCACCGCCAGGTCCCTCGCGTGGTAGCGGAGCTTCTCTTCTTGTTTGAACGAGGGGTCGTGCTCCTCATCGACCACCACGACGCCGAGGTTGGGCACTGGCGCCCAGATGGCGCTGCGCACGCCGACCGCGATGCGCACCACGCCGGCCCGGAGCGCCTGCCACTGCCGGAGCCGCTCCTTGTCTTTGAGCGCCGAGTGCAGCAGCGCCACCTCGGACCCAAAGCGGCTCCGGAAGCGCCCGACGAGCTGAGGTGTCAGGGCGATCTCCGGGACCAAGACGAGCGCGCCCAACCCTTGGTCGAGGGCCAGCTCGACCACCCTCAAGTAGACCTCGGTCTTCCCGCTGCCGGTGACGCCGTGGAGGAGCACCGGCTTGAAGCTTCGAGTGGCCAGCGCCCGAGTCAGGCCCTCGACCGCGATCGCCTGCTCCTCGGTGAGCCGAGCGATTCGGCCCTGCTCCAGCCCCCGGTGGATTCCCCGCTTCACCACCTCGGCCTCGACGCGCACCAGGCCACGAGCCTCGAGGTTCTTGATGTGTCCGCGGGCTCCGGGAATGGCGTGGGCGACCTCTTCGAGCGGAGCGCGCCCTCCGACGGCCATGAGGTACGAGAGGGTCGCCACCTGCGCTGGAGCCCGAGAGAGCCCCTCGGTCGTCGCGCCGTCGCACACCTGGGCGTACGCGATGGCCTCAGGGAGGGCCTCTCGCTCTTCGTCGGTCTTCGAGAGCCCCGGAGGGAGCGCGGCGCGAAGGGCTTCGCCCAGCGGGTAGCGGTAGTACGAGGCGGCGAAGCGCACCAGCTCCACCACGTCGGGCGTGAGCGCCGGCCGCTCGTCGAGCACCCGCTCGATGGCCTTGAGCCGCCGGTGAACCTCGGGCGGTGGGGCAGGCGCTTCGCCGAGGTAGAAGCCGAGCGCTTGGCCTCGGCCGAAGGGCACATGGAGCCGCTGGCCCGGGAGAAGCCGACCGACCAGGTGGGGAGGCACCCTGTACGTGAACTCGCCTCGCACGGGTCGCCCGACCGCGACCAGCGCAAACGGGCCCGGGGTCATCGCCTGCTCCCGACCATCGAGAGACGCTGCCCGACTTCCACTTTCGAGCCCGCGTCCGTCATGAGCTGCGTCTACCCCAAAGGCCGGCTGTCGTGGCCACCCGTCGCCACGTCGGAGGTCGGCAAGACCTGCGCTCGGCGTCCACCAGGGGAGGCCCAGGAATTGGACCGCGCCCTCCAGGTGTAGGAACGTCAGGGCGCCCATGGCTGCCCCCATCCTCCTCGTGGCCGACGACCTGCCGTTGATTACGGCGGTGAAGCGTGTCTTGGCGCGAGAAGGCTACGAAGTCGTCTTGGCGACCAGCGCGGCCGACGCGGTCATCGCCTGGGGCCACTCGCTGCCTGGGCTGATGGTGTTGCAGCCGTCGGTGGAGAGCGGCCGCGGCCCGCTGCTCCTCGACGAGCTCGATCGCCACCCTGACGTCAAGCTGCTCAGGGTTCTCCTGCTGGGCGAGCTCATTCCCGGCCACCCGCTGCCGGTGGAGCCCCTTCCCATCGAGCCGGCTCACTTCGCCCGCACGGTCGAAGAGAACCTCCGCGCCGCCGAGAGCTCGGCTCCCTGGCGGCTCATGGAGGCCGAGAAGACCCTGCCGCCCCACGCCAGCTTGGACCCCTCCGAGCTCGACACCTGGAGGGCGACGAGGCCGGCCGAGCTCGACGAAGCGGAGCTGCCTCCGCCAGAGAGACGCAGCTCGGAGACGGGCGACCATCTCACCGATAAGCTGAGAGAAGCGCCCTCGCAGGTGTGGCCGTCTCCCGCGCCCTCGCCCCAAGCACCCATCGACGGTGGCGAGGAGTCGCGACACCCGAGGACCGGGCGACAGTACGCCCTCATCGAGTCGCAGCCCCCGTCTTGGGAGGAAGCCGCCGACCCTCGGGTCAGCACGGCGCCCCAGTACCCGTCGCCGTCCGCGCCGGTGGTGCCGCCTGCCGAGAGCCCGCCTTCGGAGCCGGGCCGACCTCTTCGCACCACCGGCAGCGGATTGGCTGCGCGTCAGAACGTCCTCACGCCGGCCGGGCGTCAGCACACGCCGCTCGAGGCCTCGCCTGCTCCCGAAGGTGAGCCGCCCGTGGTCCCGAGGCGACGGACACGCCCTCCTGCGCTCGAGGCCTCCGAGCGCACGCCTGGCCCCGGTGCACCGGGCAACGCTCCGCCCTCCACCTCGATGCCCGGCCCCACCGAAGCGCCGCCAGTCTCCACCCGGAGCCGCAGTCGGCCACCGATGACGCCCGAGGACCTTCTGGCGGGCGCGGGGGGCGAGGGGCAGCCGTCGGGGCACTCCGAGACGTCGTCGGCTCCGGCGCGCCGCACGCTGCACCCAGGCTCTGGGGAGTCGCTCCCACCCTCCGAGCAGGTCACGCCGCACATTCCCCGTCGCACCATCTTGCCCGTGCCCTCGGCCGGGGCGGCTCTTCCCCTTGGCGAAAGCGAACCCGGGGAGAACCCTTCGCTGCTCTCCCCGTGGAGCCCGTCGCGGGTCTCGCCCGACGACGTCGTCAACCCTCCGGGTGAGCCGACCCGGTCACTCCGCAAGCGGCCCTCGGGCTCGGGCCAGCGCCCGCTCGCGACGAGCGCGCCTGGAGCGTCGGAGCCGGCCATCGCGGCAAGTGAGCAGCCGGTGCGCCTCGAGCGGGAGACGCTGCTTCCCCTGCCAGGGCGGAGTCTCGATGACGAGCTGGCCATCGTGACCGGGCAGTCCGGCGAGGGTGCTCCTCCCGCCGACCTCGACGCGCCGTTCGCCCAGACCTTCGTGCCCGTCACTCCGGAGGCCGACGCCCCTGGCGAGGCAGGGCCTGTGTTGGACCCGTTCGCCGGCGAGGTGCCCGAGACCGAGTGGTACGCTCCCCCTCAGGTCTCTCTCGACGGTGACGCTCAGCGCCCGGCTGAGCTGGCTCCTGAGCCCGACTGGGACGCTGCCGGAGAGGCCGTGCCGCCAGGGCTCCTTCGGGCCTCGAGGCCGGCGGTATCTGCCCCCCAGCTCGACAGCCCCTCCGACTTCCAGCCGGGTGAATTCGTCTCGTCACCGTTGACTCCAGAGGAGATCGAAGCGCTTCAGCCCACCGTGCCGCCGGGTGGTGGCGTGGTCAGCTCTCACTCGGCGGAGTCGCTGGCCGAGCGGCTCTTCGGAGACCTGCCAGCCCTCGAGGACGAATTGCATCGGCGGGTGGAGGCCGAGGCCATCGCGTCGCTCGAGTCCGCGCTGCGGGGAGACGACGAACCCTCGCGGCTCCCTGGCGCTGGCCTCATGACGAGCTCCCTCTCGGCGCTCTCCACCGAGGAGGAGGCCCCGGTGGCTCCCGTCACCGCTCGCGTCGTGGAAGCCCTGGCCCGGGCGGAGGCGATGGTGGCGGAGGGTCGCGAGGCCTACCACGAGGGGCTCAGCGAGCTCGAAGCCGACGCGGTGAGGCACCAGGAGGCGCTGGAGGACGCCAGCCGGCGCGCTGAGGAGGCCGAGGCGCTGGTGCAGGCCGAGCGTGAGGAGCGGGCGGGCTTCGAGGAAGAGGTCCTCAGGCTCAAGGCCTCGGTCGAGCTCCTCGAGCATGCCGCGGTCGACCAGCAAGCCAGCAACGCCGTGACCCTCGAGGCGGCCAGGGCACACGGCGCCGCCCAGCTCACCCAGCGCGAGGGCGAGCTCACCGAGACGGCGCTGGCCTGGCAGGCCCGAGCTCAAGGAGCCGAGGCGGATCTCGCGCTCCTACGCGCCGAGCTCGACGCGCAGTCGAACGAGGTACGGCAGAGAGAGCACCGCCTCTCCGAGGTCAGCCAACGACAGGCCGATGCCATCGCGGCCCTGTCTCGCCGCCACGATGAGCAGGTGGCCGAGCTCAGGTACCGGCTGTCCGAGGCCCAGGCGTCGGCCGAAATCTCCAAGGCCGAGGCGACCGCCGTGGGAGAAGTGACACGGCAGCTCTCGGCGGAGCAGGCGGCGCACGGGGAAACCCGGCGGGCCCTCGCCGAATTCGAGGCTCAGCGCCCCGTTCTCGAGCAGAGCCAGGCTGACGCCGACGCCCAGCGCCAGGCCGCTGTGGACCTCGTCGAAGCTGGCCGCGCCCGCATCGCCGAACTGGAGACCGAGCGAGCCGAGCACGAGGCCTGGCGCTCGGAGCTGGAGCGTCAGCTCGAGACCGAGCGAGCCGAGCACGATGCCCGGTTGGTGGGTGACCGGGCCGAGCTCGAGGCCCAGCTCTGGAGCCAGCGCTCGGAGCTCGAAGCCCAACTGGCGGCCCAGCGCACGGAGCTGGAAGGTGAGCGACTTGCTCGCGCCAATGGAGTCACCCTCCTTCGCGCCGAGCTCGAGGCCCGCCTCGAGGCTGAGCGGGTCGAGCACGAGCGACTGCGCTCACACGAGCGCGCCCAGTTCGAGGCCGAGCGCGTCGTGCACGAGGCCAGTGTGGCTGAGCTCGAGGGTCGGCTCCAGGCCGAGCGCGTCGCGCACGAGGCCCGTGTAGTCGAGACGAGGGCGCAGCTCGAGGGTCAGGTCGAAGCCGAGCGCGTCGCGCACGAGGCCCGTGTAGTCGAGACGAGGGCCGAGCTCGAGGCGCGACTCGGGGCCGAACGGGCCGCGTACGAAGCGCAGCTCGGCGAGAAGGTGGCCGAGCTCGCCACGGCGCACGCGTCGTGGGAGGAGGCCAGGTCCGTCGCTGTCGGGCTCGAAGCGAAGCTGGGCGAAGCACGCACGGTCCACGAGGCGCTCGAGGTCCACGCGACCCGGCTGACCGAGGAGCTCGAGCGGGCGGCGGCGCGTCAAGCGAGCCTCGTCACCGAGGTGGCCCAGCTCAAAGACGAGCTCGATGGACAGCGCGCGCGGGCGGAAGGCGCCGAGGCCTCAGCGTCGCTCTCGGCTGGAAAAGTGCTCGAGCTGGAGCATCGGAACGTGAAAACGCTTGCCCTGCCGGGACGCCCACCGCTCGGTGTGTCTCGCCATGGCACCGCCGACCTGGAGGCGCTGGCCAGGCTCGTGTGCCAGCTCGTCCTCTCGCAGGCTGACGCCCACCTCGAGCTGGGCGTGGTCGGAGGGCTCCGCTCTCTCTGGCTCAGGAAGGGGCAAATCGTCGCCGCCGCGTCTTCCTTCGAACGCGAGGGCCTCATCGATCGCGCCCGTCGTGACGGCCTCATCGACGGCAACCAAGAGGCAGAGCTCCGGCCGCTCAGGGGCTCCACGCTCAAGGAGCAGCTCGAGGGACTCAAGGCCCGGGGCTTCATCCGCGACGTGGAGGCCGTTCCGCTGGTGCAGCGTTGTGCCGAGCAGGTGGCGCTGGCGGCGCTGTCCGAGGAGGAGACTCAGTACCGCCTCCAGGACGACACGCCCGGCTGGGAGGTCGCCCAGGTGACGATTCCCCGCGCGACGTTGCCGTTGCTGGCCGAGGCCCTGCGGCGCGCCGTTCCGGTCGATACCTTGCTCGAACGGCTCGGTGGGGGTGATGCCGTGCCGGTCGCCACCGATGCCGAGCTCGAGCTCCGCGCCCTGGGCTTCTCGGACCGAGAGCGCCGGCTGCTGGCGAAGGTCGACGGCACCGCGACCGTCGAGGAGCTGTGTCTCGCCTCTGGGCTCAAGAGCGACGCCGCCTTCCGCGCTCTCGAAGTGGCGCAGCTGCTCGGGGCCATCGAGGTGCGAGCCCCGGAGCGCCCGTCGGTTAGGGTCGACCCCGAGCTCGACGTGCACCGCCTCGAGGCCAAGTACGACGAGGTCGTCGATGCCGACTACTTCACCATCCTGGGCCTCCCGCGGACCGCCGGCTCCGACGAGGTGCAGTCTGCCTGGCAGCGCCTGTCGAACGAGTTCCACCCCTTGCGGTTCTCGGGCCACCCTGACGCCGGGCTTCAGCAGCGCGCCCAGGTCGTCTTCAAGCTGCTCGAGGAGGCCGCTCGAGCCCTGGAGGATGATCGCCGCCGCGCGGACTATGCGAGGCACCTCCTCGACTGACCAGATTGGGCCTGCAAGTCATTGAAAAGAGGCTCCTTCGCGAGGCAGAGGGGTTTGCGTCAACCGGGCCCAAAGGTTACAAGAGAGGCCATGGTTCGAGAGATTTTGGTGTGGCCGCACCCTCTGCTCAAGCAGAAGGCGCGTCCGGTTCAGACCGTCGACAACGAGACGCGAGCGCTCATCAAGGACATGTACGAGTCGATGTACGCCGCTGACGGGGTCGGTCTGGCCGCGCCTCAAGTGGGTGTGTTGAAGAACGTCATCGTCCTCGACACCACGCCGCGGCAGCCCGGTTCACACCCCGTCGCGATGGTGAACCCCGAGATCCTCACCCTCGATGGAAAGTTGCTCTACAAGGAAGGGTGTCTCTCGGTGCCCGGCGAGGCGGAGGACGTCGAGCGCGCGTTGACCGTGACGGTGCGGTACCTCGACGAGGAGGGTGACGAGCAGACGCTCTCGGCCGACGGGCTGTTGGCCATCGCCATTCAACACGAGACCGACCACCTCAAGGGCGTGATGTTCGTCGACCACATCTCGTCGCTCAAGCGAGAGTTGATTCGCAAGCGCATGAAGAAGGTGCAGGCCGCCATGGCCGAGGACAAGGCCGAGTCGGAGACGAAGAAGCCCAAGGATCGACCCCGGGCCGAGGCGCGGTAGAGTCCGTCCTCACGTCTTCGCTTTCACGCCTCGCTTGGGGCACAGCTCGGCCACCACGCAGCGGTGACATTCGGGCGAGCGGGCGTGGCACACCCGGCGGCCGTGCCACACCAGGAGCTGGTGGCCCTTGAACCACTGCGCCTCGGGGACCAAGCGTTGGAGATCCGCCTCCACGTCGTTGGGGTCCGTCTGTCGCGAGAAGCCGAGTCGTCCCGAGAGCCTCAGCACGTGCGTGTCGACGGGGAAGGCCGTGTCGCCTCCCAGGTGCATGCTGACGACGCCCGCCGTCTTGGGCCCGACACCGGGAAGCTCGCCCAGCGTGGCGCGCGAGAGTGGGACCACTCCTCCGTGATTTTCGACCAGCGCCTTGCCGAGCTTCACCAGGCTCTTGGCTTTGTTGCGGAACAGCCCCACCGTCTTGATGTACGCCTCGAGCTCAGCCGGGGTCGCCTTGGCGTAGTGGGCCGCCGTCGGGAAGTCGCGGAACAGCGGCGGAGTGGCCTGGTTGACGCGACGGTCGGTCGTCTGGGCGGCCAGGACGACGGCGACGAGGAGGTCGAGCGGTGACGTGTAGTCGAGCTCGATGTGGGCTTCGGGCATCGCCACGTCGAGTCGGCGAAGAACCTCCAATGCGCGGGCGGACTTCTCTGCCTGGGTGTGTTGCCGGGTCGTGCTCACGGGCCTCACATGCCGCTGCCGAGACGCGGGCGCAAGAGAGCTGACGCGCCGCGCGGAGACGGCCTCCCAGGGTTACACTCCTCGAGATGGCTCGGTTCGTCTTCGCGGGGGCGTGGCTCGGCCTGGTGGCCTGCGCGACGGCTCCGCCAGCCGAACGAGTCAGCCTCGAGGCGCTCGTGGCCCCGCCCTCGGCACACGTGACGGACACCAAGGCCTCCAGCTCGCTGGCGGAGGCGACTCGGCGGTTCATCGAGGTCGCGCAACGCGAACGCCCCTCGACGAGCCGGGGCGCGTCGATGCCTGAGCCGTACATCATGGCCTGGGGCACGATGCTCGACGCGGTCGACGAGCTTCTGAGTCAGCCGGTGGAGCACACCTCGACGCTCGATCTCTCGAGGACCCGGCTCGTCCTCGAGACCAACGTCGATGCCGACGTGGGCGCGTACGGTGACGTCCCCTCCGGGTTGGCTGAGCGCATTCCCGTGGCGCTCAAGCGGCTGTCGGAGCGTGTGGCGACGCTGACGGTGAAGCCCCGCCGCGCCGACCCGACCCACTTCTCGTGGCCGACGAGCCCGGTGCTGGTGACGTCGGCCTGGGGCGACCGACTCCATCCGCTCCGGGGTCAGATCCTCTTCCATGCAGGGGTGGATCTCTGGGGCGAGCCGGCCCAGGAGGTGCGGGCGGCCTCCAGCGGCCTGGTGGCCTTCGCGGGGTGGAACGGCGCCCACGGGAAGCAAGTCGAACTCCAGCACGACGCGCACCTCTGCACCCGCTATAGCCACCTGCAGACGATCCTCGTCGAGGTGGGCCGGGCGGTAAAGCAAGGAGACATCATCGGGCTGTTGGGGGACACTGGGCAGGTGACCGGGCCACATCTGCACTTCGAGCTTCGGCAAGACGGTGAGCCCGTCGACCCGGAAGCGCTCCTGCCGCCTCCACCCCAAGCGAAGCACAGCCGGCTGGGTGGCCGATGAGCTCCCTCGTGGAGCGTCTGGTGAGCCGCGCCTTTGTTTCGGCCGCGCCCTCCGAGGCCAACGACGCCATCGGTGGGGTTCGCGAAGCGAGGAGCGTCGGCGCGGCGCCAGCCCTCAGCTATGAGGTGGCGCTCCCTGCGTTCGCGACCGACGAGTACCTGACCTCAACGGTGTTGCCGCGACTGGTCTACTTCCTCGATTGCCACGGGGTGAAGCTCCCGGGCTCTCCCGAGGTTTTCGTCTCTCTCTTCACCTCGGAGGGCCTCTTCTTCATCGAGTCAGCCGACCTCGTGTCGCTGGCGGCCGAGTCCAGGGGTCTCACCCTCGAGGAGGCCCACCGCCGCTACGGCCAGAACGGGAGCGGAGACCCGCTCCTGCTCGGATGACACTGGCCCAATGCCTGTCCACGAGCCGCGCGTGCGTCCACTCCCCTCAGAGGGTGTCTTTCAGCTCCTTGGCCGGCCGGAACCCGATGGTCTTGGTGGCCCTGAGCTTCATGATCTCGTTGGTCTGGGGGTTACGGATCTTCCGCGCCTTGCGGGTGCGAATCGTCCAGGTTCCGAACCCGGGGTAGCTGAAGCGCGAGTGCTGCTTCACCGCGCTGCCGATGTTGTCGAACACCACGTCGATGAACTCAGCCGCCGACTTCTTGGTCAGCCGAGCCTGCACCGCGACCGCTTCGACGAGCTCTGCTTTGGTCATGAGTGTGTGTCCCTCCAGGCGAGCACTCGAGCGCACTGGCGCCAGGTGGGCGAACCAGTAACAGAGCCCGGCGCTCCCAGTCAACTCATACATCGTGTATTGGCTGATCTGCCCGCGGCTGATCAGCGGTCGTCCGCCGCCGATCGGCGCGGGGTGCGAAGGGTGCGAAATGCGAGGGGCGAGTCGATGGATTCTGATCGGCGCTGGGTGGTGGCTGATCTGCTCCTGTGCGCGGTGCTCAGCGGCTGCGTGACGATGGCGCCGGTTGATCGCCCCAGCGCGCACGACGACTGGTGGGTCGATGCGTACGCCACCGAGGCGGGCGAGGGGAGCCGAGAGCGGCCGTGGAAGGTCGCGCCGTCTCGGGTTCCGCCGGCGACCTGGGTGCACCTGGCGAGCGGGCTGTACCGCGGGCCGTTCGAGCTGGCGCCCGGAGCTCGGCTCATCGGTGAAGGGACGGCCGTCGTGTTCCTCGAGGGAGCGGGCACGGTGGTGGTGGCGCAGGACGCTCGTCTCGAGCACCTCTCGATTCAGGGCGGGAGCCTCGGGCTCGAGGTGCGGGGCCGGGTCGAGGCCGCCGAGGTCCACTTCAGCGGTCATCGGGGCAGCGCGGCCAGAGTGGGGCCTGGGGCTTTGGCGGCCTTCACCGGGCTCACGGTCGAGGGCTCGACGGGGCAAGACGGCTTGCTGGTCGTCGGCGGGGGGATGGAGCTGGGGCGGAGCCGCTTCATCGGAGCGCTCCAGCGGGCGGTGAAGGTGGAGCGGGGCTGGGCGCGATTGACGGCCGTCTCGTCGGAGGGCGCCGCGTCGCTCGTGCATGGCGTCGAGTCGGGGCTGGTGATCGAGGCCTCGTCGGCGGCCGGTGGCCGAGGGCCCGGGCTGTTCGCCGCTGGCGGGTCACTCAAGGTGCGGGGACTGTCGGTCGTGGGCCAGGAGTACGGAATCGAGGCCTCCGGCGCGGTCATCGACCTCGACTCGGTCAGCACCACTGGGAGCCAGCTGAGCGGGGTGGCCCTCGAGCGCTGTACCGGTCGAGTGGGCCGCCTCCAGGTGGACCACGCAGGGCCCTTGGGTGGCGTGCAACTGCTCGGCTCGGTGGTGACGCTCGAGGACGTGCACGTCAGCGACAGCGCTGCCATGGGGCTCCTGATTCGTCTCGGTACGGTGTCGCTCCTTCGCGCGCAGATCGACCGGGTGCGGTCCGAGGGGACAGCGGGAGGCGAGCCCCTGCTCGGCGATGGGCTCCAGGTGAGAGACGCGACGCTGAAGATCGGAAGCCTCAAGGTGAGCGACGTGGAGGGCAGCGGGCTGTACGTCAGCGCCGCCGCTTCAGTGGTGGCCGAGCTCGTGGAGGTCGACCGGTCGGGCGCGGGGGCGGTGGTGGTCGAGCGGGGCTCGCAGGTGCGGGTGGCCCGGCTCGTGTCTCGGGCTGCGAGGGGCCCGGCGCTCCTGGTCACCGACGGAGGCCAGGCCCGGGTGGTCGAGCTCGAGGCGTCGGGTGCCGAGCTGCCCATCTGGGCCGAGTGCGCCGAGGGTGCTCGGGTGCAGCTCGGAGCGCTCAAATGGGCGGGTGAGCGACCGGCCAGCCGGTGCGTGGAGCGGCTCGAGCCATGATTCTTTGACCGCAGTGGCGCTTCCTTGCGCGTGGTCGTCGAGGAGCGCCAGTGAGCCATCGGCGGCGCTGACCAAAGCGCCCCTCTCAGACGGTGCTGTCGAGGGCAGGAGCGTCGCCTGAGGCCTCCCTTGGACGCGTCGCACATCGAGAACATGCAGTGTTCCCATTGTGCGAGTGATCCGACCGTCGGGCGCGACCTGTCCTTCTCGAGTTGCGGCGAAGGCTCGATGATTGCGCCCACTGAGGCTTCGAGCTGCACCGGCCGAACGACTGGGTGGCCCTCCCGTGGCGCTTCTGGCTGGAGAGGCTGGCTGCCGAGCCTGCGAGGCCTCGGGTTTGATCAACCGCCTTGGTGCTCCTCATCCGGTAGCCAGGGGCGCCCTCGCAGCAGCTCAGCCAGCGTCGGCCCGTGGCGCAAGCGAAGCGCCTGAGGCCCAGCTCGCTCGAGCTCGAGGGTGACGACCGGGAGTTTCCGCTCCGCGCACCACGAGCCGAAAGACCCAGGCGTGGGGTAGCCGATATCGGCCACGCGAGGGAGACCCATGCGATTGGCCATCCACGCGCCCAGGCTCGTGGCCCCGGGGTCGTCGATGCAGGCGAGGTCTCCGTGAACCGAGACGACGGCGGCCGGGCGCAGGCGGTCGACCAAGGCCATCAGCGCCTGGGTCTCGGGCTCTGAGCCGGGGTGTGTACCGGTGGAGAGCTCGCCCGGCGGTGGAGGCCCCCAGTTGCGGGCCGGGAAGTTGCGGTTCAAGTCGACGCCGTGCGCATTGCAGCGCACTCCAAGCATCGCTCCGTCGGGGTTGGCGCAGAGCACCACGGCGCAGGCGAGCTCGGTAGGAAGAACCGCGCGGAGGGCCGCTGAGAGCACCACCGTACCTTCGGGCTCGTTGCCGTGGATGGTGGCGAAGACGAGCACTGATGGCGAGTCCCGATGGGGCGGCAGCCACACCCGCAGGGGAACTCCCCGCACCGAGAGGCCGTAGGTCTCCCCCGGCCAGGCGAGGGCGCCGCGGTCGTGCTCTGCAAAAGGGTCGGCAGCCACGTGTGAGACATACTGGGTCCGCGCTGGGGCGGCTACCGGCCGATGGGGCGCGGTTCCGTAGCTCCATGAATTCCGCGACCGTTCACCCGTTGCCGGGGCTCGCCTCCTTCGACGTGCGCTTGCGGTAGCGTTTCGCGGCCCGCGCGAGCGCTGGGGCGACGGTGTCGTCGTCGAGAACCTCGAGGAAGCGCTTCCAGTCGCGTGCCGAGAGTTTGCGGTTGGTATCCTGCGCGATGACCTTCTCTGCCTGTTCGACCAGCACCTGAACGGCGAAGGCCGTCAAAGGCTGGCCAAGCAGGATCGCCGCGCGCTCGATGAGCTTGCGGTTCGAAGCGGTCAGCCGGAGATCCAGTCGTTCAGTTCGCTCAGCCACTCTCTCTTGTATCCGGAAGAAACACCCTCGCCGTCGAGGTCCGAGCCAAGAACGACCGGGCGAGACGCTTCCACGCGCTCTCCGGCTTCAAGGCCGCGGAGGACGACGGGCTCCACCTCTACCTGTCCGTCAAGACACTCCAGAGGCTCTTCGCCTCGCGCTGAGCCCAAGTCAGTCCGTTCCCGCAGCGGCCCGCGCGGCTGCGCAGCGCTCGAGGAAGTCGGCCACCACCGGGTACACCTCGAGGTGCGCCCGCTGGCCCACCACCAGGTCCCCGTGCCCGTACTCGTTGATCTGCCCGTGCTGCCGGCCGAAGAGCGCGAGCGTCCTGGGGTAGGGCGAGCCTCGCGCCAAGTCGAAGTAGGCCTTCGTCGCCGGCTCTGGCACGAGCTCGTCGACCGAGCCCCCCACCACCAGGAGCGGCGCCGCGAGGCTCGCCACGGCTTTCCGGTAGTCGACCTGGAGGTCCTCCGAGCGGAACGCATCGTTCATCGCCCAGTCTTCGAGCTGCCTCAAGACCCCACGCCACATCGGAGCGAAGATGTTGGCGGCGGCGAAGCGCTGCGCCACGGCCTCGATGTTCTCGAGGTTCGTCGAGGCGCTCAGTGGCGAGGCCACCCGGCCAGCCAGTGGCGCGACCAGGCGCATGAAGGCGGTGCTGAAGGCGCCCCAGGGAGAGAGCCACTGAGCGAGCGTGAGGAGCGGGCCCAACCGCCGCCCGTGGGGGAAGTAGACCGGTGAGCCGATGGTGACGAGGCCGGCGAGGCGGCCTTGCAGGCTGAGGGAGGAGGCGGCGAGGCCGATGAGCCCTCCCATGGAGTGACCGACCCACACCAGCGAGCGGCTCCCGCTGTGGCGCTCGATGAGCTCGATGATGGCGGGCACGTCGCGCCGAATGTAGTCGTCGATCGATACGTCCCACGGCCCGGAGTCCGGCGGCTGCGAGCCCCCAGCCCCTCGCAGGTCTACCGTGTAGCAGTCGAAGCCTCTGTCGCTGAGGAAGGCGGCGAGGTTCTGCGGGCGCACGAAGTCGAAGAAGGTGGCATTGTTGGCCAGGCCAGGGCAGAGCACCACCGGGAATGGGGAGCGCCGGTGGGTGGCGGGCCGGTGCCAGACGGCCAGCGTCCACCCATCTGAGGTCGAGGTGCTGAGGCGGGTTGGCCGCGGCTCCGGAAGCGGGTAGAGGCCATCAACCGCTGCGACCCACCCGGCGAGGACGACGATGATGGCGAGGACGACGATCAGCATGAAGCGGCCCGTGCCCGACGCTGGTAAGGTTTTTGGCCAATGAAGCTCCGTGACCTGATGTTCGTGTTACCGAACCTGTTCACGGTGTCGTCCATCTTCTTTGGCTTTTACGCGATGACGCTGTGTGCTGGCGATGCTTCACCGACCCAGCTCTATCAGGCCGCCCTGGCCATCTTCTTCGGCATCTTCTTCGATGGCTTCGATGGGCGGGTGGCCCGGCTGACCCGCACCCAGAGTCTGTTCGGTCAGGAGCTCGACTCCCTGGCTGACCTGGTCACCTTCGGCGCCGCGCCCGCCCTGCTGGTGTGGAAGTGGGCGCTCGGTGGCCTGGGGCTCATCGGCATCGTGTCGGCTTTCCTCTTCGCGGCCTGCGGGGCGCTCCGGTTGGCCCGCTTCAACGTGCTGGCGATCCGCTCTCCTCACGGCGGCGCGTCCCAGTTCTTCGTGGGCATGCCCATTCCCTTCGCGGCGGCGGGCGTCATCTCGATGATCATCGCCTTCCAGAACGCCCACGGCGGAGAGCTGCCCGAGACGTGGCGATGGCCGGTGCTGGGCTTCGTCGTCTTCCTCGCGCTGTTGATGGTGTCGACGGTGCGCTACCGCACCTTCAAAGACGTCAAGCCGAGCCCCCGCATCATCCTCCTGCTCGCTGGGGTCGTCGCCCTCGGCATCTTGGTGGGCACGCAGATTCACCCTGCCTACGTGCTGGTCGCCTACTTCTGCCTCTACCTCGTCTCGGGCCTGGGCGAGTCGGCCCTGATGCTCCGGCGCTGGTTCCTCGACCGGAAGGCGGCCTCGCTGGCCGACGTGGTCGACGAAGACGAAGACGCGTCAGACGGCGAAGTCGACGACCAAGAAGTCCTCTGACGGATTCGGTCAGTGCAGCCCCGGCGCCTCCCGGCCGGTGCGGGCCACGTACTCGGTGTAACCCCCGCCGAAAAGGTGCGGCCCCTCGGGCCCCAGCTCGAGCACCCTCGTCGAGAGCTCGGCGAGGAAGTGCCGGTCGTGGGAGACGAACAGCATGCTCCCCTCGTAGCCGCGGAGGGCCTCGATGAGCATCTCTTTGGTCGCCAGGTCGAGGTGGTTGGTGGGCTCGTCGAGCACCAGCAGGTTGGGCGGGTCGAACAGCATCAGCGCCATCACCAGGCGGGCCTTCTCTCCGCCGGACAGCACCTTCACCACCTTGTCGACCTCGTCCTTGGTGAAGCCGAAGCAGCCCGCCAGGGTGCGCAAGGTGCCCTCGGAGCTGCGGGGGAAGGCGTCGACCAGCGTCGTCCACACGGTCTTGCTCCCGTCGAGCACCTCCATGGCGTGCTGGGCGAAGTAGCCCATCTTGATGGAGGCCCCGAGCGCCACCGAGCCAGTATCGGGCTCGGCCTGGCCGGCCACCATCTTGAGGAGCGTCGACTTGCCCGCGCCGTTGACGCCCATGACGCACCAGCGCTCCCGCCGCCGGACGAGGAAGCTGAAGTCGCGGTACACGGTGAGGTCGCCGTAGGCCTTGGACACCTGGTCGAGCTTCACCACGTCTTCGCCGCTGCGGGGAGAGGCCTTGAACTCGAAGGACACCTTCTCTTGGCGGCGCGGCGGCTCGACTCGCTCGATCTTCTCGAGCTTCTTCACCCGGGACTGCACCTGGGCGGCGTGAGACGCGCGGGCCTTGAACCGCTCGATGAAGGCGAGCTCCTTCTTCAGCATCGCCTGCTGGCGCTCGAAGGTGGCTTGCTTCTGGGTGTCAGCCAGCTCCCGCTGCTTCAGGTAGAAGTCGTAGGTGCCCCCGTAGGAGGTGATTTCACCTCCGTCGATCTCCAAGATGCGTCCGCAGACACGGGTCAAGAACTCTCGGTCGTGCGACGTCATCAGCAGCGCGCCTTCGTAGCGCTTGAGGAACTCCTCCAGCCAGATGAGCGACTCGAGGTCCAAGTGGTTGGTGGGCTCGTCGAGCAACATGGCGTCGGGCTTCATGAGGAGAATGCGGGCCAGCGCCACCCGCATCTTCCACCCGCCGGAGAGCGCGTCGACCGGCCCATCGACCACCGACTCGCGAAAGCCCAGGCCAGCGAGGATTTCACGGGCCCGGCCCTCGAGCGCATACCCTCCCAGCTCGTCGAACCGGGCCTGCACTTCACCGAAGCGGGTCACCAGCGCGTCGAGCTCGTCGGCGTGCGCGGGGTCGGCCATGGCGTGCTCGAGTGACTTGAGCTCCCGCGCGACCTCGGCCACCGGGCCGGCGCCATCGAGGGTCTCCTCGAGCACCGAGCGGCCCGCCATCTCGCCCACGTCTTGGCGGAAGTAGCCGATGGTGACACCGCGATCGATGCTCACCTGGCCTTCGTCGGGCGTCTCCTCGCGCATCACCAGTCGAAAGAGGGTCGACTTGCCCGAGCCGTTGGGCCCCACCAGGCCGACCTTCTCTCCCCCGTGGAGCGCCGCCGAGGTTTCGACGAAGAGAATCTGCTGACCGTGCTGGAGACTGATGCCGTCGAGACGAATCACGGCCCGGGCCTTCGCACACCCCGGTCGTGCCCGTCACCCGTTTTCGCCCCGAGCGGCAAGAGCCGAGACTCACAGGGGCTCGGCGTACCCCCCCCAACAGAGGGTTGCAATCTGAAGTGGTGAAACGCAGGTGAGGGGAGCGTCGTAGTGGTTGGTGGAGGTTCGAACCCATGTTCATCGCGCTCAGTGTGCTGGCCCTCACCCTCGCTGCCCCGCCCCCTGCCTCGGAGAAGCCCGTGAAAGCCCCCGTTGACGAGCTCAAGAAGAAGCTGACCCAGGAGCAGTTCCACGTGACGCAGGAGTGCGGCACCGAGCCGGCTTTCCGCAATGCCTACTGGAACAACCACGAGGCGGGGCTCTACGTCGACGTGGTGTCGGGCGAGGTGCTCTTCTCGTCACTCGACAAGTTCGATTCCGGCACCGGCTGGCCGTCCTTCACCCGGCCCCTCGAGCCCAACGTGGTGGAGAAGGTCGACGGCACCCACGGCATGGAGCGAACCGAGGTGCGCTCCAAGCGGGCCGACTCGCACCTGGGCCACGTGTTCCCCGATGGCCCAACAGACACCGGTGGCCTGAGGTACTGCATCAACTCGGCGTCGCTGCGGTTCGTGCCGGTCGCCAAGCTGGAGGTCGAGGGCTACGGCCGGTACCTCTCGCTCTTCTCAGCGCCAAAGACCGAGGTGGCCATTCTGGCGGGGGGCTGCTTCTGGGGCATGGAGGATCTGCTCCGGAAGATTCCCGGAGTGGTGAAGATAGAGGTCGGCTACACCGGAGGGACCCTCGCGAACCCGAAGTATGAGGACACGCACGACGGTCGCTCGGGGCACGCCGAGGCCGTGAAGGTGACCTTCGACCCGGCTCGTCTGTCGTACGAGACGCTGCTCGAGAAGTGGTTCTTCCGAATTCACGACCCGACCACCGCGAACCGGCAGGGCAACGACGTCGGCACTCAGTACCGCTCGGCCATCTTCTACTCCGACGAGACGCAGCGAAAGGTGGCCGAGGCGGTGAAGGCCCGGGTCGACGCATCGGGCAAGTGGAAGAAGCCCGTCGTCACCCAGGTCGTGGCCGCGTCCACGTGGTGGTCCGCCGAGGATTACCATCAGGACTACCTGGTCAAGCACCCCGATGGCTACACCTGCCACTACCTCCGTGAGTGAGGCGAAGGACCCTGTGCTTCCGGCCTCCTAGCCTCGGTGACGACACCTGGGCTCATGGCGCTGATCGCAACAACCTCGCCATCCTCGGCGCCGATCCCTGGCGACGCTCTTTCGACCAGCGCCCTAACACCGGGCGCCTCCGGGCTGTCTTGACACAAGGCGCATGTCTCTCGATCTCGATGACCGCACTCTCGTCACCCGTGCGCGCCAAGGCGACGCGGGTGCATTCGAGGCGCTCGTGCGCCGGCATCTGAGGGCGACGATCGCCGTGGGGCTGTCGGTGCTACGAAACGTCGCCGATGCGGAAGACATCGCCCAGGACGCCATGGTGACGGCTTTCGCGTCGCTCGACAGTTGCCGCGATCCCGCTCGGTTTTCGGGGTGGCTCCTCACCATCGTGCGCAACAAGGCGCTCAATCGTCTGGGCCAGCGGCGAGAGACCGAGGCCCGGCTCGAGGAAGGCGTGGCGGGTGACGTGGAGCAGGTCATCGCCCGTCAGCAACTGTTGGCTGGGCTGTCACGGCTGTCGGAGGTCCAGCGCGAGGTGGTGCTCCTGCACGACCTCGAGTCGTGGACCCATGGGGAGATCGCCAGCGCCCTCGACATCACCGAGGTCAATTCCCGGCAGCACCTGTTTGTCGCGCGCAAGGCGATGCGCGAGTTCCTCGAAGAGGCCGAACATGAGTGACAACAAGATTGACTTCAGCACGATCGACCCGTCACGTGACGTGAAGCGCTGGGAGCGGATGATCGCTCGCACCGCCGAGCGGGGCCTGGCGGCTCGTCTCGAGGCCAGGGCGTCCGTGACGGTCGAGCTCGCGCGCCTCTCCTGGCCGTTGACGACGGTGGCGGCCATCGTGGTGGCCATGGCGCTGGTGTTGGCCCTCGGGTCTCGGAGCACGGTGACGCCAGGGTCGTTGACGGCCGACTCGGTGTCGGAGTGGGCGAACACCGGAGAGATCCCCCGGAGTGTGGACGTCGTGGCTCTCACCGGAGACGGGCTGTGAGCGCGCGCTCCTCGAAGTGGCGGCTGGGCCTGGTCGTGCTGGCGATCTTCGTCGCGGGTGGGGCCACGGGCATCGCCGCGCACCCGTTGTTTCGCCCTCCTCCGCCGGGCCCGCATGGGCCACCGCCGTGGCTGCGAGACCTCGAGCTGTCCGAGGAGCAGCGGGTGTCGGCCAAGTCGATCTTCGAGCGCCACCGGGCCGATGTCGACGCCATCATGCACGACATCTTCCCGAGGATTCGTGCCCGCACCGAGCAGATGGAGCAGGAGCTGAAAGCGATTCTCACGCCGGCCCAGGTGGCCAAGCTCGAGGAGATTCGCGCCCACCGGCCGCCGCGACCACCACCTGGTTCGATGTTCGACGGCCCGCCGCCTCCACCCGAGGGGCGTGACCCGCCCTAACGCTGGGCAGTCTTCGCCGGTCACTCTCGTCGACAACGCCACACCGCTCGAGGAGAGAGACATGAGAGACACGCCGCTGGGAATCGTCGTCTGGACACTGATGGTGGCCGCGCCTGCTGGCGCGTGGGATCGCGGGTCTGGCCCGCCGCAAGAAGCAGTGACGGCCTGCGCGAGCCTGACGGCCAACGCGGCGTGCAGCTTCGCCATGGGAGACCGGAGCGTGACGGGGACCTGTGAGACGCCGCCGGGAGGAAGCGCGCTCGCCTGCCGGCCCAGCGGCCCTCCGCCTGGCCACGGCCACCGCGGCCCTCCGCAGGAGGCGCTGACGGCCTGCGCGAGCCTGACGGCCAACGCGGCGTGCAGCTTCTCGATGGGAGACCGGAGCGTGACGGGGACCTGTGAAACGCCGCCGGGAGGAAGCGCGCTCGCCTGTCGGCCCGGCGGTCCTCCGCCGGGTCACCACGGGCCGCCCGAGGAAGCCGTGAAGGCCTGCGCCGGTCTCTCTGCGAACACCGCCTGTGCGTTCACGCACGGCTCGACGAACCTCACCGGCACCTGCGTCGCGTCTCCAGGTGAGTCGACGGGCTCGCTGGCTTGCCGACCGGATCACCTGCCGCCGATGGGGCCGTGACGGCGGGTCCGTGGACGGATCTCGGAGGCCGGTGTCCTGCGCGCTCTCGAGCGCTTGATGGGCGAGCGCGCTTACTCCGAGCCCGGGCTCAGACCCCGCACGCCGCTGCGACGTCGTCCCGGTAGGCGAGCCACGCGGTGAGCGCTTCCTCGAGGGCGTCGAGGATCGCCGCGTGCTGGCCCTCGGGGACGTGATCGAGCAACACCCTCCACGCGGCGACGCGGTGAAGGCCCTCGACCCGCCGGTGTGCTTGGGTCAGGGCGAGGCTGGCCACCGGGAGGCCGTAATGCACGACGAGTGGGTGGGCTTCGAGTGGCGTCGTCTCGACGATTCCCAGGGGAGGGGAGAAGAGCGCTCGTTCCGCGGGCGTGCCTTCGATGAAGAGGGTGACGACAGCCGCGGCGACCGCCCACCCACGGCGCAGGGTCAGCTCGTCGAGGCGCTCACGGTAGTGCGTGGCCGCTGGGAGCAGCGCCACGTGCTCGAAGCGAGTCAGGTCGAAGCCCAGGCCCCGGGGGTATTCGAGGAACAGCTCGGGGTGCGGACGCCCTGCGGCGATGCCACCTGTCTCCTCTTCGTACAGGTTCTCCGCGAGCTCGCGTCGCACCGCCGCGATGGGGCACTGCACGTAGGCGCGCCCGACGAGCACCGGGAAGTCCCGCACGTACACCGCGTACTCCTGCTCGAGGTGGACGTGGAGGAGGTGCTTGGGGACGCGCCCCGAGGTGAAGGCTGGCCAGGCGCGGTGGCGCTTGCGTTCCATGAGGCGAAGGAGCGCCTCCCGGAACTCTTCGCGAGTCATCGGGGGACCTCGAGAAGTGCGTTGCCTCTCGATGGGGAGCTGATGCGCACCGCCACAGCTTCTCCGACGGAGCGCCGTGCTGCAAGGTGCCCTGAACCTCGGCGCCGACCTCGAGGCCGGGCCACTCCCCAGCCCTGTCATCACGGAGTACTGATTNNACACGCTCGGAGACCTCTTCCCACCGGGGAGGCCGGGGAGGAGGGACCCGCCAACTGGCGCCGAGCGGCGAGCACGCCGTGAGGGCGAGAGCGGTGCTACTGCCCAACCACCGAAGCCGTCTGGCCAGCGCCTCGACCCGAGACGGCAGTGGGCCTACGTGAGGGGCCACGACCCGGCCCTGCAACACCCGACCGACCGGCCGAGGGGCTGCTGATGCTCGCCCGGAGCCCCGGCCTCCTCCCTCGCCCCCAGCGCTCGAAGCCGCGGTAGGAGCAATCATCTGGCCTTCGTCGCAACTCGAGAATGAATGCCGGTGGCGGCACCCGACCCCGCGGGGGTGAGGACCAAATGGAAGAGCAGCTTCCATTCGTGCGACGGTCGACAAGCCGTTGCACAGCACCGCCTGGGAGCGGAGCTGGGTCACCCCTCGGACAGCAGCGCTTCCCGGACCCTCCGGAGCGTCTGGGCCGCTGCCACGAGGCCCGCCCCTCTCAAGCCTCTCTCAAGGCGAGCCACGCCACGTCGCTCCTTCACGCGCATCCGCTCGAAGGTTCGCCGCCCCACTGGCGTCAGGCGCACCAGCACGGAGCGACGGTGCTCCGGGTTGGGTGAGAGCGCGACCAGCCGGAGTTGCTTGAGACGGTTGACCAGCGCCTGCGCGTGTTGCCGAGAGACGTGACGCTGCCGCGCGATGGCCGGCACGGGCCTCGGGCCTTCGAGTCGCAGCACCTCGAGCACGCCCCGCATTCCCCGCGTGACAGGCTGGTCGGCGTGGAGCCGCTCGCGCTCGAGGTCGAGGAGCGCTCCCAGGAGCCTCACCTCGTCGAAGAGGTCCTCGAGAGAATGAGTCATGGTCGCATCATGGGCGACGTGACAAGTCACTTGTCAATCCGGTCGCCCACCGCGCGACGGGGTCTCCGCCGACCTCTCCCTGGGTCGTGCGAGTCACTCGTGCGGGGGAGCGGAGCGCCAGCCGTGGCCGCTCATGGGCATGGCGGTGGGTCTCTCTGGCACGAGGGGACGAAAGCGAGGTGGTCTCGGGTGGCCTGGGAGCAACGAGCACCCAGCCGAGACCCACCACGCCCGCCCAGAGCGCAGGCCTCACGCGGCCGCCTCCGCCTGGGGCTGTGGGGGCGTCACGGGCCCCGCCGAGAGGATTCGTCCCGCCACCGCCTCGAGCTGCTGAGGGTTGGCCTTGAGGTACTCGATGGCGCGGTCGCGGCCCTGGCCGATGCGCTCGCCGCCGAGTGAGAAGTGGCTCCCGGCCTTCTCGAGGAGCCCCATCGACGTGCCCAGGTCCACCACCTCACCGGCTCGACTGATGCCCTGGTTGTAGATGATGTCGAACTCCGCCTCTTGGAAGGGTGGGGCCACCTTGTTCTTCACCACCTTCACCTTGGTCCTGGTGCCGATGACGGAGTCGCCCTCCTTCAGGTTTCCGGCGCGACGAATCTCGCACCGCACCGACGAGTAGAACTTGAGCGCGTTGCCGCCGGTGGTGGTCTCGGGGTTGCCGAAGACGACGCCGATCTTCATGCGCATCTGGT
>PMBV01000442.1 GCA_003153055.1 Myxococcales bacterium
TTGCGGATCGACAGGTGGCGTTCCCGTTGGAGCCATCGGTCCGCCAGCACACCCTGGTGGTCCAGCCAGCGGACGAGGACCCTCCCCGGAAGGTGGGGATGGTGCGTGTCGAGCACCTCCCCAACAACGACCGTCGAAACGGGGCTCTCTGGGGCAGCGGGCTTGAGGGCCCCTGCAGTGCCAGCAGCATTGACGGCGCCCTCGACAACACGCGGCCCGGACACCGCGGTGCCCGCCAACGTCGTCTCGAGGAGCTCGCTCAACGTCTGGCCATCTGGCGTGAGTCCCTTCATGTCCGTCTCCTGGGGGGCCCGCGACGGACCCGCTGCTTGATTCAAAAAGCCCGGCGACGAGGCCGCGGCCCTACCCGACCTTCGTCAGCGCGGCCGAGACAGTCACCATGGCCGTTCCTGCGACGTCCACCTTCGGGCCCGAAACCTCGACGCCCGCTGGCGATGCCTTCACGCTGCCCGGAGCCGCGCTCATGGTGGCCTCCGTGGTACCGCTGACGCTGGCCTTCATGGAGCCCGAGAGCGCGGCGTCCCCATCGAGCTTGAGCTGCGAGGCCTTGGCCGACTGGGCGGCCACGTTGGCGTCGACCTTGAAGCCGCCTCCATTGGCGGAGGAGCCTTCGAGGTCCGCATCGATTTTGAAGTGCCCACCCGGCTTCGCGGTGGACTCGAGGTTGGCGTCCAGCACCAGCACGGCCCCGTCACCGGCGGTGAGGGTGATTTTCTTCGGCTCCATCACGATGGTGCTGCCGCCACACTGGAGGGTGATGGACGTCGGCGCCTGAATCTTGATGGTGTCGCTGGCGTCGAAGGTGTGCTTGCCCGTGACTGTGACGGTGCTGTGCACAGGGCTTTGGCCCTTGCCCTGGATGATGATGGACTGGTTACCCTCGATGGTAATCGCCTCATCCTTCTTGACGGTGTGGGTGCGCTTGCCCCCGACAGTCAGGGTTTGGTTTTGGTCGACGGAGTAGCTCTCGTCATTCTGGATGTGGACGTCATGGTTATTCTTGACGAGCTCCTTCATGTCCTTCTGGGCCTGAATGTAGAGCTGCTCCTTGTCACTGTTGTCCTCGAAGCTGATTTCATTGTACCCGTCGCTGTTGGGGGTGCTTCGGGTGCGAATGACGCTCCGGGTCTTCTGGGCATCCAACTCGTACGGCGTCTTGTTGATGGCGTTGTACACTGAGCCGATGACGAGGGGCTTGTCCGGGTCTCCCTCGAGGAAGGTGACGACGACTTCCTGTCCCTTCCTGGGGATGAAGACGTGCCCGAAGCCGATTCCGGCTGACGACTGAGCCACCCGCACCCAGCACGAGGACTTGATGTCGCTCTTCCCCTTCTTGGCGGTGGAGGCGTCAACGCGAGCCCAGTGAAACTGCACCTTGATGCGGCCGTGGACGTCGGTGCTGATGTCCTCGTCGCCCACCACCGTCGCGGTTTGCATCGTCTGCACGAAGCGGCGCGGCGGGGTCGCGAGTCGGTACAGCACGTCTGACGCGACGCACTTGAAGGTGTTGGTGTACGTCACCTCGCCCACCTCGGCCGCGAAGGTGCCCTTCCTCGAGTTGCCCGGGCGGACGCCGTGGTGGCTCACCTGAATCACCAGGTACTTCCGGTTGAGCTCGTCGCGCAGTGCGTTGTCCAAGTCGAACGTCACGCCCGGGGAAAGCCCGGTGACGTCGCCGTCTCCAGAGGCGATTCGGGTGCGGGACAGCGCCGTCTCCCGAATCAACTTCGTCTGCCCGTCGGCGCTCGTCTTCGCGTAGGTGCCATTACCGTCAAAGGCGCGCAGGCCCACCGGGGCTTCCCCCAGGTACCACTCGCGCTCTCGGCTGAGGCTGTCCTCTCCCGGGGCCGACGTCTCGTCGGGAGTCTCTGCCTTCGACCAATTGAAGGCCCGTGCTGTCACCGTCGTGGACGTCAGCCGCGTGTCCAGCCTGAATCGAGTCACCGTCTCGACGACGTGCTCGGCCTGGAAGTGGGTCTCGAAGGGCACCTTGCCGTGGTCCATCGTCACCAGCTGGAGGTACTTGTCCGCGGTGTCGAAGAGGATGAGCTCCTCCGCCGTCTCGCCCTGCTTGAAGTAGGACATGATGCCTTCGGTGGCCATCAGCCGTTGCACGAAGTCGAAGTCCGTCTCGTCGAACTGCGTGCAGTACTCGAGCTCGTCGTACTCCTTCGTCGTCTCCATCTTCACCGTGCGCCCGTAGTCTCCCAGCGCCTCCTCCAGCACCTCCTTCAAGATGTCGGGGACTTTGGCCTTCTGGAAGATGCGGTTGTTTCGGCGCTGACGGAGCAGCTCCAGCGCGGGTACGACGGTGAGGTCCACAGCCCCGGTGGGGAGGTTTCCCTCGGGCGTCATGGTGTCGAGCGCGATGCCGGAGAAGGTGGCGTCGAGGACGATGCCGTTGATGTGACGTACGAGGCCACCGCGCGTCAGCGTCAGCGTGCACGCCTGGCCGACCAGCGCCGACTCATCGATGCTGGGGTCCCTGGCTGCCAGGCGGAGGTCCAGTTTGTACGGCTTGGACAGGGACTCTTCGAGGTGAAATTCGAAGGGCTCCAGCGACGGGAGGCTCGAGTCGCCGCCATCGGAGCCGTGGAACTCGAACGACTGCACGGCATTCGGGACGAGGTCTTCAAGCGCGATGCTCATGGTTTCCACTCCCCCCGGGCATCTCTCGCCCACCCCTGTTTGGTGGCGAGAGAATACATGGACTCACTCGTCGGCCAACGAGAAAGTGAAAGCAGGGCGCAAGACGTCTCTTCCGAGTCACATCTCCCGGCCTCAGCCGCTCGGCTCGCTCGCTACGCCACCAGGCCAACGTTGGAGGACCCGAGTTCCTTGACGCCCCCGTCGAGCAAGCAATAGTGTCCGCAGCCTTCTTGGGGCTTCATCACGGGGGGGCGGAGATGGTGACGACTCGGCGGATCCTTGCTGCCAGCGATTCAGACACCCGCCTGATTCGTACCATCGCTGGTGTGTGTAATTGGCCGCGATTGTCGCACCCAAGGCTTCTTTTGTCCGTTGGTCGGGGGGAACTCAATGCGAAGCGTGACGATGACGTTGTTGTCGGTGGGGATTCTATTGGTGTGGACGCCCTCATGCACGAGCGGCCTCGCGCATTGCAGCGACCCAGGAGGTTGCAAGCTGCCTCTGGTTTGCCACGAGCCAACTGGGCTGTGCGTCCAACCCGATGATGCTGGCACTGGCACCGTCGTTGACGGTGGCGACGGTGGCGCAGACACCCTTTGCCCGAGTGGCTACACGGGTGCGGGAGGCAACTGCGCGGACATCGACGAGTGCGCCGCCGGCGTCTCGCCCTGCGGCACCACCGCCACTGGATGTGTCAACACGCTTGGGAGCTACAAGTGCACCTGCGTCGCGGGCTTCTCGGCCCCGCCCACTGGAGGAACGTGCGCCGACGTCGACGAGTGCGCCATCGGCACTGACACGTGCGACCACGAGCCCCAGGCGTGCACCAATACGGCTGGAAGCTACACCTGCACCTGCCCCACGTCCTTCCAGGGCAACGCGCAGGGAGCGACGGGCTGCCTGCTGACAGACGCGAGTCTCCTTTCGTTGGTGCCATCCGCAGGGACATTGAGCCCTGCCTTTGCCTCTGCAACGACGAGCTACACATTGACGTTGCCGACGGGAATGGGCACGTCACTGACTCCGTCCGTGCGGTACCCAGCCCACGCAACCATTCAAGTCGACGGGGCGGCAGTCGCCTCGGGCGCAGCATCAGCGTCGCTCAAGGTTGGGCTCTCGCCTCGGACGGTTGGCGTCACCGTCGCGACTGAGGCCGGGCAGAGCCGGAGCTACACCGTGGTGCTTCAACCCTCGTCTCAAACCTACGTCAAGGCCTCCAATACCGGTGCGGGCGACATCTTCGGCCGCTCCATCGCCCTCTCGGCGGATGGCTCGACGTTGGCCGTAGGGGCTCACGGCGAGTCATCAAACGCCACGGGCGTCCACACCGACAACTCCGGGCAGAGCGACGACAGCGCATCGAGCTCCGGCGCCGTTTATGTCTTCACTCGCGCTGGCTCGACATGGACTCAGCAGGCCTACATCAAGGCCTCCAACGCGGCTGCGGGCGACTACTTCGGCGTCTCCGTCAGCCTGTCCGCCGATGGCTCGACGCTGGCGATTGGAGCTGTCGGTGAGGCCTCGAGCGCCACGGGCGCCCACGCCGACAACTCCGGACAGAGCGACAACAGCGCCGCGCTCTCTGGCGCCGTCTATGTCTTCACTCGNNCCGATGGCTCGACGCTGGCCGTGGGGGCTCGCGGGGAGGCGTCCAGTGCCACGGGCGTCCACACCGACAACGTCGGCCAAGGCGACAATAGCGCGTCGAGCTCTGGCGCCGTCTATGTCTTCACTAGCACTGGCTCGGCGTGGACTCAGCAGGCGTACATCAAGGCCTCCAATGCAGGAGCGAACGACCTCTTCGGCACCTCGCTCGGCCTGTCGGCGGACGGCTCGACGCTGGCTGTGGGCGCTTACGGCGAGGCCTCAAACGCCACGGGCGTCCACACCGACAACTCCGGGCAGAGCGACAACAGCGCGTCGAGCTCCGGTGCCGTCTATGTCTTCGCTCGCACTGCATCGACGTGGACTCAGCGGGCGTATGTCAAGGC
>PMBV01000543.1:0-204 GCA_003153055.1 Myxococcales bacterium
TTCTCCATGGCATCGCACTTGGCGAATGGGTTGTGCATCTTCGCAGACGCGTCATCAGCGTGCTTGAAGTAGCCCTCCGCCTCCTCGTGGCGAGCGAGCTCCAGACAGGCGTTGCCAGCACCAAATGTACTCACCTGAATCACTGGCAGATTCTTCTCTTCAACGCCGAGGGCCAGTGACTGCTGGTAGAATTTCAGCGCCTCG
>PMBV01000543.1:248-3723 GCA_003153055.1 Myxococcales bacterium
CGCTTGAAGGCGAAGTCCACCGCGGCAAGTTGGAAGAAGGCGTCCATCCGTGCGTCGGGCGCCGCACCCTTGTTGGACACGGTGTCGAGCAGCCCCTGCACGAAGCCCTCGCTGCTGAAGTCGAGCTCCATCACCAGCACTCGGTCATTCTTGGCGGTGTGGAGCTGCTTCGTCAGCGGCGACGACGGGGCCGAGTCACGGATGATGAAGCGGTGTCGCTCCATCCACGGCTCGACCTCCTGCTCCGCCAGGAGTGGCGCCACCAACTGACGGTACCCAGCGACATCAGGTAGTTCTCCCGGCAAGAAGCCCCAGACAATCGGCGCGCCTCCCGGCAGATGCTGCCCGCAGTGCTGCACCGCCGCCCGCATTCGCTCGCCCAGCGGGTACCGGGCATCCATCACCGAGGTGGGGAGGGTCGGCAGGGGCTCCAGCTGCCTGGCGGCCAACTCGGTGTTCAGCACCTCGAGCTGCTGCGTCAGGCTCTCGGCGACGACGCCCATGTACGCCTTCGCATCGGTGAGGGGCTGCGGAAACAGCAGGTAGTAGTTGCCGTCGTCCTGGCGGTCAAACGCAGCCAGCGAGCGGCTGGGAAAAACCATGGACGCATCGGCGCCATTGAGGACAAGCGTCGGGTAGTCCGGCTGGGCGATGAAGTCCTTCAACGAAGCGAGCAAAGCATTGGCCTGCGCTTGCACTTGAGTCCTCCTCTGCCTTGAGCGAGCTAGTTGAGACGAATGACTTGAGCGCGCACCACCGTGTCGCCCTCGGTCCGGAGGTCGATACCTCCGGCGGCCGAGACGAGCTCGATGGTGTCAGCGCTGAGACGAAGGGTCCGCGCGGCAGCCAACTCCACGTTGCCGTCGCCCAACTCGACAACGGGCCCGTCTGGGCCCTGACGGAGCGTCATCAGCGGCCGCCCCTCGTGGGAGAGAATGCGCAGCACCTCTCCGGGCCCCAGGCGCAGGTTGCTGGCATTCTCGACGTCTTCAATCGGCTCACTCGACTCACGCCCCAGCGCCCCAGTCACCACCCACTCGCGCCATCCGGCAGGGAGCGTGAGGAGCACCCTGTCTCCCTTGCGGATCGACAGGTGGCGCTCCCGCTGGAGCCAACGGTCCGCCAGCACGCCCTGGTGGTCCAGCCAGCGGACGAGGACGCGCCCTGGGAGGTGAGGGTGGTGTGTGTCGAGCACCTCGCCCACCACCACCGTCGAGACGTGGCTCTCGGGCGTGAGGGGCCCTTCGGCGCCACCAGCACTGGTGAGGCTCTCGGCAGCACGTGCCCCGGACACCGCGGTGCCCGCCAGCGCCGTCTCGAGGAGCTCGCGCAACGTCTGGCCGTCTGGAGTGAGTCCCTTCATGTTTGTCTCCTCGGGGTCCGCGACGGACCCACTGCTTGACTCAAATGTCCCGGCGACGAGGCCGCGGCTCTACCCGACCTTCGTCAGCGCGGCCGAGACCGTCACCATTGCCGTTCCTGCGACGTCCACCTTCGGGCCCGAAACCTCGACGCCCGCGGGCGACGCCTTCACGCTGCCCGGAGCCGCGCTCATGGTGGCCTCGGTGGTACCGCTGACGCTGGCCTTCATGGAGCCTGAGAGCGCGGCGTCTCCATCGAGCTTGAGCTGCGAGGCCTTCGCCGACTGGGCGGCCACGTTGGCGTCGACCTTGAAGCCGCCTCCATTGACGGAGGAGCCTTCGAGGTCCGCATCGATCTTGAAGTGGCCACCCGGCTTCGCGGTGGACTCGAGGTTGGCGTCCAGCACCAGCGTGGCTCCGTCGCCCGCGGTGAGGGTAATTTTCTTCGGCTCCATCACGATGGTGCTGCCGCCACACTGGAGGGTGATGGACGTTGGCGCCTGAATCTTGATGGTGTCGCTGGCGTCGAAGGTGTGCTTGCCGGTGACTGTGACGGTGCTGTGCACAGGACTCTGGCCCTTGCCCTGGATGGTGATGGACTGGTTGCCCTCGATGGTAATCGCCTCATCCTTCTTGACGGTGTGGGTGCGCTTGCCACCGACGGTGAGCGTCTGGTTTTGGTCGACGGCTTTGCTCTCGTCATTCTTGATGTGGACGTCGTGGTTGTGCTTGACGAGCTCCTTCATGTCCTTCTGGGCTTGGACGTAGAGTTGCTCCTTGTCCTTGTTGTCCTCGAAGCTGATTTCATTGTACCCGTCGCTGTCAGGCGTGCTTCGGGTGCGAATGACGCTCCGAGTCTTCGCGTCCGGCAAGTCATACGGCGGCTTGTTGACGCCGTTGTAGACGGAGCCAATGACGAGGGGCTTGTCCGGGTCTCCCTCGAGGAAGGTGATGACGACTTCCTGGCCCTTCCTGGGAATGAAGACGTGCCCGAAGCCGATTCCGGCCGACGACTGAGCCACCCGCACCCAGCACGACGACTTGATGTCGCTCTTCCCCTTCTTGGCGACGGCGGCGTCAACCCGGGCCCAGTGGAACTGCACCTTGATGCGGCCGTGGACGTCGGTGCTGATGTCCTCGTCGCCCACCACCGTGGCCGTCTGCATCGTCTGCACGAAGCGGCGAGGTGGCGTCGTGGGGCGAAACAGCACGTCGGAGGCGACGCACTTGAATGTGTTGGTATACGTCACTTCGCCCACCTCGGCAGCGAAGGTGCCCTTCCTCGCGTTGCCAGGGCGGACGCCGTGGTGGCTCACCTGAATCACCAGGTACTTCCGATTGAGCTCGTCTCGCAGTGCGTTGTCCAAGTCAAACGTCACGCCCGGGGAGAAGCCGGTGACGTCCCCAGCTCCGGTGGCGATGCGGGTGCGGGACAGCGCCGTCTCCTGAATGAGCTTCGTCTGCCCCTCGGCGTTCGTCTTCGCATAGACGCCATCACCGCCCAGGGCGCGCAAGCCCACCGGGGCTTCACCCAGGTACCACTCGCGCTCCCGGCCGAGACTGTCCTCTCCCGGGGTAGTCGTCTCGTCGGGAGCTCCTGTCTTCGACCAATTGAAGGCCCGCACCGTCGCCGTCGTCGGTGTCAGGCGCGTGTCCAGCTTGAAGCGAGTCACCGTCTCGACGATGTGTTCCGCCTGGAAGTGGGTCTCGAAGGGCACCTTCCCGTGGTCCATCGTCACCAGCTCGAGGTACTTTTCCGCGGTGTCGAAGAGGATGAGCTCCTCAGCTTTCTCGCCCTGCCTGAAGTACGACATGATGCCTTCGGTGCCCATCAGCCGCTGCACGAAGTCGAAGTCTGTCTCATCGAATTGGGTGCAGTACTCGAGCTCCTGGTAGTCCTTCGTCGTCTCCACTTTCACCGTGCGCCCGTAGTCTCCCAGCGCCTCCTCCAGTACCTGTTTCAAGATGTCGGTGACTTTGAGGTTTGGGAAGATGCGGCTGTTCCTGCGTTGGTGGAGCAACTCCAGCGCGGGCACGATGGTGAGGTCCACGGCTCCGGCGGGGAGGTTTCCCTCGGGCGTCATGGTGTCGAGCGCGATGCCCGAGAAGGTGGC
>PMBV01000080.1 GCA_003153055.1 Myxococcales bacterium
GAGCCGGCGATCGGGCGCGACCTCCTCGCACTGGCGGTCGTCCGGCGACCGGCTCTGCTCAGGCAGGTGTTCGGCGTGGCAGCGTCTTCCCCGGCGCAGATCGTCTCTCTGCAGAAGATCCAGGGGCAGCTCCAAGAGGCGGGCGCGCTCGAGACTGTTGCACACTACCTCGCGCTGCTCGAGGAGGCCTTCCTCGTCGCCCCGCTCCAGAAGTACGCCGCGAGCGTCACGAGGCAGCGAGCGGCCCCACCCAAACTCGTCACCCTCGACAACGCGCTGGTCGCGGTGATGGACCCAAGGGGCGTCGTCGACCCGAAGTCCGAGCCGGGGCGCTTTGGCGTCTTGGTCGAGAACGCATGTCTGGCCCATGCGTGGAACGCGGGCCAGCGAGTCTCCTACTGGCGCGAGGAGCCGCTGGAGGTCGACGGGGTCATCGACGGGAGCTGGGGCCGGTGGGCCATCGAGGTCAAGACCGGCAGCTTCTTGTCCGGCGAACTCAAGGGGCTCCTCGAGTTCGTCCGGCGCCACCCCGAGTTCAAGCCGCTGGTCGTCTGCGACGAGGCGGGCAGTGCGGCGGCGGAGCGTGCCGGCGTTCAGTGGACCACCTGGCAGTCGTTCCTGCTCGAAGGACCACCCAAAGGGCGCGAGGTCTCACCCGGTAAGCCTGGAGGCTGAACTCGGCGTACGCTCTTCCATCTACGGAGTCTGAACGACCCTCTGGCGCGCCTGGAGGGCCTGTAGCAACGACGCTCGCGCCGGCGAGCTCCACTGGGTATCGAGCACGCCGTAGGTCTCCGCCGACCCGAACGCGCGGCTGGCACCGGTCGACTCGGTGCCGTTGAACGCCCAGTAGCTCCAGTCGTTGCATGTCCCGAACTCGCTCACCCAGACGGGCGCGGTGAAGGAGCGGCAAACCCGCGTCATCGAGCTCGCTCCGTGACCGATCAGTGACGCCCCGAAGTAGTCACGCAGGCTGAGTGCACGTCTACCGTTCCGGCAAGTGTGACCGAGGGAGCTGAGCACCGCGCGTAGCTTTCGGGCGGGAATTCGCCCAGGAGGTGGTGCCGATGTTCAAGATGAGCGAGCGCCCCGACTCGACCTGGCTCGCCACCATCTGCGCGATGCAGCGCTTGGCCTCGACGTTCATCACCTGCCGCTGCGCGTAGTCGATGTTCTCGACGGTCGACGGGAGCCCCACCCCGCCGTGGTAGCGGGCTACCAGCTCCGCTTCCTCGAGGATCCGCACGTCTCGCCGCACCGTCTGGGTCGTCACCTTGAGCACCTGGGCGAGGTCCTGAACGGACGTGTCCCCATTTTGCCTCAGGAACTCGACGAGTTGCCTGTGCCTTGGGTTCATGTGGACCCCTCAAACTACTCCATCGGCTCGACGGTGCGGTGCTCGACGTGCTGGTGGTGGGCGGAGGAATCAACGGAGCGGTGACGGCGGCGGCGTTGGCGGCGCGGGGCGCGAAAGTGGGGCTGGTCGAGAAGGGCGACTTCGGCTCCTCGACGTCGCAGGAGTCCTCCAACCTCATCTGGGGCGGAGTGAAGTACCTCGAGACGATCGAGCTCGGCCTGGTCCGCAAGCTGTGTCGGTCGCGCAATGAGCTCTTGCGCTCCTTCCCCTCATCGGTTCGGGAGATTCGCTTCTACGCCACGCACGCCCGGGGGTTCCGGCACGGGCGGTGGAAGTTGATGCTCGGCGTGCTGCTGTACTGGGTCATCGGACTGTTCTTCACCCGGCGGCCTCGGCCGCTCTCCCTCTCCACGATGGCGAAGGAGGAGCCGGTCCTCGCGCTCGAAGGGCTCGACGGCGGCTTCGAGTACTCCGACGCGTACCTCCCTGGCTCGCCTCGGTCACCCAGCGCGGGGAGACAGCCGCCAACGGATGACGCGCCTGTCTTCCCACTCTCACGGCACCGTCGCTCCCTAAGGTCATCGACTCGAACCTCTCGTGTCCTTCGCGAGGCGCCTACGAAGATGATAGACAGACCGCCCTCGTGTCGCTCCTGGCGATCCGTCCCCTTGAGGGTAAAGGCAAACCGTGAGCTTCCTCAGTTCGCTCATCCTTCCACTTCTCGGTGCGAGTCCCGCTGCGCCTCCACCGTTTCTCCTGAACAAGCAGACCGGCGGCGTGGATCTCAAAGTGGTCGTGCTCGGCCCCAAGCCCGAGAACGTCAAGTCTGAGGTCGAACGGCTCTACTCCTCTTTCCCGCCCGACGCCAAGACGAAGCTGGAGAGCATTTCGTCGCCAACGGTCCAAGAAGCCGGCACTTCCTACCTCTTCCAGGTCATCCCCGTCGGAATCAAGCCCATACAAGGCTGGGAAGTCCGACTGCATGTCCTCGCGGCAGCAGCGCCAGTTTCGGGTCCAAACGCTGTGATCCATCTGCTCACGCTCAAGCAGGCAGCGTGCGTCATCATCTTGCCAGGAACGGAGGAGGAGATCGGGCAGCTCGATGCACTGCTCAAGCGCCCCGAGATCGACCTCCATTCGGCGCTCCTGATCACAGTTGGCTCGAAGAACGACCGCCCCAAGGAATGGCACGCATCATTCGCCTCATCAGTCACTGAGGCGGTGCAGCAAGGCACGGTCGAGCTACGCCGACGGCTTCTGGCTGCTCATGCCATCCCCGCAAGACAATAGCGGCCTGAGATTCGAGCGTCACGAGGCGGTCGGTCTTCCGCACCGACCGAAGCACCGTCGGCACGTCGAGCGGTACCAGCGCCAGCACGTCGACGATCTCCACCTCGATGCCCTCGGCCGCGAGCGTCTGCGCCCTGTCCTTGCGACGCGGCGCAGTGACGCGGGGCTTCGAGAGCCACCGGGACGTCTCGGCCTTTCCGACGAGCAGCACTCATACGATTCACCATGTCATCTTCGCCAACACGTACGTCTCGACCGCCTTCGCGCTCAGCGCCCAGCCGGGCAGCTTGGAGACCTTCACGCCTCGTCGGCGAAAGTGACCGGCGCCGCACACGGCGCACCTGGATCACGCGCTCCCGATGGGCGGCGCTGGCAGGCCGAGCCAAGCCGTGGATCGCGTTGCAGCGAGGGCAGGAGGCTACTACCCTCCCGCCCTCGCGATGCGCCAACTCGTCCTGAGGGCATTCGGTCTGCTTTCAGCCTGCAAGAGCAAGATGGCTTGGTGGCGGGTGCAAGAGGCGTCGAGCGAGTCTCGGTTTCTGGAATATGCGCTGAACGTAGCTCCGAGCTGGCACCTGGAGCAGACCGAGACTCCCGACCAGTGGCTCGTGGACCTCGTGTCGCCGCTGGGAGGCGTCGTGTGCACGCTCGGCGTCATCAAAGACGCCGAGTTCGCGGCTGACGAATTCCTGTCACACATGCTACGAAGGTTCGAGGCGCGCGACCCGTCGGCGACGTCGATCGAGACCGCGGTAGGGAAATTCGAGGGCAGTCGGTTCGAGGCGACGCTCGGAGAAGACCATGGAACGGGAGAGGTGCTATCCGTGCACGCAGCCAACGGCTGGCTCACCATCACGCTCTTTCAGCGCGGGAACTCGACGCTACGTGATGCATGTGTCCGTCAGCTCGCGACGGTTCGACACGTTGGCGTATCGCCGGGGTGACCGCAGGTCCACCGCGATGTTCTCGCCTGGCTTCGCGTGAAGGGCAGCTCCGAAGTGCGACGCGACTGATGACGGTCCAGACAGTGAACACCGAGGCAGGGCGACTCGCCGGTGACCACGCCGACGGGGTCACCCGGTTCCTCGGAATTCCCTACGCTGCGGCTCCAGTGGGCGAACGCCGATTCGCACCCCCAGAGCCTGCCAAACGATGGGCGGGGACCAGGAATGCCACCCGTTACGGCGCGACCGTACCCCAGCCGGCCGTGCACACCGCGAACGCGTGTCTTGCGCCGTTGATCGGTCCCGGATGGATGGTTGGAGACGGCGACTCCCTCAATCTCAATGTCTGGACACCCGACCCCGGCACGAAGGGGCTCCCGGTGATGGTCTACGTGCACGGCGGCGGATTCGTCATCGGCTCGGGCGCCGCCACTGCTTTCGACGGCACCTCGTTCGCGCGGGACGGCGTCGTCCTGGTCACCCTCAACTACCGCCTCGGGGCAGAAGGCTTCCTGGCGCTGTCTGGGGGAAGCACGAACCTCGGATTGCGCGATCAGCTCGCGGCGCTGCGCTGGGTGCGCGACAACATCGCCGGGTTCGGCGGGGACCCAGACAACGTCACCGTCTTCGGAGAGTCGGCTGGTGGCACCTCGGTCGCGCTCTTGCTGCGCTCGCCGCTGGCGACCGGGCTGTTCCGGCGAGCGATCGTCCAGAGCGGACACGACGAGATGGCCCGTCGCCTCGAGCTCACTCAAAAGCTCACGAAGGCAGTCGCCGCCCAGCTCGGGGCCTCCCCGACACCGGGCGCCTTCCGAGCCATCGCGGCCGCCAACCTGCTGCGGGCGCAGGGAGCGCTGCTCAGGGGCCAGTCCGCTCCGGACCTGCGCGAAGGCAACGGGGTCGACCCGGGCCACCGTCGGGCACTGTTTCTCCCCACCACGGGTGACGACGTCCTCCCTGACCCGGTCGGAGCTCCGAGCACGCACTCGCGCGGTATCGACCTGTTGATCGGCACGACGCTCGAGGAAGCCAACCTCGGTTTCGGTGCCGAGGCGTTCGCTGCCTTCGACGCGCATGACGCCGTCGCGGAGCTGTCCGCCACCTACCCCGATGCCGAAGCGCTCCTCGAACGACACGGTCTCCGCGACCCGGCCGTCACCCCCGCGCGAGCGCTCACGGCCGCCTACACGGACCTGATGTTCCGCTCACCGAGCCGCCGCGCCGCGCGACGACACCCCGGTCGAACCTACGTCTACGAATTCGCGTGGAGAGCACCGCTGCACGGCGCCGCGCACGGCCTCGACGTCCCCTTCGTCTTCGGAACCACGCAGACGTGCCGTGGCCTCATCGGAGACGCCGCGCCTGAGGCCCTCACCCGCGCGATGCACCAAGCCTGGCTCGACTTCGCAACTCACGGAGACCCCGGCTGGCCCACCTACGACGAGGCCAGGAGAGCGATGAGGTTCGATGCCAGCTCGCGCCTCAGCGAGGACACGGCTCCCGACGAAACCTCAAGCGACGATCACCCGCAAGAGCAGGGTGATTCATGACCGCGGCACAACATTTTTCGCCGGCCATCGAGAATTCTCAAGACGCCTTGTCGCTTCCCCCAGAGGGCGCCTCTCATGAGCAGGAATGGCATTCGTGGTTCCCGCACCCCCTTCACGCCCGCTCCTCGCACGCTGGGCACGTCTACGCCCGCGTCCACGTCCACGTCATCCGCCGCCACGAAGGGCTCGGGCTCCTGGAGTCCTCCGCCGGGCGATAAGAGGCCGGTGACCGTCTATCGGGTCGAAGGGCCGGAGAACCAGCGGGTTTCCTTCGCCAACGGAAAGCCCCACGTCTCCAAGTCGTTCAGCAGCGCGACGAACCAGAGCAAGCCCGGCTCCTACCACAAGCCCATGGACTACCAGGACCGGGCCTTCCTCGACTTCGGCGACCGACCGCGCGCCGAAGAGTTCCTCGCCGTTCGTCATGAGCAGGGCCACACCCAGACCGTGATGAAGGCCTTCGACGTTCCGCACGACACCTTCGAGAAGATTGGCAAGTCCGCGGTCCCGGAGAGCGCCGCGCGGGTTCCGGGCCCGCTTCGCAGCGGCGTTGATCGGCTCGAAGCGCCGGGAGAGGCCGCATGAACATCAAGTGAGCCGCGCACGTCAGCCCAGCTTGTCGATCGTCAGCCAGCTCCAGAAGACGTTCGGCGGGAACGTCTGGGTGGCCGCGGAGCCCTGTAACACCCAGATCTCGATGAAGTCGTTCGCGTTCAGCCGAATGGGCCTGCAGCCCCCAGCCGTGGTCGAGCCCGCGCTGTTGGCGAACGCGCGCTCGCGGGTGCCGTTCACGAAGAGGTCGAGTTCGAAGCCAATGGCGCTGCCGGCCCAAAGCGACGCGCACACCAGATACCTGCCCGCGGTCGACGCCTTGAACCGATAGTTCGTGGTGTCGTACTCGTTCTGCGCGTCGTAGCTCTCGGCGCTGTACGCCACCTTCGTGAAGGTAGTGGCCGTAGCGGTGAAGCTGGTGGTGTTCGAGACGGACACCGACGACTGGCTCGGCACCGAGACGATGCCGGTGCTTCCAATGCGCATCCGCTCGGTGAGCCCGGTGCTGTCGGTGTTGGAGGTGTGGAAGGTGAGCGCTGCCGGCGCGTTACCAGCGGAGACCGGTCCGGCGACAACCGGGCGGATGTCGGTGACGGCCTGGTAGTTCGCACCGTCGTAGGCCCAGCCTACGTATTCGCCGATGACGTCGCCGTTCGCCACGGCAGTGGGCGCGGCCTCGGTGCCGTTCGCCCGGCGGAGCGAGATCTCCGCGTTCCCGGCGAAGAAGTTGGCGTGGAAGTTACCGACGATGGACAGAGGCACCTCAGGGACCGCCGTGCCGATGCCCACCCTACCCGCCTGGTTGATGGTGAGCGAGGGGCGCCCCGTGCTCGTGCTGATTCGCGTGACGACCTTCTGGACGTTGAACTGGAAACCGTTGTTGTTCGCCGCCCACGGCGCGTCGACGGTGAGGTGTGTGGCGTCGGTGACAGTGACCACCCGGTGCGTCTCGCGCGTGCTGGTGGGGTTGATGGTGATGAGGTCGCCGACCACGACCTCGGTCCCGAAGGCGGTGCCGTGCCCGGTGACCGTGGTTTCGGAAGAGAGCGTGTCGATGCTGCCGGTCCCGGCGAACGGCGCGGGCCCGGCGATGTAGGCCGAGCCGGCCATGCGAAAGCCGGCGGTCTGGTCAACCGCCGTCTGGTTCTGGACGAAGGAGGCGCCACTCCCGGCGAGCGAGCCGGCGACGTAGGCGAAGGGCACCGTGGCGATGGTCTGTCGCGGGCTGAGCTTGGCGTTCTCGACCGAGACCTCGATCGCACGGTTGGGACCGGCGAAGGCGTCGGGGAGGGCTGTGGTGGTGGCAGGACTGCAAGCCGTCCCGTCACCGAGGAGAATCGCGTAGTAGCCGTCGGTCAGCGCGACAACCTGGTTCTCGCACCAGATGAGTTTGCCAGCGGTCGGGTCGTCGTAGATGCCGAACTGCATGTTCACCACTCCGGTCTGCGGCGCGCCGGAAGCGTCGAACAGCCGGCCCTGGTACGCCAGCTTCGCAGGGATCTGTGCAAGGGCCAGCGCAGGAAAGAGAGCGACGAGAACGAGGCTTTTCATGACGTTTCTCCGAAATTTGTGGAGGGATTCCAAAAGGATATCTCACTGCCAACGTGAATGAGACAATGGTGAAGGTCGTAGTTGAGTCGTTGACGGTCACCCGGCCGAAGCGAGGGCGGAACTCGACGTGATCGTTCGCAAGTCCGCGGTCCCGGAGAGCGCCGCGCAGGCTCCGGGCCTCGAGCACCGCCCCATCGCCGTCGATGTGAACAAGGGCGAGAACCAGTTCGGCCTGAACTGGAAGTCTCTCCAGACCGTCAACGCCACCGCGCTCCCGGGCAGCGGGCGAGTCGAGCGGACGAAGCCCGACATGATCATGCCCCAGCACGTCTCCGCGGCGTTCCAGGAACTCTTCAAGCCGAAGTGACTCCGTCGGGGCGCTGAGCGTCTGGCTCAGGACGCCTCTCCTTCAAGACGAAGGAGCAGTGCGGAACGCAGGCGCCCGTTTAGAGGCGTAGACGTTGCCGGCGAGGTCCGATCGCGGTCACACTCCGGGCATGTCAGGCCCGGCTGCTACGACTCCGCCCATGGACGAAGTCTCCACGACACTCAACGAACGGCTCCGGCCACTCAAGGTGTCCGAGTACGTCGCGCTGGCCAAGCTCGGCGCCTTCGAGAACGAGCGGGTGGAGCTCTTGAGAGGGCGGGTGGTGAGGATGGCGCCTCAGGGCGAAGAGCATGCGTGGGTGGTGCAGACGTTGAACAGCCTGTTGGTGGAGCGCTTCGGGCGCTGGGCAGCGGTGCGGCCCGGGCTCCCGCTCGAGGCGTCGGAGGACTCGATGCCTGAGCCCGACTTCGCCCTGGTCCCCAAGTCGAGCCGGCCCGGCCCTCACCCGCAGAAGGCGCTCTTGCTGATCGAGGTGTCCCATTCCTCCTTGCGGCTCGACCGGAAGGTGAAGGCCCCGCTCTATGCCGAGGGCGGGTCGCCGGAATACTGGATCGTCGATGTCGCAGCCGGCGAGCTCGAGGTCTTCCGCAAACCGAAAGGCGGCAGGTGGACGGAGCGCTTCGTCTTGACGGCCCACGACACGATTCGTACGGTGTCGTTCCCCGAGGTCGAGGTCGAGCTCAAGCTGTTCCTCGCCGCGGCCTCGAGGTACTGACGCCTCACACGGTGCTGTCCCGGCCACCAAGGCTGGCGGTTTGCTCAGGGCGTCTCGTCGCTGTCGTCGATGAGCTGAAAGGGCTCCGAGGAAGCGGCGAGCGCGACGGTTCATCGTTGCGGGGCGCTGAAAAACCCGCGCGCGAGGGCCGCACACACCAACCGAACGTCGACGACCGACAGGTGGTGGTGCCTCCACCGGACGACGCTGCGGTGGAGTCCTCACCGCGGGCCTCGAAGGACTCGGCAATTTCTGCGTGCCGGGAGGAGAAAGCTTCGCTGATTGCGGCCGCCGCGCTGTCGCCGCGTTCGAGGACCTCACCGGCACGAGGGAAGGCACCCTCTTGATCGTCGGCCACGCCGGGGCAAACCGGCTCATGCAAAGGAGCAAACGTGGCTACCAGGTGCGCCTCCTGAACGGCCGCGCGCGTCAAGGCCGCCACTCACGAGGCCGCCTCCGGCCCCAGCGGAACCGACCAGGCACGGCAAGCTTCTTGCTGATCATCGACCCAGTTGGGCGAACACTTCGGCTGGAGACTCTCATGGAACAGGTCGCCCTCACCGAGAACCGAACCGAACGTCGACTGACGGTCGACCGGGCCTGGCAGCAGTACCTCGACAAGGCGATTACCCCCGCCGACGTTCCCAACGAAATCACCTCCTCGTGGCGCCGCGCTCGGGAGCAGTACCGCATCGACCCCAAGCTCACCGAGCCTCGGCGGGTACTCGCTCCCGATGCGCTGGTCGACCGGCGCACCCGCGACGAAGTGCTGCGCATCGCTTCGCCCATCCTCCACGAGTTCGCCGACATCCTGAGCGACCACGTCGTCACCTACGTCGACGCTGACGGGTGGCTCCTCGAGCTGATGGGCGACCCGCGCATCATCGAGCGCGTCGCCGACATTCACTTTCGCCCCGGAGTGAACTGGGCCGAGGACTCGGCCGGAACCAACGGCCCAGGCACGGCGCTGGCGACTGGACAGCCAGTCGAGGTCTTCGCCTCCGAGCACTTCGTGGAGGCCTGGCACCCATGGAGCTGCGCCGCCGCGCCAGTGCGCGACGCCCGGGGCACCAAGCCCATCGGCCTCGTCGACGTCACCAGCCCTTGGGAGCTGCAGTCTCGCCAGGCCCTCACCCTCGCCAAGGTCATCGCCCGGGCGGTGGAGGAACGCTTGCGGGCTGTCCGGAGCGTGCGCGAAGAAGTGGTGCGCCACGCCCTGCGCGCGGCGAAGAGCGCGGGCGATGCGCTGGTAGCCGTCGACGCGCTGGGCCGAGTCATCGCGCTGAACGACCTAGCGGAGCGTCGAGGCCTGGCGCCCGCGCACGCACTCAGCCCAACGACCCACCAAGCCATCAGCGGGTTTCTCACCGGCGCGACCCACCCCGACGGCGAGACCCGTCTGCGCCTCGCCGAGGGACACGCCGTCATCGCTGCGGTGCAGCACGAAGGCGCCACGGTCGGTGCCATCGTGCGCATTCCGCCGCTGACGACCAAGGCCCCTCGCTCGACCCACGACGCTCCGTCGGCCCGGTACCACTTCGAGCGAATCCTGGGAGACTCCGAGCCTCTTCGCCGAGTGCTCGAGCTCGCCCGGGTCGCCACCCGCAACGATCTCCCGGTGGTCCTCTCGGGAGAATCGGGCACCGGCAAGGAGCTGTTCGCCCACTCCATCCACGCCAGCAGCGGCAGGGGCAGCGGGCCCTTCGTGGTGGTGAATTGTGGGGCCATTCCCGCCGAGCTCGTCGAGGCCGAGCTGTTTGGCTACGAGCCGGGCGCCTTCACCGGCGGCCGACGCGAGGGCAACACCGGCCGCTTCGAGGACGCCTCGGGAGGCACCATCTTCCTCGACGAGGTCAGCGAGCTGCCGCTCCCAGCCCAGACGGCGTTGCTCCGGGTGCTCCAAGAGAAAGAGGTGGTGCGCCTGGGCGGCAGCACCCCGCGGCAGGTCGACGTGCGAGTCCTGGCGGCGACCAACCGGGCCCTCGACGAGGAGATCCGCGCCAAGCGCTTCCGCCGCGATCTCTACTACCGGCTCAACGTGCTCCCCATCGCCGTCCCGCCGCTGCGAACGAGGGGCGACGACATCGTGCTCCTCGCGCGCGCCTTCCTGACCGAGGCGGAGACCGAGGTGCACCGCACCAGCCTCTCTCTCTCGGCCGATGCCCTCGACGCGCTGAAATCGAAGCCCTGGCCCGGGAACGTGCGCGAGCTCAAGAACGTCGTCTTGCGCGCCGCCGCCACCGCGCCAAGCAACCAGATCGCCGCCAGCGATCTCCAGTTCGACCCCGACGAAGACTGGCCCGAGAGCGGCGCCCCTGCCACCAAGGGCACTCTCCGCGAGGCCGTCGTTCAATCGGAGCGCGCTCGGCTCCTCGACGCGCTCGAGACCTGCGCCTGGAACTGCACCCGAGCGGCGGCCCAGCTCGACATCTCCCGCATGACCCTCTACCGAATGCTGAACAAGTACGGCCTCTCCCGGTCACCCGACTCGCGCTGAGAACCGTCACTCACCGGTGACACTGTCGCGCTCGAGTGACGTTCGCGCTCGTCACTGGGAGGCCAGGTGTGCGCACTACCCGAGGCCAGCCGCCGAAGCTCGCGTTGGCGCTCGCCTTGCTTCTCGTGGGCCCCGAGGAGGCTCCACATGGAAGACATCTACGAGGCCATCGTGAGGTACCGCCGCGAGGGCCGTCGGGCCGCGCTGGCGACGATCGTGAGTGTTCGCGGCTCGGCCCCGTCGGTCGAGTCAGCCAAGATGCTGGTGGGTGAGACGGGCATCGTCATGGGCACGGTGGGTGGCGGCTGTGTGGAGGCCGACGTGTGCCAGGTGGCGCGGGCGGTGATGGCCGAGGGCAAGCCACGCACCCTGTCTTTCGACCTCAAGGAGAACCCCAACTTCGACACCGGGCTCGTCTGTGGTGGCTCGCTGGAGATCTTCGTCGAGCCGCTGCTCCCGACTCCGCTGGTCTACGTCTTCGGCTGCGGCCACGTGGGCCTCAACGTCTACAAGGCAGCGCGCCTGGCGGGCTTCGACGTGGTGGTGGTCGACGACCGAGACGAGTTCGCCAACGCCGAGCGCTTCCCCGAGGCCCGTGAGGTGCACGCCGACCCGATGGACACGGTGTTCTCCCGCATCGCGCCTCAGCCACACGCGTTCATCGTCATCGTCACCCGCGGCCATCGCAACGACCTGCAGGTGCTCCGCTGGGCCCTCGACACGTCGGCGCGCTACATCGGCATGGTGGGCTCGAAGCGCAAGGTGCTGACGCTGCGACGCGAGCTCGAGAAGGAGGGCGTGCCGGCCGCCAAGCTGGGCCTCGTGCACGCCCCCATCGGGCTGGAGATCGGCGCCACGACGCCCGAGGAGATCGCCATCTCGGTGGTAGCCGAGCTCATCGGCATTCGCCGCGGCGCCGAAGCCCTCAACCACAAGCGGCTGGTCAGCAAGCCGACCCTCGAGGCCGTGGCGCCCGCTCCAGTGGCGGCCTCCGCTGGCTAGTGGGGCGGAGCATGCGCACCGCCTATCTCGACAACAACGCCTCGAGCCCGCTGCTCCCGGAGATTCTGGCGGCGATGCAGCCCTTCTTCGTCGAGGCCCACGGCAACCCGTCTTCGCTGCACGGGCGCGGGCAACAGGCCCGGGTGGCCCTGGAGACGGCCCGAGGCTCGGTGGCCAAGCTCCTCGGCGCGGCGCCGTCGGAGATCCTCTTCACCAGCGGCGGCACCGAGAGCGACAACTTCGCGCTCTTTGGTCTGGTGACGCCTGGCGACCATGTCATCACCACCGCGGTCGAGCACCACGCGGTGCTCCACCCATGCCGGAGGTTGGAGGCCCAAGGCGCCACGGTGACGGTGCTGCCGGTCGATCGCGATGGCCGAGTGGATCCATCGGCGGTGCGGCGCGCCCTCCGGCCCAAGACGCGTCTCATCTCGGTGATGGCCGCGAACAACGAGACCGGCGTTCTCCAGCCGGTGGAGGAGGTCGGCCGCATCGCCGCCGAGGCCGATGTCTGGTTTCACACCGACGCGGTGCAGGCGGTCGGCCGGGTGCCCCTCGACGTCAACCGAATGAAGTGCGACCTGCTCACCCTGTCGGCGCACAAGATGAACGGTCCGCAAGGTGTCGGGGCGCTCTACCTGAGGGGTGGCACGCCGCTCCGCTCGCTCATCCTCGGAGGCGGTCAGGAGCGCGGCCACCGGGCGGGCACCGAGAACCTCGCCGGCATCGTCGGGCTGGGAGCGGCTTGTCAAGTGGTTCAGGCGTGGCTCGCGCGCCATGGCGAGCTCGACCTGGCCGCGCTGCGTGACCGGCTCGAGGGAGGCATTCTCGAGGCCGTCGTGGGCACCCAGGTAAACGGTCGAGGGGCGCCACGGGTCCCCAACACGACGAACATCGCCTTCGACCGAGTGCCAGGAAAGGGGCTGGTGGTAGCCCTCGATCGCCTGGGCGTCTACGCCTCGACGGGAGCCGCCTGTGCCACGACGACCAACGAGCCGCCCCACGTGCTCCTCGCCATGGGGCTCCCGCCGGAGCTGGCCCACGCCTCGGTTCGCTTCAGCCTCGGGAAGCAGACCACGCCTCAGGAGATCGACCTGGCGCTGGAGATCATCCCTCGGGCGGTGGCGGCGGTGCGGGCCGACAGCCCGCTGTGGGCTGAACCCGCGGTCGGGTGAGCTCAGCGCCGACCACGGGCGCCCTTGCGACGAGCCGCCTTGCGCGTGGGTGCCGGTGATGCCTTCGAGGTCTTCGCCTTCTTGGCCTCACGCTCGGCCGCCCGCGTGGCCTTGGCCTTCGCCGCGGCATCCTTCGCGGCCTTGAGGCGGAGGGATGCCTCGAGGCCGAGCGTGGCCCACGGCAGCATCGCTTCAGGGTCTTCGTGGGCTTCGTCAGGAGGCCGGTAGTAGCTGGTCTGATCCGCGCCTGGGTACTGCCACATTCGACAACCAGCCGAGACGAAGCGAGGGCGGTTCTCGTCATCGGTCTTGAAGAACACCTCGTCGTCGTCGAGCAAGCCAAACATCAGGCCTCGCCGGTAGAGCCCGTGGCCACCGAAGAGCTTGCGCACCTCCACCGGCCCCAGGGGAGACAGCAGATCGACCACGTGCTCGACAAAGGAAGCTTGGTTGGCCACAGGTCCTCCCTTGAGCGGTCTACCATGGCCGGCGGGTCCTCACAGCGCTACCCTCTCTGACCCATGACTCCGACCGAGGCCTTCGAAGACGCCCAGAAGCGCGTGAAGCAATTGTCCGCCACGCCGTCCAACGACCAGCTCCTCGAGCTGTACGGCCTCTTCAAGCAGGCCAGCGTGGGCGATGTGAGTGGCTCGCGCCCGGGCATGTTGGACTTCAAGGGCCGGGCGAAGTTCGACGCCTGGGCCAAGCGGAAAGGCACCGCGAAGGAGCAGGCCATCAGCGCCTATGTCGCGCTGGTCGATCGCCTGACAAAGAAGTGACGACGGTGCCCACGGAGGCCTGGAGCCCAGGGGACTACGGCAACTTCCGCGACGCGCGGCGGCGGCCCTTCTTCGACCTCCTGGCGATGGTGGAGCGGTCTCCGAGCCCCAGACTGGTCCTGGACGCGGGGTGCGGCACGGGCGAGCTGACCCACGAGGCGCACCGCGCGCTCGGAGCCCAGCACACCATCGGCGTGGACGCCTCGAGCGCGATGCTGGCCCAGGCGCGAGCTGAAGGAGGCGTCACGTTCCACCAGGGCACGGTGCCCGACGGGCTGCCCGACGGCCCGTTCGACGTCATCCTCAGCAACTCGGCGCTCAACTGGGTGGCGGATCACGCTTCGGTGCTCGCCGCCCTCGCCCGGCGCCTGGGTCCCTCGGGCCAGCTCGCGGTGCAGATGCCGTACAACGTCGACGCCCCGTTTTCCCGCTGCTGTCAGGCCGTGGCCGAGTCACCGGAGTTCAAAGGTGAGCTGGAGGGCTACGTGTACGAGAGCCCGGTGCAGCCACCGGAGTTCTACGCGCGCGCGCTCGATGCTCTGGGCTTCGTCGCGGTACGGGCAGGGGCCTGGCTCTACCCTCAACGGCACGCCGACGTGGGCGGCCTGGTGGACTTCGCCCGTGGCGGCCTGCTCAGCGCCTATCGGCCCAGGCTCGCTCCAGCACGGTTCGAGGCCTTCGTCGGGGCGTACCGGGAGGCCCTTCAGGCCGCGTTGAACGAAGCCGCTTCGCGGC
>PMBV01000169.1 GCA_003153055.1 Myxococcales bacterium
CCCCGTGCTCCGTCCCCGTGCTCCGTGCTCCGTGCGAGCGGGCAGGACGGTACGAGTGGCCGTTGCCCTGAGGTGCGAGGGTCTGGCCCGGTCCCTGGGCACCGAGGCGGTCAGACCAGCCCCTCGACCCGAAGGCGGGGTGAGGACGTGAGAAGTGTCGATCCTGCCTCTGCACCACTCGACCGACGGGCCGAGGGGCACGTGACGCTGGTCCGGGAGGCCCCGATGACCCAGGTCCGTGACTCGCGGGGGTAAGGGCCCAATGGAAGAGCAGCTTCCATTCCTGACAGTTGGCCCCATCCCTCACTGTGCGAACCGTTGGTACACCAGACACGCCACAGTGACGCCCCCAATCCAGCCAAGGAGCGGGCCCACGAACAGCAGCACGCCCATGCAGGCCAAGAGCGCGACGGCCGCGAGGAGCCTCATCTTCGCGCGCAGCAGCCTCACCGCCGCGGCCATGGACAGTACATACGTGGCCAAGAACGAAGATGTGGAATACGGCAAGAGGTCGGCCATGCCCACCGGGGTGACGAGGGAGACGCAGATGGCCACCGCGCACGCTCCGCCGAGCGCAAGGAGCGCCGGCCGTGGCACACCAGAGGACGAGCTCCGGCCCAGCCAGCGAGGGAGCTCACCGCGCTGGGCCAGCGACGCGACGAGCCGACTGGTGCCAGCCACGTACCCATTGAGGGGAATGAAGCAGAGCAAGAATCCGCCCAAGCCCACGATGCGCGAGTCATTGGCGCCGAACGCGCCCCCGGCCAAGAACGCCAGCGGAGCCTGCCCACCCAGCGCGGGTCCATAGGCGCGGCAGCCGATGGTCGCCACCGCGAGCGCCAGGGAGACGACGCCGACGAGCACGACGGCCAGGGCGCTGGCCCACCAGATGTCCCTGGGGCGCTTGAAGTCCTTCGCGAGTGGCGTGATGGCCTCCCACCCGACGAAGGCCCAGAACAACTGCACCGCGGCGACGCCCACCGCGCCGGCTCCATGTGGGAGCATGGGCGTGAACGCGGCCGACTCCACCCGTGGCAGCGCGCCCGCGACGATGGCCAACAGCCCGAGGAGGATGGCCGAGAGCGTGACCACCTGCGCGGTGGCGCTCAGTCTCAAGCCCCCGAAGTTCAGCGCGTAGGCCAGGAGCACCATGCCGGCGCCCAAGAGCCGGGCCAACCCGTCTCCGCCGCCGAGTGCGCTGGCCCCGTACTGCCCGGCGATGAGCGCGGCGACGAGCGTCCCGGTGGGGACCTGCGCGACGAAGAGCCAGCCCGCCACCGCGCCCCAGCGTCGGCCGAAGGCGCGGGCGATGGTGTCGGAGAAGCCGCCCGAGTCGGGCCGTTGGACGCACAGGGCCGCGTAGGTCAGGGCCATGGGAGCGGAGAGCATCACCAAAAAGAGCCACGCGATGAGCGAACCTGGGCCGGCGGTCTCGGCGGCGATGGACGGTAACACGAGCACTCCGGTGCCCAGCACCGAGCCCGCGTACAGCGCCACCCCATGCCAGAGACCGAGGGTGGCCGGCGCTTCGATTTCCGCTTCGCTCGTCATCACCTGCTCCATGCCGTCACGCTCCTTCTGAAGCCTTGTTGTCCTCGCTCAGAGTGGATCTCACAATGGCCGGTTCCGCGCGCATCGATAGGTCCACTATGTTTTGGCCATGAGAACCCCGGTGCGCGGGCTGGTGCCCATTCTCGCGGTGGATCGACGGTCGCCCGTGCCTCTGGGGCAGCAGGTCTACGAGGCGTATCGCGGCGCCATCATCGAGCAACGGATTCGCGCCGGTCAGCCGCTGCCCTCCAGTCGCACGCTGGCTGCCGAGCTCCGAGTGTCGCGAATCGTCGTCGTCACCGCCTTCGAGCAGCTCGTCGCCGAGGGCTATGTGGAGACGAGCCGCGGCTCCGGTACCTTCGCCACGCGCCGGCTCCCCGAGGAGGCGCTCTCCACCCGAGCGGGTCAGCCGCTCCCGGAGGCGAAGTCGGGCGCGAGGCGGGTGGCACGGCGGCCCACGTTGGAAGGCACGAGCCCCGAGCCCTGGACCCAGGGGACGGGCCCCTTCCGAATGAGTCAGCCGGCGCTGGAGCAGTTCCCCTTCCGAGTGTGGGCGAGCCTCTGCGCCCGGTACGCGAGGAACCCCACGCGTTCGCTCCTGGCCTACGGAGACGCCCTCGGCCACCGTCCGCTGCGGGAAGCCCTGGCCCACTCGCTGCGCATCTCCCGTGGCGTGCGCTGTGAGCCCGAGCACATCATGGTGGTGAGCGGCTCCCAGCAGGGGCTGGACCTCTGCGCACGCGTGTTGCTCGAGCCAGGCGCGCCGGTGTGGATGGAGGAGCCTGGCTACGCAGGCGCGAGGAACGCGTTTCGGCTGGCCGGCGCGCGGCTGGTACCGGTGCCGGTGGACGCCGAAGGGCTGGACGTCGCCAGCGGTGAAGCCAGGTGCCCTCGCGCCCGAGCAGTCTACGTCACGCCGTCGCACCAGTTCCCGCTGGGCATGACGCTGAGTGCCGCCCGGAGGATGCAATTGCTGGCGTGGGCGCGGCGAAGCGGCGCGTGGATCATCGAGGACGACTACGACAGTGAGTACCGCTACGAGAGCCTCCCCATCGCGGCGCTCCAGGGGCTCGATCGCGCTCAGCGGGTCATCTACCTGGGAACCTTGAGCAAGGTGCTCTTCCCTTCGCTGAGGCTGGGCTACCTGGTGCTCCCGCCCGACCTCGTGGAGCCCTTCCGGCAGGTGCGAGACACCATGGACATCTTCCCCGCGAGCGTCCCTCAGGCCGTGCTGGCGGACTTCATCACCGAGGGGCACTACGCCAGACACCTCAGGCGAATGCGGGTGCTCTACCGGGAGCGGCGCACGGCGCTCGTCACGGCGCTCAAGGCCGAGCTCGGGCCCGACTGCGAAATCCTCGGTGACCAGGCGGGGATGCACCTGGTCGTCGCACTTCCGGGCGTGAAACGAGACAGAGACGTGGCCGTGCGAGCAGGAGCGCTGGGCCTTCGCGCCATGCCCCTCTCGGAGACCTGGCTCGGTCGCGCCCGACGTCAGGGCCTGGTGCTGGGCTACGGAGGAGTTCCTGCACGGCAGGCGAGAGAAGCCGTGCGGGTGCTGGCGCGCGCGCTGACCTCGTGACGCCGCAGCGCGTCGGTCGTCGGAAGGACCCGTGGCGATCAACTCGGTCCGGCTGATCCACATCATCGGACACCTGGGTCGGCGAGCCAGAACCGCGCAAGGTCTCTCTTTGGTACAAGTAGGCAAACAAATCTATAATAATTAACGCAGTAGGACAGTAAATGTCTGTGCTACGCCCTGCGCTCCGCTCAGGAGGGGCTCAATGGGCACATTGGTGAAGACCACGTCCGGAAGCGCTGCACCCACGCTGGGCACATTGCCGGGAGACGAGGTGCGGCAGGTGATGTGGCGCTACGCCGACCGCTTCGACCTCCAGATGCTGGTGCAGTCGGCGAGGTCAGCGGCGCGTGGGCCCGTCGCCCGCCTGGTCGCCGCGGGGGCGCGTCACTCGCACGAGTGGACCGAAGAGAAGAGCCGGCTGCTCTCGGTGTTCGACGAGGCCGGGCTCACCTCCCTGGGCGCCGACCCCGAGCACGGCGGGCTCGTGGAAGGTCCCAAGAACTTGGCCCTGGCCCTGGCGGCCTTCGAGATGGCGTGGGTGGACGGCGGAGCGGCGACCGGAGGCATGGCCGGGCACCTGGCGTTGGCGCCGATCCACGAGCGTGGCACGCCCGAGCAGAAGGCGCTGTACGCCGCGCGCACCATGCCGCTCAAGCCGGGGGAGGAGCGAAAAGCCTGGCGCGGGGCCTTCGCGCTCACCGAGCCCTTGCCCTACGTCGGCGTCGACACCAACACGCTCTCGGGCACCTTGGCCGTGGTCGCCTGGGAGCCGGGGAAAGAGCCGATGCTCAAGGTCGAGAAGCGCGGGCGCTTCATTACCAACATGGGCTTCGCGAACTTCGTCACCGCGGCCGTCGCCTCGTCGGACCCACGCATCAAGGGCAGTTGCATGGTGATTCTCGAGGAAGGCGACGTGGGCACCTTCGACCGGGGCGTCCCGACGAAGAAGCTGGTGCACCAGCTCAGCTCGACGAATGACCCCATCTTCAGCCTCACCGTGCCGGCCAGCCGCATCGTCGGTGGCTACACCGTGAAAGACGGCGTCATCATTCCCAACTCCGATCACAGCGAAGTCATCGCCGCGGTGTTTCGCCGCACGCGGGTGACAGTGGGCCTGATGACGGCCGCCAAGCTCCTCTCGGCGGTGGAGCCCGTCATTCGCTACGGTCGAGGCCGGTTTCGCGGCGGAGAGATGGGCACACCCGGCACGCCTCGCTTCGACCTCGGGCTCCAGCAGCGGGAAGACGTGCTCCACCGCCTGGTCGACATCTGGGCGACGGGAGAAGCGGCGGCCTCCATGGGCTTCACCGCCGCGAGGCTGTTCGACGAGTTCGAGCAACTCGAGCGCCGCAAAGAAGCGCTGTTCAAGGAGCGCAAGGTGACCAGCGGCCGCGCCCAGTACAAGGCGCTCAAGGAGCTGGAGCCCCTGGCCATCGAGTACGTCAAGCTCGCCGGGAAGCCGGCCGGGGAGCGAGACGAGGCGCGGCTCCAGGCGCTCGAGGCTGACCCGCTGGTGCAATTCGTCGTGAAGGACGCGCTGGCCAACGTGCTCTGCCCGGCGACCAAGCTGTGGAACACCGGCCATGGCGCCAACATGATGCGGGAGGCCGTCAGCTTGATGGGTGGCTACGGCATCACCGAGGACTGCCCGGGCTTCCTCGGCCAGAAGTGGATGGATGCCCAGCTCGAGGCCACCTACGAGGGGCCCGAGGCGGTGCAGCGGCGCCAGCTCACCGCCACCATGACCAGCGACGTCTTCCTCGCCCAGCTCGAGCAGTGGGTGGTCGAGCTGCGGAGCGCCGCCGACCGTCACCCTGGGACCGGCGCCTGCGCACTCGGCTCGGCCATCGAGCTGTGGCTGTGGACCACCCGCCACCTGCTCGCGACGAAGGACGCGCTTGGCAAGGCCCTGTACCACGAGCGCCGCCAGGGCGTGACGTTCCCCCTCGCCGATGCGCTGTGCTGGCTGGTCGCGTCGCGGCTGCAAATACTCGACCTCCTTGTGTTGGAAGAGAAGGGCCAGGAGAACCCAGCCCTCGCCGAGAGTCTCCCGGGCACCGTCGCCTTCTTCAGCGACCTCTGCCATGTGCAGGCCGCGCGCGCCGCGGGCGAGGTGGGCCGCATCTGCGCCGAGCTGGTGCACGGCTACAACTGGCACCCGACCTGGGGCGCTGGCTGCGAAGCGTGCCCGAGCGACTCCGTCGACGCCCTCGAGAGCCTGATGCCAGGCTTCGCGGCCTGCGCGCGGGGCCTCGGCGACGTGGTGGAGAGCGACGGCACCCACGCCCCCAAGGCCGGCCCCTGCGTGAAGCTCAGCGGCCTCGAGGGCTTCGTGCGGCTCCGGGGGAAGCTCGACGGGTGTCTGAGCGGCTCGCGGCTCGCCAAGGACCGGGCGGCCCATGCGCTCACCCAGGTGATGATTCCCGAGGCGCTGGACTACCCGCTGTCGTGAGGACCTTCAGCCGATGGACGACGTGACCAGCTCGCGACCAACGATGACGGTGGACATCGCCTGTGTCGGCTTCGGCCCGGCCATGGGTGGGTTCCTCACCACGCTTTCCCAGGGGCTGGGGCAGAACCCCGACGGCACGCCTACCATCGCCAGCCAAGCCTCGCCGGGACTGCCGCTGCAGGTCGTCTGCTACGAGCGCGGCGAAGACGTCGGCTTCGGTGTCTCGGGCGTGGCCACGAAGGCCCGGGGCATTCGCGCCACGTTTCCTCAGCTGGAGCCGTCGAGCATTCCCCTGGCTCACGACGTGAAGAGCGAGAAGCTCGTCTACCTGTTGGACCCCGGCAAGGCGAGCCGGCGGTCGGTGGCCGTGCGCGCCGCCGACGCCCTGGTGCGCGCCAGCCGCCGGGTGTTGCCCTTTCGCAACCACGGGCTCGAGCTGCCCTACATCCCTCCGTTCCTGAGGAAGGAAGAGGGGCTCTTGCTGTCCATTGGACAGTTCAATCAGTGGGTCGCCTCTCAGTTGATGGCCACGGGCGCTGTGCAAATCTGGCCGGGCATGCCGGTGAGCGAACCGTTGGTGGAGCAGGACAAGGTCGTCGGCGTCCGCCTCGTCGACCAGGGCACCGACGCGGCGGGCCACCCAGACGCGAACTTCAGCCCAGGCATGGACATTCGCGCGGCGTTGACGGTGGTGGGCGACGGGCCGGTGGGGCCGGTGGGGCGACGCCTCGACGAGCGCTTCGGGCTCCCCGAGGGGCACCACCAGCGCGACTGGGCGGTGGGCATGAAGATGGTGGTGGAGCTGACCAAGGACTCGCCGCTCCAGCCAGGCACCGTCATTCACACCTTCGGCTACCCAGAGCCGGAGATATTCGGCTTCCTATATGTCTACGCTGACCGCTCGGCCTCGGTGGGCATCTTCGTGCCGTCGTGGCAGCACAGCCCCATCCGCACGAGCTACCGCTACCTCCAGCACTGGATGATGCACCCCTACCTCTGGCCGGGGCTCCAGGGCGGGACGATGCGCTCCTGGGGTGCGAAGACGCTCCAGGAATCGGGCCGCCGCGGAGAGCCCCACCTGGTGGGCGACGGCTACGCCCGCATCGGCGAGGGCTCGGGGAGCACCAACGTGCTCACCGGCTCGGGCGTCGACGAAGCGTGGACCTCGGGCGTGCACCTCGGCGAGGGGGTGCTCGAGCTGCTCGCGTCGGGCCAGCCCTTCACCCGAGAGAACCTCGAGAAGGCCTACGTCCGCCGCCGCCGTGGGAGCTGGCTCGACGAAGAGAGTTGGGTCGCCGAGAAGGCCCGCGATGGCTTCCAGGCGGGGTTGATTCCCGGGCTCCTCGGCATGGGGCTGACCGGCCTCACCAGCGGCGCGTTGAATCTGCCAGGCGGCTCTCGCCCGGTCTCGCCCCCGCCCTCACTCGAGGCGTACTACCGCGGGCGCATTGCTCCCGCCGAGCTCGAGGCCATCAAGAAGGCCTGCGCCGAGAAGGGCGAGCCGCTCCACGACGCGGTGATGGACCGGGCGGGCTGGCCGGCGATTCCCTTCGACGGGAAGCTCCTCGTCTCGCACCAGGACGCGCTCCTGATGGGCGGGAAGGTGCAGGCGCCCGGTGGTTATGCCAACCACGTCGTCTTCGTCGACCCGGCGCTGTGCGACGCCTGTGGGGCCAAGGTGTGCATCGAGGTGTGCTCCGGCCAGGCCATCTCTCCCGCGCCGGGAGTGCCACGGTTCGACCGCGAGAAGTGCGTGCACTGTGGAGCGTGCGTCTGGAGTTGCACGGGGCGCGCGGGCGGCCTCGAGCGAGGCAACATCGAGCTGAGGGCCGGCGCTGGTGGGCTGCACTCGGTCGAGAACTGACGAACCACGAAGCATTGGGAGGGTTGATTCATGAGTACAGGCTTTCATCTGGTGGTGTGCGGCAGCCTGGTGCCGGACCCGCTCCAGACATTGGAGCCGGTGATGGGGCCCGATGGCCCCTCGCTGAAGAACGAGCTCATGCTGCCGGCGGTGCTCGACCCGTGGGCTGGCCATGCCCTCAACGAGGCGGCGAACCTCGCCAAGCAGGTGCCCGGGAGCAAGGTCTGGCTGGTGAGCCTCGCGCCCAAGGCCAAGCTGCAGCAGTTGATGATGTCGGTGGCGCAGAAGGTGCCCTTCGAGCTGGTCGCACTCGACGGGCCGGCCCGGGGCTTCACTGATGCGTGGGAGGTCGCTGAGGCGCTGGCCGGGGCGATCCACGGAATTTCCGGGTTGGACCGCTCCCGGCTCCTGTTGTTCGGCGGCTGCGCGTCGGCCTCGCGGGATGCGAGCGTGACGATGCAGATGGTCGGAGAACGACTGGAGGTCACCGACCAGTTCCTCGCGGTCGACGAGCTGAAGGTGCAGCCCGACGGCTCGCTGCGAGTGCTCGAGCGGGTGGAGGGCGGGCAGTACCTCGCCTCGGTCTGCGCCGGGCCTCCGATGGTGGTGGCGTGGGCCACTGGGCACTTGCCCGAGCCGTCGAGCAACCCTCAACTGGGAATGCAGAACATGCGAAACATCTTGCCCGCGCTGCAGAAGGCGAAGCCGGTGAAGCTGGGCACTGGCGGCGTGGAGTTCGCCGAGGTCGAGCTGCCCACGCAGCGACGGGAGACGCGCATCGTGAAGGACGCCAACGCCGACGAAATCGCCCGCGAGCTCGTCGACTGGATAAGGGGCTGACCCATGGAAAAGGTACTGTTTCTGAGCCATACGGACGCGAATGGTGCGCTCTCGCCGGTTTCGCGGCAGGCCCTCGGCGCGGCGGTGTCGCTGACCAAGAGCCTCGGTGGGGCGACGCTGACGGTCGGCCTCTGGGGTGAGACCGTGCAGGCCGCGGCCGACTCGGTCGCTGGCTGCGGCGCGACGTTCCTCGGCGTGGTGGGGACGGACTTCGACGTGCCACGGTACGCGAGCGATGCCGCCGCGGCCGAGGCGCTGGTGCGGAAGTCCGGTGCGACCATCGTGGTGGCTCCCGCGACCACGCGGCTCTCGAGGTCCATGCCTGGAGTGGCCGTGCGCGTCGGCGGGCGCATCGAGACCCACGTGGCGGCCTTCGGGGTCGACGGCGAGAAGGTGCACATCAAGCGGTGGTACTACCGGCAGCGGCTCCAGGCCACGATGTCGCGCACGCTGCGCCCGTGGTGTCTGCTCATTGACGCGGGTGTATTCGATGGGTGGTCAGGAGCTGTGGGGACGGCGCCGGTGGAGTGCCTGGCCGTGTCACTGACGGAAGGGAGCAAGCGCACCCGCGTGGAGGGCGTGCTCGCCGCGACCGCCAGCGCCCAGACGATTCGCCCTGATGCCGAGCTGCTCCTCGTCGCTGGCGCCGGGTGGACCAAGAAGCAGGGTGACGGTCAGGCCCACGTGAAGGACGCCGAGCAGTTGATTCTCGGGTTCCTCGAGCGGTCCAAGGCCTCGCTGGGAGGGAGCAAGTCGCTGGTCGACCTCAGTGGTGAGGGCCGCGAGGTGCTGTCTTTCATGACTCACATGAATCAGGTGGGGCAGACCGGATCCAGCCCGAGACACCGCAAGGGCCTCTCGACGTGTTGCCATGGCGAGGAACCGCACGCCGTGGGCTGGCGCTTCATCGGCGAGCGGAGGGCCATCAACAAGGACCCGGCGTGCGGCTGGGCTCGGGGAAAGGCAGACGTGGTGTATGTCGCCGATGCCTTCGAGGTGATGGCCAAGGTGAACGAGCTCTTGGGGAAGGGCTGATGGCAGTCCACTCGGTGGCTTCTCGGCCCTCGAGGTGAGCGCAAGAGGTGGCGGTCGAGAAGCGCCTTGATGGGGGAAGGCAGGAGGGTTGCCCGTTCTCATGGGCGAGCCCGACCAGCCCCTCGACCATGGGGCCAGGTGGGCGAGGGTCTCCAGCAATGTCACCAATGGTACCATTCGAGGGGTCGTCCTCGAGGCCGGGTCACTCCCCAGCCCTGTCATCACGGATGACAGATTTGTACACCGTGATGACGCGCTCGGGGACCCATGCCCACCTGTGTCCTGTCTCAGATGTCGATGGAGCCCCGGGCCCCTCGTCCGACGGCGGGCCTGAAGTCGAGGGGCTGGTGTGCTCGCCCGAGACCCCACGCCCCAGAAAGCCGCCCACCCTCAAGGCCGCTTCGTTGTCAGCGCCCACGGCGTCCATCGGGGTCAATCCTCCTCGGGCTCCACGGCAGCCCGCTTGCTCGCCACGTAGACGAACAGGCTCAGCCCTCCGAAAGCCAACAGCCCCGTCCAGTTCCCCCAGGTCGCCAGCAGCCCGCCGACCCCGGGGACCTTGGTGAGGTCTGGCACCAGCACCCGACCGGTGAGGTCCTCGAGGTACTTGAGGACCGCCGCCAGCACGCCCACCAGCGCTCCGCCGGCGATGAAGCCCGAGGCGATGAGCGTGCCCCGCTCGTGGCGAGCGCCAGACACCTTCTCGTCCTTCGAGGAGCGCTTCACCAACCAGGCCACCACGGCGCCGACGACCAAGGGAGAGTTCAGGTCCATCGGGAGGTACATGCCGAGCGCCAGCGCCAGGCCAGACACGCCGCTCAGCTCCGCCGCGACGGCGAAGACTCCACCGATGCAGTAGAGGAACCACGGCGCGCCGCCCGAGCCCATCACTCCGGTGAGCACCGCGGCCATGGCGTTGGGTTGGGGCGCGGGCATGGGGTTCGGGTGGTGCGGCCCCGGGGAGAAGCCATACACCTTCGCCATGAGGTAGATGACGAGCGTCGTCGCCGCCGACGCGACCACCGAGCCCAGCAAGTTGCCGATTTCGATGCGGCGCGGCGTGGCGCCGAGCCAATACCCAATCTTGTACTGAGTCACGAGCGAGCCCGACATGGACAGCGCAGTACACACGACGCCTCCGATGAGGAGCGTCTGGAGCATCCCCGCCTCGCCCTTGAGCCCCATCGCCGACAGCGCCACCGCGGTGATGATGAGCGTCGTCAGCGTCATGCCCGAGATGGGGGTGATGGAAATCATCGCGATGGCCCAGGCAGACACCGCGGCGAACAGGAACGACACGCCCAGGGTGAGCCCGGTGGAGAGCAGCGCCAGGCTCGTCGCCTCGGGCTCCTGAGCGAGGACCGAGAGGCGGAAGTAGAGGAAGATGACGAGCGCGGTGCCTCCGATGCCGAGGAGCACGGTAGACATCGGCAGGGCCCGGTCGGTGCGCTCGCTGCTGGCCTGCACGCCGCCCCTCGCCAGGCGAACGACTTCGGTGACCGCGAGCTTGGCAGCTTGCCCGATGACCGGTGACATCTTGAGAATGGAGATGAGCCCCGCGGCGAAGATGCCGCCGATGCCGATGGGGCGGGCGTAGGTGAAGAAGAGGTCCTCCGCCGGCATCTCCGAGATGAGCCGGGTGCCCGGTGGCACCACGTCGACGATGTGCGGCCCGAGCCAAGCGATGAGCGGCACCAGCACGAAGTAAGAGATGAACGAGCCCGCGAGAATGATGGAGGCGTATTCGACGCCCATGATGTACCCGAGGCCGAAGATGGCCGCGGTGGTGTTCATCGCAAACACCGCCTTGGTCTTCTCGGTGAAGCCGTGGAGCGCTCCGATGGCCGCGGTGGAGAACGTGTCCGACCACGCCTTGAGCGACGGCCCGAGGAAGTCGAACACCGCCGCCAGCCCCGCCGACCAGCCGAGCACCACCGCGCTCTCTCCGCCCTTGTTGCCCGCGACGAGAATCTCGGTGGTGGCTCGGGCCTCTGGGAAGGGCAGCTTCCCGTGGAGCTCATGGGTGAAGTACCGGCGAAACGGCGCGAGGAGGAACACGCCCAACGTCGCGCCGAGCAGCGGCACCAGGAAGATTTGCCAGGGTGAGGACCGCGCCTCGAGGCCCAAGATGAAGATGGCCGGCATGGTGAAGACCGAGCCACCGGCCACGATGCCCGAGGTCGCGCCGATGGCGAGCACGTTGACGTTCTCCAGCAGCGTCGACGGCCTCCGCGCGGCGAACTTCACGAGCATCGTCGAGAGCCCGACCGCGAGAATCGAGATGGGAATCGCCGACTCGATGCCCTGCCCGAGCTTCAGCACGATGTACGTCGCCGCCGCCGAGAACACCGCCGACCAGAGCACGCCCTGCACGATGGACCGCACCGTGACCTCGGGTGGCGACGCGCTCGCGGGGATGGCCGGCTGGAAAGTCTCTTCCGGGGCCAGCTCACGGAAAGCGTTCTCGGGGAGCCCCTCCGGTGGGCCCACGGCTGCTGAGGTCTCAGGTGCACTCATGGAGGGCGCACGATAGCGGCCTGCTCCCGCCAAAGGCACGGAAAGGGGCCCGAACGCCTGTAACTCGCCATCGATGTGCAGCGTAGCCACGTGGCGTGAGGCACTTCTCAGGCACCTGACCCTCTCTGGAGCTTCGATGATGCGCGGACGGATTCTCCTCTTTGGCCTTCTCTCTGTCGTGAGCTGCGTCGGCTCGACCAACCTGTGCGCGCTCCCGAAGAGCCGCGATACCGCCCCCCTCGCCACCCGGAGCGTCGCGCCGCTCAGCTGCTCCCCTGTCGGCAAACAGTGACGAGGCTGAAACCGGGTGCTCCTCGTGTGCGTACCAGCCATACTCCCAGGGGATTGGTCCAAGACCCTCGAGAGGAACATGACCGACGAGGAGCTCATGGACGCATTCCGAGAAGGTGACGCGCAGGCGTTCGACGCGCTCTTCAGTCGGTATGCGCCGCTGGTGCGCTCGTACCTGCGGCGGATGGCGGGCGGAGACAGCGCGCACGCCGATGACCTGTTGCAGGCCACCTTTCTCTCGGTGGTTCGGGCCCGGGGCCGCTTCTCTCGCGGGGCTCGCTTCAAGCCTTGGCTGTATGCCATCGCCACCAACGCCGCGAGGGACGCCCACCGTCGGGGCAAGTCGGAGGCGCTGACCGATGACGGGACGGTGCCCGAGCAAGAGGCCGAGCCGGTCGCGCTGAAGGACCCCGGCCTCGAGCGGCAGGTCCAGAAGGCCCTGGCCCAGCTCCCGGCGGCGCAGCGAGAGGCCATCGTGCTCCACCGCTTCGAGGGCCTGTCGTTCGCGGAGGTGGCCCAGGTCGTTGGCCTCACCGAGTCAGCGGTGAAGGTTCGCGCCCACCGCGGCTACGAGGCCCTGCGAGGGCTTCTCAAGGGAGTGTGGGAGCCATGAACGACGAATCGCTGGAGGCCATTCGCCGCGCCGCCCTGGCCGAGCTCGAGCGTGCTCCGAAGGCCCGGCCTTGGTGGGTCGACGCGGTGGCGCTCGTTGCGGTCAACGCGCTCTGCGGCCTGGGCTGGAGCACCCTCTTCGCCTTCAACCTCGTGCAGCACACCGGGCCCGTGCTGCGCGGCCTCGGCGCCGCGGGGCTTGGGTTGATGGCGCTGGGCGGCGCGGTGGCTGCCGTGCGCCCCGGAGGACGACCGCTGCGGGTGCTGTCGCTCGGGGTGTTTGTCGCGACCGTGCTGGTGATGCTGTGGGGTGCCAGCGGGTTCGACCCGGGGACGCCCTTTTTCGGCGGGGTCGGCTGCGGCCTCAGTGAGCTCACCGCCTCGGTGGTGCCAGCCGGCGTCTCGCTCTGGGTGCTGTCGCGGTTCGCGCCAGACGCGGTGCGCACCCTGGTGGCAGGGCTGGCGGCGGGCGCTGGCGGGCTCCTGACGCTGCACCTGCACTGCCCCAACGGGACGCTCGCGCACCTCCTGGTGTTCCACCTCGCTCCGTGGGTGCTCGTGTCGCTGGTGGCGGTGGGCCTACGAAGGAAGCTGCCCTCGGCGAGCTGGGCCCCGTAGGGCGAGGAGCGGTCCCTCGGCGCCGCGGGAGGAAGCGTCCTCGGGCGACGAAATCGGAGTGCCCCGGCGATATGCCGCGCGAGGCCGTGCATTCCTGTCGCCCGAAGATGGCCGACGTGTCCACACTCGCCGTGGTGAAGCCCCTCCCCGATGACCCGGGCACGTCCCGGCAAGCGCCCGTGCTCACCTCGGTGGAGTGGAGCGGGCACATCGCCCGCCATGCCCACAAGGTCACGCTCTGCCTGCTGGCCATGGGCCTCCCCTACGAACGGGTCACCGAGCTCAACCAAGAAGTGTGGCTCAAGCTCTACGAGCAGCACGTCAGCGGGGCGATCGATCGGCTCGAGCTGCCCGGGCTGGCCCTGACTCAGGCCCGCTATCTGGGCCTCGCCGAGCTCCGCCGCACGCGCTTGGGCCCCGTGACATCGCTCGAGTCCTTGCCCGAAGTGTCCGTGCTCCCTCGTGCCGAAGCGCAGCTCAGTGAACGGCAGAACGTGGCCCGGGTGCTCGCCGCGCTCGAGCGGGAGTCCGTCATCAATCGCCGCGTCTTCGAGCTGGTGTACCGCGACCCTGGCCGCCCACAAGCCGAGATCGCCCTCGAAGTTGGGCTCTCGCTTCAGCGGGTTCGCCAGATTCTCACCGAGGTGCGCAAGCGCCTCCGACTCGTCCTGGAGCAACCATGACGCACCTCTCCGCCGAACAGCTCGAGGCCTTTGCCCTCGGCACCATGGACCCCGAAGGCACGCGCGCGCTCGCCCAGCATGTGAGCGCCTGCCCCGCGTGTGCGCGCCGCCTGCAAGCCGAGGCCGCGCTCGAGGTGCTCTTCCGCGACGTCGCCAACGCCGCATCGGCACCGGTGCGAGTGACGCCACTCTACCGACGGCGTTCGGTGGTGGTAGGCCTCGCATTGGCCGCGGGGCTCGCCGGGCTCTTCGTCTGGCGCGCCGTTCCCCCGAGGTCGACCGCCCCCATCGAGCTCGAGGGCGCGACCGTCTCCAGCCGGGGTGTCATCTGCGCCAACGGCCCGACGCAAGCCGACTGCATGCACCGCGCGCAGCGACGAGGGTTGTTCGTCTCGTACCCGCCCCACGCGCACACCCGCTACGGAATCGAGGAGCTGTGATGCGACCTGTCCTCTTGCTGACCGCGCTGTTCTCGTCACTGGCGCTCGGCGGTGTGCCATCGGGGTGGCGGCTGGGCGGCCCTGAAGTCGAGCGGTACCGCGCCGAGGTCGATCGCACCGTCCGGCACGGGGGTCAGGCGAGCGCTCGGCTCTTCTCGGTCGAGGCGTCGGCGGACGGCGCGGTGATGCTCGCCCAGCGCCTCGATGCCAGCGAGCTCGCCGGTGGCCGCGTGCGGCTGTCAGGCTGGGTGCGCACCCGAGGCGTCACCGGCTGGTCGGCCCTGTGGTTGCGAATCAGCGGCGAGCACCGGGTGCTGGCCTTCGACAACATGCAGAACCGGGCGCTGCGCGGCGACACCGAGTGGACGCGGCTGGAAATCGTCCTCGACGCCCCGAAGGAGTCGGTGCGGCTCAACTACGGCCTCACGTTGCAGGGCTCGGGCAGCGCCTGGCTCGATGACGTAAAGCTCGAGCGCGTCGACGCCTCGGTGCTGGCGACCCTCAACCTCCTCGAGGGCCCGGCCGCGCCCGAGAACCTCGACCTCGAGCAGGCAGCCGTTGTGCCGTGGTTCCTCTCGGGCGGCGCCAGGGCGGAGTACTCCATGGAGCAGGTCACCGCGCCCGTCCACGGTGGCCTGAAGGCGCTGGCGCTCACGCCCACGGTGAGCAGCCCCCACGGCTACGGTGTGGCGATGCAGTCCTTCGACGCGAAGCCCTGGCGAGGGAAGAGGGTGCGCATCGCGGCGTTCATCAAGACCTCGCAGGTCACCGCACGGGGCGACTTCTGGGGGCGCGCCCAAGGCAGCGACTCGCCCGACGACGGGCCGGGGTTGTCGGCGGCCTCGACGGTCCTCGCTCCGACGGCCGATTGGGGGCGCTACGAGCTGGTCTTCGAGGTGCCCGACGACGCTGCCGAGGTGGAGTTCGGCGCCGGCATTCAAGGCCCCGGGCAGCTCTGGGTCGACGATGTGAAGGTCGAGGCAGTGCCGCGGTCGGTGCCCCTGGCTCCTGCGCTCCCCAAGGTTCCTGTCAACCCGACGTTCGAGGAGAAGTGACGATGCGCGCGATGTGGTGCTCCGTGGTGCTGGTGGCGGGGGCCGGGTATGCCGGCCCTGCCGTCGATGAGAAGGCCTTGGCGAAGTTGGTGCAGGCGGGGCGCGCGGCGAGCTCCGACGCGCTGGTGGTGATGGTCGACGGCAAGGTGGTCGCCGAGGAGTACTACGGCAAGCCCCGGGGTCCCATCGAAGCCATGAGCGCGACCAAATCAATCGTCGGGTTGGCGATTGGGCTGCTGCTCGACGAGGGGAAGCTCACCAGTCTCGACCAGCCAGTGGCCGACTTCTTTCCCGAGTGGAAGCAAGGGAAGAAGCAGCTCGTCACCGTTCGCCACTTGCTCACCCATACCTCGGGCTTGCAGTCGGCGCCCAACACCAAGGAGATTTACGCCAGCCGTGACTTCGTGCAGTTGGCCTTGGCCGCCGAGCTCGACAACGCTCCTGGCGAGCGGTGGAACTACAACAACAAGGCGCTCAACTTGCTCGCCGCGCTCGTGAAGAAGGCCAGCGGCCAACGTCTCGACCTGTATCTCAAGAAGCGCCTCTTCACTCCCATGGGCATCACCACCACTACCTGGAGTCTCGACGGAGCGGGCAATGCCCATGGCATGTCTGGATTGCAGATCGAGCCGAAGGACCTGGCGAAGTTGGGTCAGTTGATGCTGCAGCAGGGGAAGTGGAATGGGAAGCAGTTGCTCTCGGCGAAGTGGGTCGAGCTCTCGACCCAGCCCAGCACCACAATGATGACGAAGTATGGGTTTTTGTGGTGGCTGCTCGTTGGCGAGCCCCTCGTCGACGATGCGTCGCTCGCCGCCATGCGCGCGGGTAACGTGGACCCCGAGCTGATCGCCAAGCTCGAGCCGCTCAAGGGCAAGGTGGTGCGCGGCGAAGCCGAGGCCGGTCAGGCGTTGATTGGCGCGCTGGGCGAAGCGGGGCTCCAACGCTATCGGAATGAGGTCATGCGTCGCGGCTTCGTTCCGGCGCCGAGCACCGAGTCGCCTGGCTACGAAGCCCAAGGGTACCTCGGTCAATACCTCGTCGTGTACCCGGAGAAGAAGCTCGTCGCGGTGCGCATGTACCGTGGTCCCAGCGATGAATCTCAGGAGCCACCCGAGGACAGTGGCTTCCCCGGCATCGAGTCGGCCGTCTATGCGGTGGTGCCCTGACGGGGGCCCGCCGCTTCCGAGGCCAAACTAGAACTGGGTGATGAACTTCCAGGTCACGTCGATGTCCCACGACCTATTCTGACCGGGGTCGTTCGGCAGGTCGGTGTGCCCGCCGTTGTGGGTTGCCCACTTCACCGGGTAATTGCTCGGGCACTCGTAGTCGTAGATGACATGCGTGCTGCTGGTGGCCTCGGGCACGCTGGAAGGGACCTTGCACTTGTTGTTCTTGACGAACCGGTCCTTCGAG
>PMBV01000298.1 GCA_003153055.1 Myxococcales bacterium
CCGGCGAGCAGCGCACGCCGCGCACCCCTGAGGATCCAAACGGGAGCCGGATGGTGGCGGTGACTTTGGCGCTGGTGACGTCCAGGAGGCTGAGCGAGGCCGCGGCGTCGGCGTGGGTGGCATCGCCGGAGGCGATCAGGTGGCTCACCACGGCCGTGTTTCCGCCGGGTGCGAGGGCAATGGCGTAGGGATACGGGGCGACCGACACGGTGGCCTGCGGCTTCCCGGTCGCGCTGTCCAGAATGAGAACTTGATTGAGGCCGAACTCGGTGACGAGCACCCGCGCCCGGTCGGCAGTCACGGCGACATCGGTCGACTTGGGGCCCACGTCCAGGCGCCTGACGACCGTGCCCGCGGTGGTGTCAACCTCGGCGACGGTCCCCGCGCCGTACTCAGCCACCATGACGAGCCCGGCACCCGACCACGCGAGCCCCTTGGGCTTGCCGGCCAATTTCACGGCGCGCAGCGACGTGCCGGCCTTGGCATCGAGGACGACGAGCTCGCCGGCGGTCATATCGGTGACGGCGATAAGCGCTGAGTTGTCGGAGTAGGCGACCGCGTAGGGAGATCGGAAGGCAGCCCCGGAGGGCGTCGGATCCTCGTCGACTGTGTCGCTTGAACCGCCGCCTGAACCGCCGCCAGACCCACCGGAGTTGCCGCCGGAGTTGCCGCCGGAATGGCCGCCGGACCCGCCGCCGGAAGAACCGCCGCCGGCATCCCCCACCTTGGATGCCACACCGGGTGAGCAGGCGATGCCGAGCAGCAGCGCCGCGGCGAGGGAGAGGCGAAGCAGGCGATTCATGTTCTCTCCGTCTACTTGAAGGGAGAGCCGTTCTGCAGCGGGCATCAGCGCGGCAAATCCCAAATGCGTTCGGGCCATGAAGATGGGACTTCTCCCCGGCGTGATTCGGGTCAAAGATTTGTCTGGCAGTGGGCGCACTAGAGCCCCGCCGGGCTCAGTAGACGGGCGAGGCCGTCACCTTCACGCGGAGCTTCACGTACCTGTTCACCTGCCCGTCGGCGCGATTGGCGGTGACCACCAGGTGGTTGGCGTCGTTCTGGGCGCGCTCGATGGTGAAGGTCTCGTCGGCGGGCCCGTAGAGGACCGACTTGTCCGAGGGGTTGTAGTCGTAGACGTCGACGGTCCTGAACCGGAGCGAGTCGCCCAAGGTGGAGGCCGCGAACCGCACCGCCGAGGTCTCCCCGGTGAGGTCGGTGTAGTCGGTCGCGTCGTCAGGGTAGATGCCGAGGTCGGAGCGCGGGCGCTGCCAGAGTGTGTGCGCGTCGCTCCCGTAGTCCAGAACCAGGCTGCCCATGAGGTCGACCTTGTTCGCCTGCCTCGAGCCGTCGGTGTCGGCGAAGAGGACTCCGTCGGCCTGCACGGTGACGTCCCAGGCGCCGGTGGTCTGCGACACCGACCGGAGCCTGTACTCGCCGTTGTAGACGACGTTGGCGATGGAGTTGTCGTCGACGAAGCGCAGCTTGTAGGCGACGACCTGCCCGGTGTTGGTGGACGAAAAGCCCCCCTTCTCGAGGAAGTCCTTGAAGCCGGCCAGCGTGGTCACCACCTTGTCCGCGCCGATGACGGTGATGGCGAGGTTGGTGGCGTTCTGCACGGCCTTGACGGCGGTGCTCGCCGAGGCGTCGACGGCCAGCGCCAGCGCCGGCGTCTCCAAGATGGCGCTGATCCCCGCCGTGATGGCCTCCTTGCTCTCGGTGGACTCCAGCGTGATGAACGCGAGGCGTCCGTAGGCCACGGAAGACACGTAGACCGGCCTGACACCTTCGAAGTCGGGGAGCTCGGCGGATCGGTACAGGAAGGAGCCGCCCTGATCGACGTCGACCGTGTAGAAGGTCTGGGCGAACCGGATCATGTACTTGTTCTTCGTCGTTGCCTTCGAGTAGTCGAAGTTCCCCTTGAGGCTCGCGGAGACGACCGGAGACGCATAGGAGACCCCGGCGGCGAGGTGCACGTCGAAGGAGTCGGAGGTCGAGGCATCAGTCGACTGCAGCGTGTAGTTCGAACTGACGCCGTTCCTCAGCGTCTGGCTCATCACCTGATTGTGGAGCGCCCGGAACGATGAGAGGGTCGGATGGATGGTCCCAGAGACGATCCCTGGCCCCCCACCAGTGTCGACGACGCCGTTGAGGCCGCCGTACGAGACGGTGATGTCGGCCTTCTCGCCCCGCAGGACCTCGCGGTAGGAGCCGTCTTCGATGGAGCTCCCCACCAGGACAGAGCCGGGGTAGATGACGTCGGTCGACGGGTTGAGGAGCACCTGCGTGTCGTACTTGGCGGCGACGGCGTACCGGGTGAGCGTGACCGAGGTCCGCACCGGACGCCCGTTCACCGTGCCCTCCGTCGGAAGCTCAGTCGTGGGCGCGACGCCTCCGACCGGCTCCTCGGTCAGCGCCGCGGCGGCGCCGTTGGTGAGACCGCGCGGCGTGGTGAGCTGACCGAGCTGGGAAGCCAGCTCCTCCGGCGAGGGCTGCGCGGGCTGAGAGGGCTGCGCGGGCTGGGAGGGCTGCTTCAAGGCGGAGCCCGAACAGGACCAGGTCCCTCCCGCGAGCAGACACGGAAGGACGAGGGCGCGCCAGCCGCGGCCGCTCCTGCAAGGGGTCCTTCCAGATTGGATCGCACCACGGTCACTCATGCGCATTGTCCCTCCCGAACGGCAGTCTGGGCGCCCCAGGTCGCGATGCGCCTTTGGCAAATAGAGCACGGAAAACCGATTCTAGGGTCAATTTTGGTGGCGACGAGGTCCGCTGACGTCGACGATGGGCTTCCTCGCATGGGAGGACGCTTCCACCCGAAGGCCGAGGCGGAGGTCCCCCATGCGTCCCCCCTGCACGCCGGCGACGTTCAGTCGGCGGGGAGCGAGGTGCCCGCCTGCCGGGACACACGTGTGGAGGATGCGGCACAAGCCACTGAGCGACAGATGGCTGCCGCGTCGAGGCCCGTGCAAACGCCAGTGCCATTGGCGTACCCGCCGGGTCGGGGGCCTTGGCGACGCATGCCCCACTGACGCGAGCGGCGGTGGCGAGGCAGTTGGCGTCGGTCGAGCAACTCACCCCCGCACCGTCCGCCCAGTGCAGGTCTCCTCTGGCGGCCACATGCGGAGCAATCCCACATCACAAGACATCCACGGCCGAGGTGTGCATCGAGCGCGATCGATCCGCACCGGACAAATCCAGTAGTATCGTTCGCCACCGGGCAACCGGTTCCCCCATCGTGGCGGCATCGAGGTCTTCGTCTTGAGTCGTTTTCATCGTCGTCGGGGCTCGGTTCGCCGAGCTCGATCGGGCCTCCACCTCGTCGTTGCCGTGGGTCTTTCCTTCTCGCTGTCGGCGTGCGTGTGCGGTGAATTGGGCAACACCGGCGGACCAGGAGGGGGCTCGGGCTCGGCTGGTGGCGGCAAGGCGTGGGTTGGTGGAGGCCCCGCGGGTGGAGGCACTGCCGCGGGTGGAGGCGGCAACACGCACAACAGTGGCTCGCCAGAGGTGTGCGACGGCATTGACAACGACGGAAACGGCATCGTGGATGACGTCGACCTGGGCGGCGACGGCGTATGTGACTGCCTGAAGATCGCCACGCTCGGCTTCCCTGGAGTGTGGGGGCTCGGCGACGTGGCAGCCGATTGGCTTCCGAGCCGAACGCCCCTCACTCCGACAGCGCTCGGAGCTCAACCATTGACGGCCGCCCTCCTCGCCCCATTCAAAGTCATCATCGTCGAGGACGTTCGGGTCGGCACGCTGGGGACGTCAGGCAAAGGGCACGGCATCGGTCGGACCTTCTCTGGAACCGAGGTCGATGCGCTCACCCGGTGGGTGCAGGCGGGCGGCGGGCTGGTGACGCTGACCGGCTACGCGGACTCGACCGAGGTGGTCAACGTCAACAGCCTGCTCTCCCCGCTGGCGCTCACCTACGGGTCCGCCAGCATCCTGGCCTCCGCCGCGGTGACCCACTGGGCCGCGCACCCGATCTCCGCGGGCATCACCTCGATCCAATTCGCCAACGGCTACGACGTCCAGAGCGGCGGGACGGTGCTGGCCTGGGAGCCGACCCCAGGCGCGCACGACGTCGGCCGCGCGGCGCTCAACGGGCAAGGCCGGGTGTTCGCGTGGGGCGACGAGTGGATCGCCTACAGTCAGCAATGGCCCGCCGACTCCCAGGCCCCACGGCTGTGGCTCAATCTGCTTCAGTGGCTGGCGGGCGCCGGCTACTGCCAGGTCCCGCCTCCCTGAGGAAAACCTCACCGTCTCCGCGCCGAGGTGCGCGCTGAGGCATCGGCGCGCCGCGCTCGCACTTGCTGCGTCAGCCCCTCGACACGAGTATGAATTGACCATGACGCCGGTGGACAAGGCCATGGTTGCCAAGGCCCTGAGAGAGCTGAGCCTGTACCTTCAGCTCAAGGGGGAGAACGCATTCAAGACCCGCGCCTATGACGTCGCCTCGGAGCGAATGGCGGGGCTGGGCGACGACCTCGCCGAGCTGGTCGCCCAGCGGCGCCTGACCTCACTGCCGGGCATCGGCGAGTCGATTGCAGGGAAAATCACCGAGCTGGTCACCACCGGCAAGATGCCCGCCCTCGAGGAGCTGAAGGCCCAGTACCCCCCGCGCATCTTGGATCTCCTCACCGTGCAGGATCTCGGCCCCAAGAAGGCCAAGGCGCTCTTCACCGAGCTGGGCGTGGGAAGCATCGACGAGCTCGAGGGGGCGTGCCGCGAGGGCCGAGTGCGCGACCTCAAGGGCTTTGGAGTGAAGACCGAAGAGAAGCTGCTCGCCAGCTTGGCCCTCGCCCGCCGCCAGCAGTCGGCCGGGAGCCGGCGCCGCCTGGGTGACGTGCTCCCTCAGGCCGACGCGCTCCTTGAGTGGGTACGGAGCGCCCCCGGGGTTCTCCGTGCCTCCCTCGGCGGCTCGGTGCGTCGGGGGCGAGAGACCGTGGCCGACGTCGACATCATCGCCAGCGCGGAGCACGCCGAGCCGGTGTTCGACCACCTCCACCGCTTCCCCCTCATGGCCGAGGTGCTCGGCTCGGGTGAGTCGAAGTCCTCCATCAGGCTCAAGGAGACAGACTTGCAGGTGGACTTGCGCGTGCTGCCCGACGAAGACTTTGCCTCTGCGCTCCACCACTTCACCGGCAGCAAGGCCCACCACATCAAGCTGCGCAGCCTCGCGCTGGAGCGGGGCCTCACCATCTCGGAGTGGGGCGTGCATCGCATGGGCGCCTCGGGCCAGGAGCACAAGAAGGGCGCCGCCCGCCACGAAGAGGCCGAGGCCAAGCTGCCCATCAAGACCGAGGCCGAGATCTACCAGCTCTTGGGCATGCAGCCGGTGCCCCCCGAAATGAGGGAAGACTGGGGAGAGATCGAAGCGGCCCTCGCCCACACCCTGCCTCAGGCCCTCATCACCCGCGAAGACCTCCTGGGCAACGTGCACGCCCATTCCACCTGGAGCGACGGCCGCAGCGAGCTCGGGGCCATGGCGACGAAGGCCCAGGCGCTGGGTTTCCGCTACCTCACCGTCACCGAGCACTCGCGCTCCGCGGGGTACGCTGGTGGCCTCACCATCGAGCGCCTCAAGGCCCAGTGGGAGGCCATCGATCGACTCAACGAGACGCTCTCGACCCTCACGCTCCTCAAGGGCGTCGAGAGCGACATCCTCGAGGACGGCTCCCTCGACTACCCCGACGAGATCCTCGAGCAGCTCGACGTCGTCATCGGCTCCGTTCACCAGCGCCACGGCCAAGACGAAGACGCGATGACCCGGCGAATCCTCCGGGCCTTCGACAACCCACACCTCCACATCTGGGG
>PMBV01000474.1 GCA_003153055.1 Myxococcales bacterium
TGGTCGACGTGGCCCATGACCGTCACCACCGGTGGGCGGCTGACGAAGTTCTCGGGCTTCTCTTCGATCTTGGGGAGGAAGTCCTCGACCTCCATGCCCACCTTCTTCACCACCCAGCCATAGTCGGTGGCGGTGATGGTGGCCGTGTCGACGTCGATCATCTGGTTGGCCGTCACCATCTTTCCGCCGGCCATCAGCTTCTTGATGATGTCGGTCGTCTTGACGCCCATGCGCTGGGAGAGCTCGGAGATGGTGATGCCCTCCTGCACCTTGATGACCTTCTTCTCGCCGGCCATCTCGGTGATGAGGGTCTTCTGGCCCTTCTTGGTGGGCTTCTTCTTCTTGCCCCGCACCGGAATGGCCACCCGCCCGAAGATGAGCTCACGAATGTCGGTGGTGCTGGTGGTCTCCTTTTCCTTGTCGCGGCGGACGCCACCGGCGCCCCGGCGCTCCTTCTCCTTGGCGCGGGAGACGTCGACGAAGTCCTTCTGGCCGCCACCGAACTGGTTGGGGACGACCTTGAACTCGCGCACCGCCCCGATGGCCTTACGGCCCGGAGCCATGGGATAGCGGCTGCCCGGCTGGCTCGGGGTGACGCGCTTGATGGGAATGAGCGGGCGGCTCACCACCACGGCTTGGGTAGCCGTGGGCATCAGCGGGCGGGCTGGAGCGCCAGGAACCGCGGCGGCGCCGGCTGCCGCGGGAACGGCAGGGCCGGTGGCCGTGGCGCCGGCCGGCCGCAGCTGCACGCCGGGCCGAGGCGACGCCGATGACGGCCGGGGAACCATCGGACCCCGAGGCCCACCAGGGCCGGTCGGGCCGCGCTGGCCCTGCCCCTGAGGCGACATGTTGCGCGACATCGGGCCGCCCTGGGGCCTCGACTGACCACCCTGCATGGGGGGCCGCGATTGGCTCGAGGACATCGGGGGGCGCGACTGGTTCGACATGGGGGGCCGTGACTGATTCGACATGGGGGGCCGTGATTGGTTCGACATGGGCGGGCGGGCCGATTGATTCGTCATCGGCGGCACGCGCGCCGGGGCGTTCACGGACACCGACGCGCCGCCATCGGGGCTCGCCGAGATCGCCGAAGCCGAGGCGGGCACCTGCGCCGTCGCCGGAGCGACCGCCGCCTGGGGCGCGGGCTCGGGCGCAGCGGTCTCGACGACCGCCGGAGCGACAGCCTCGACGACCGCAGGAGCAGGAGTGGGCTCCACTACGGCCGCGACGGTCGCAGAGGGAGGCGCCGAGACGACGGCAGCGGGCGGTTCGACGGGTGGAGAGCTCTCGGACGCAGCGGGCATGTGAAGGGGGGCAGCGACCTCGACAGTGGCTGGCGACGCGACGGCGGGAGCTGGCTCCTCGACGGCGACGGCGACCACCGCGGGCGGCTCGACGGCAGCGACAACGGCTGGCGGCGGAGTCTCGATGGGGTGATGCGGGAGGTGCGGCGCAGCCACCATGGTCGACTGCACGGCCTCGCCCACCTTGCGGCGCACCACGAAGCCCTTGGCGGCGACGGGCGCGGGGGCGGCCTTGGGCTTGCGCTTCTCGACGATCCGCTGAACCGCGGCGACGGCCTGGTCGTCTTCCAGAGAAGACGAATGGCTCTTCACGTCGTAGCCGAGCGCTTTGAGCTCGTCGACCATGGCCTTGTTGTCGAGCTCGATGGAGTGGTTGTCCTTGAGCTCTTTGGCGATTTCATGAACGCGCTTCTTNNTCAAAACGGGGCGGGTGGCGGCCGTGTGACGAGATCGGACCCGGAACGCCTCGTTCCGGTGGGCTGGGGACTTGAAGTTCTTGGCGCTCAGCGCTTCGTCTGCAGGTCCGCCTCCAAGGTCGTCACATCCAGCGCGAGGGACTGGGCCCGCTGGAAGGCCTTCTGAAAGGCCCGATGAAAGGCCTTGCGCTTCACGGCTGCCTTGAGACAGCCAGGTCCGCAGAGGTACGCCCCCCTGCCAGGGGCGGCCTGCGTCCGGTCGAGCACCGGCTGGTGCAGCTCGTTGAGCACCAGGCGATGGAGCAGCGACTTCAACTGCTTCTTTCCACACCCCAGGCACGTTCGATTGGGCCCAGGCTCCTCTTCCTTGGTCATTTGTTTCGTGTTTTCCACTCGTTGACTCTGTTCGGCCCTTACAGCGCCGGCTGCGGAGGGGCCTTCTTCAGGGCGTCGAGCTCGGCCCGACGCCTGGTCTCTTCTTGCAGGTAGTGCTCGGCGGCGGCCTTGATCTGCCGAGCCTTCTTGATTCCAATGCCGGCCACGTTGCCCAGACGGGTGAGGTCGGTCTCTTTGACGATTTCCTCGACGGTCCCGTAACCAGACTGCTTGAAGGAGTCGACGTTGGTCGTGCCGATGCCGCGGACGCGGGCCAGCCGTTCGTCCTGGCTGAGTTCGTCGGGGTGCTTGCGCTCCTCCTCGAGGCGGCGCTGCTGGCGCTCCCGCTCGAGCTTGTCGAGGGCCTCGGCGTCGGTGCCCATCTGGGCCTTGGCCTTCTCCTGCATCTCGGCGATCCGGTCGGGGTCGAGCCCAGGCACCTGAATGAGCACCTCGGGGTTGGCCTCGGCGATGTCACGGGCCATGCGGAACCCGTGAGCATAGAGGGTCTCGATGAGCACCTCGTTGACCCCGGGGAGCGAACCCAGGGACCGCTCGGCGAATTCGCGCATCTCCTTGACCCGGCTCTCGGAGTTGATGTCGAGCTTCCACCCGGTCAGCTGAGCGGCGAGGCGCACGTTCTGGCCCGAGCGGCCGATGGCCAGGGAGAGCTGGTCATCGGGCACGATGATCTCCATGGCGTGGTTGGCCTCGTCGATGATGACCCGGCTGACCTCGGCCGGAGCGAGGGCCGCGCACACGAAGCGAGCTGGGTCTTCGTCGAACTCCACGATGTCGATCTTCTCGCCGCGGAGTTCCTGCACCACGGCCTGCACCCGGCTGCCCTTGATGCCGACGCAGGCGCCCACGGGGTCGACATCGCCGTCGCGGCTCGATACGGCGATCTTCGAGCGCCGCCCCGGCTCACGAGCGGCGGCCTCGATGACGACGATGCCCTCGGCGATCTCGGGCACCTCCATCTCGAAGAGCTTGGTGAGGAGGTTGACCGAGCCACGGGAGAGGATGATCTGCGGCCCCTTGGACTCGCGGAGCACGTCGAGGACGAAGGCCTGCACCCGGTCGCCCGGGCGGTAGACCTCGCGGGGCACCTGCTCGCGCACCGGCAGCACCGACTCAGCGCGGCCCAGGTCGACGATGAGGTTGCCTCGCTCGAGGCGGCGGGCGATGCCGGTGACGATCTCGCCCTTGCG
>PMBV01000261.1 GCA_003153055.1 Myxococcales bacterium
GGTAGAGCATCGCCTTGCCAAGGCGGGGGTCGAGGGTTCAAATCCCTTTTCCCGCTCATCAAGCCCTCGGGAGACCGAGGGCTTTTTGCTTTTCTGGTCACTCATGTCGCTGCCCGTGGAAGAGAGAGGCGCTGAGAACCCAACCACGGCGGGCCATCTGACCCGCGACGCTCGGTCAGGACCCCGCGTCGGATACAGCGCAGCGCCAGACCCGATCCTCGACGAGCTCGAGACTCAGGGCAGGTCGGTCTTCGACCGCTCGCACCGAGCTCAGCTATGGTGCACACCCATGAAGCGGAGCGTTCTCGCCGTGCTGTGCTCCACCGTCGCCCTGGCCCAGGCGGCGGCGACTCAACCCGACTGGTCCGCCTTCAAGCCGCTCCTCGGAGAATGGGTCGCCGACACCGGGCCTGACGGCTCGACCGGTGGCTTCACCTTCGCCGTCGACCTGGGAGGGCGAGCGCTGACGCGGAGGAACCACGCCGACTTCCCCCAGACGAAGGATCACCCTGCCTCTCACCACGAGGACATGCTGGTCACCTTCAACGACAGCGGCCAGCTCCACGCGACCTATTGGGACAACGAGGGTCACCGCATCGAGTACGACGTCACCGTCGAGGGCAAGACGTTCACCTACCTGAGCAAAGCTGAGAAGGGCTCGCCCCAGTTCCGGCTGACCTACGTGCTCGGCGAGAAGGGGGCGCTGTCCATCGCCTTCGACACCGCGCCTCCCGACTCGAACGGCGCCTTCAAGCCGTACCTCAAGGCCACGGCCCACCGGAAGTAGCGACCTGGCTCCGTCGATCGCTCGGCACGCGCGCGGTTGACGGGCTGTACCGAGACGCTCCGAGACCACCTCGTGGGCCTTGACGCAAGGGACGGCCATGCCCTCTGATTCCGTCGATGTACTGGGCACTGCTCATCTCTGTGAGTGCCGTGCTCCAGGCAGCCCTGGGGGCCGAGTCTGTGAGTTGCGAATCGGTTCCCGACGCCGACCAGCGAAGCCTGTGCCGGGCGCGGGCTGCTCGCGACAGCTCGTTCTGCGAGTCGATCCACGACGACGAACGGCGGAGCTTCTGCCGGGCTGTGTCCCGACGGGACGCTGGGCCCTGCGAGTCGATTCGCGACGCGGACCTGCGAAACCGATGCCGAGCCGAGGCAGTGAGCGAGCCGAGCGCATGCGAGTCCATCACCGACGCCGACCAGCGAAACCTGTGCCGCGCTCGCGCGAGCCACGATTCTCTTCGATGTGAATCAGTGATCGACGCCGAACTGAGGAGCTACTGCCGTGCTGTCTCGTCGCGCGACCGAGCTCCCTGCGAGTCAATTCGCGTCGATACGCTGCGCAATCGCTGTCGAGCCGACGCCCAGTAGCGCGCGAAAAGTGATGGGGGGCAGGTAGGACGAAATCGTCCGATACGGGACAAATTCGTCCAGGTGAGTCCCTCCGCGCGATCTCCAAACAAAGGCTGCGGAGGCCCCTCCTCAAGCATGCGGAGCTGGTCCACGGCTTGCTCAAACATCGACCGTCTGCCTTTTCGAAAGGAAATGCCGAATGGTTGACTCAATCACGTTGCCTCGAGACACACCTGCCACCGTCTCGGTCAAGCTCTCAGCAGTCCGAGCCACCTGGGAGGTCATCGTCGCACGCAATGGCACAGAGAAGGTCATCGGTCAGGGACCACCGGGTGTCGAAGCCTCCTTCACAGCCGCCGACATTCCCCCAGGAGAAGGACCGGCCGTGCTCATGTGGTACATCGGGGTGTACTCCCCGCCGAGCATGGCGCTCGCCTACCAAGTCAGCCTGACATTCGCCAGCGGGGGCACCGCGCTTCACGCACCGGTGACATACAAGGGCAATCTCCCGGAGGCCTCCTTTCGGCCCCTGATGAACCATTTCACCATCAAGCTCGCGTGACACAAATGCGCTCACTCCACTGGTCAACGGTCGCCCTGTCCATTTCCCTCGCCACTGCCGCGAACGCGCAGAGCATCACCCTGCCGATCGCTCAGGTCCCCTCCTCTCCTGCGCAAGAGGTTCTGCAGGCCAAGCCTGACGTCGTGCTCACGCCCGGAACACCAGCGGAGATCGCGACGGACTTCTCGAGCATCATCACCACCTCCGGCTCGCTCAGACCCGGCACGGCCATCGAAATCAGCGGACGTAAGCTGGGGCTGGGCGACTCGAGCGCCTACTTCACCGACTACGGGGCTCGCTTCCTCAATCGAATGTCCTTCTCAGTCGCCACGGCGGCGCAGGATCCCACCACGTCGACGGCCGACGTGGGAGCGGCGCTCGGAGCGCGCTTCGTCTTCTGGGACATGGACGACCCGCTGCTGGACTCCGCCTACACACAGTGCGCCACGGCCAAAGTCACCAGCACTTGCCGCGATGACGCGGCGACCAAGTGCGCGGAGCTGTTCCCAGTCGATAGTGAGAAGAAGCTCGAGTGCGTCGAACAAGCCGCGGAGGCCATCTCAAGCTCCGGCACCACGTCGTACCGAGCCTGTCTCGTCAAGAGCGCAGGCGTTGAGACCTACGCCGCCCTTCAAGAGAAGTATGCCTCCGCCTGGAAGGGGTCCAGCGGAGTCCTCGGTCTCGCGGTCTCGGGCAACTTCCCCGGAGGAGTCATCACCAAAGCGCGAGGTGGGGCCTTCGCCGTATGGTTCAGCGGGAGCGTTCAACTCGGAGAGGCCGGTGATCTCATCCTCACTGGTACATGGCGGCAACGGTTCGGGCCCCAGGCCGGCCTCGACAACGCAAGCGCCGGAGGGCGGCTGAGGCTCGGCAATGCCGGGCTGCGGGGGTTCCTCGACGCGGCGTTGGGCTTCACTCAGTCGGCATCGGGCTCCGTGGCCAACGTGGTCGGCGTGCGAATCCCGCTCGTCATCGGCGTGGAGGTTCGATTGGGCGACACCACCGGGCTCTGGGCGCACCTTGGCCTCGGCGCGACCATAGACCCGTCGCATCTGGATCAGATCGCAGGGCAGCTGGTCTCGAGCCTGAGCTGGGGGCTGGGGCCGCTCCCGGGAAGTTTCTAGTCGTACTCAGCACACCTGCCCAACCGCGGCATTGGGTCCGCGACCAACGCGGCGATCAAGGACCCGAGGACCCACGACCAGCATCAAGAAGGCCGATATCCCTGACAACGGGCGCCAGTGAATAGCAAATGGTGTAACACTCACCACCGTCTCGTCGCCAATTAGGCTGGGTGTTGTTCGTCGACTGGCTGATGGACTCAAATGAACCCGGTGCGCAGATTCGTGTGACCTCGGCAAGAGGTTGTCGTTTCAGCGAGCACGAAGGCACTGATGGTGGAGGGGGAGAAGAGGGATGCCGCCTATCCTTGGCTGCTCGGAAGCGCATCGGCGCACGATGAGACACGTGTCCGCTGCGGCACTCAACGACGCAGAGGTATTGATCATTGGCCCAACAGGAGTCGGGAAGGAGCTCTACGCACGGCAGGTACACGAGGAGAGCAAGCATCGAAGCGGCTCCTTTGTCGCAGTCAACTGCGGTGCCCTGCCCACTGAGCTGTTCGAGAATGAGTTGTTTGGCCACGTAGCGGGGGCCTTCACCGGCGCGCGACCTCGCCAACCTGGACTCGTGCAACAAGCCGAGCACGGGACGCTCTTCCTCGACGAGATCGGCGAGATGCCGATGGCGATGCAGGCCAAGCT
>PMBV01000278.1 GCA_003153055.1 Myxococcales bacterium
GTAGGGCGGCGCGTAGGCCAGGTCGAGCTCGGCCAGGTCGTGGAGCGTCATCGCGCCGTGGAGCGCCGTGGCCAAGACGTCGATGCGCTTCTCCACGCCCGCGTGGCCGAAGGCCTGCGCTCCGAGCAGCCGTGCGTTCTTCCGGTCGTAGACGAGCTTGAGCGAGAGCTCCTTGGCGCCGGGGAAGTAGCCCGCGTGGTGTCCCTTGTGAATGACAGCCACCCCCACGTCAAAGCCAGCCTTGCGCGCGACGCGTTCGGACAGGCCAGTCATGGCCGCGGTGGCGTCGAAAACCCTGACCACGCTCGTGCCCAGGGCGCCGCCGTAGGACGCCCGGAGTCCCATGGCATTCGTGGCCGCGAGGCGCCCCTGTCGGTTGGCGGGACCCGCGAGCGGTATCCGCACCCGACGTCCGGACACCTGCTGCTCGACCTCGATCATGTCGCCAGCGGCGAAGATGGCCGCGTCGGACGTCTGCAGACGCGCATCGACGAGCAGCCCACCCGACGGACCAATCTCGAGCCCTGCGCTCTTCGCCAACGCCAGCTCGGGGCGAACGCCCACCGAGAACAGCACCAGATCCGCGGACACGCGTCTCCCGTCGGAGAGCTCCACGGTGCGATCCTCCCCGTGCACCGCCTTGACGCCTGTGCCCGTGATGGCCACCACCCCGGCGCGGGCGAGCTCTTGTCCCAGCTGCACACCGAACTCGCGATCCATCACCGCCATGACGGTCGGCAACAACTCGACGACAGTGGTGACGAGCCCGCGTCTCTGGAAGGCCTCCGCCATCTCGAGCCCGATGAAGCCACCCCCGACCACGACGGCGGTCCTGGGCTTCAATTCGGCAATGAAGGCCTGGAGCCGGTCCGTGTCGGGCACAGTCCACAGCTTGAAGACGTGAGGCCCATCGCTCCCCGGCAGCGCGGGCATCAGGGGGTTGCCTCCCTGCGCGAGGATGAGCCTGTCGTAAGGGAGCCACGCTTCGCCCCTCGGCCCCCGCACCCTGACGCGCTTTACCGAACGGTCGAGCTCCAGCGCCTCGGTGTCGACGAGCGCCTTCACCCGATACCGGGTGTCGAATCCCTCCGGGGTCTGCAAGAGGAGCTTGGACCGCCGCTTGATGTCCCCGGCGATGAAGTAGGGCAAGCCGCAGTTCGCGTAGCTGACGTAGGGGCCGCGTTCGATGATGGTGATGTCGGCGCGCTCGTCGATGCGCCGTGCCCTCGCCGCCGCCGTGGCTCCGGCGGCGACGCCCCCGATGACGATCAGTCTCGTGACCAATTGGATTCCTCGAGCCCAATTCCGTGGGGACTGCTCACCGCGCTGCGAACGACCCAGGCCATTCAGAGTGACGGATCCGACTCGTCATCTTGATGGAGCTGGGCCACGCATCAGCGCCTGCTCCAGTAGTATCCACCGCCACCGCCAAACAGAAGGACAGCCAGGACGATGAGTATAATCAGCGTTGTCGAGCTCATGATCTTCGTGCTCCTTTCGAGCGTTCACTCCAGCCGATGCTCTGGCTGCGTGGCCTCTGAATGAGACAGCATCATTCGGGCCAGAGCCCTCGGAACCGGTCACGTCGCGCGAGCGTTCAACGCCTCATGACGAGCGCGCTGCTGGTGTGGACCCTGGTGAGCACTCCTTCCCTGGGGGCTGATCGCGTCGGCCGGGTCCGCGAGAAGCGCACCGACGACCTCGAGGCACTGGTCGCCAAGGTCGGGCTCAGGCTCCCCCTTGACGAGGTGTACCTGCGCGCCTTCAAGGAAGAGGGCGAGCTCGAGCTGTGGGGCTCGAGCAAGCCGTGCCAGGCGATGGTGCTCATCAAGACCGCCCCCATCTGCGCTGCGTCGGGTGAGCTCGGCCCCAAGCGGCGAGAGGGCGATCTCCAGGTGCCCGAGGGCTTCTACCAGTTGAGCGAGTTCAACCCGTCTTCGAGCTTCCACCTGGCCCTGAAGGTGTCGTACCCCAACGCCTCGGATCGCATCCGGAGCGATCGCGAGCACCCAGGGGGCCTCATCTACCTCCATGGCGACTGCGCCAGCATCGGTTGCATCGCCATCAAAGACGCGCCCATCGAGGAGGTGTACCTGTTGAGCCTCGACTCCCGCCGCCGGCCCATTCACATCGATGTCTTTCCCTTCAGGATGACCGAGGAGCGACTCGCGGCTCCCTCCCCACACCAGGCCTTCTGGAAGGAACTCTACGAGGGCGAGCTCGAGTTTCGTCGGCACCTTCGCCCGCCGAAGGTCTCGGTGGACCCGGTGTCAGGCGCCTACGTCGTGAAAACTCGTTGAAATCCGAGCGGTTCGACGACGCGCGACGGCAGGTGGAACTGGGCTGGGCGGCGGGTGTCAATGTCTTTAAGAATCGCGCCGGAATGCCGATGGAGGACGAGGTGCCCAGTGACGTCATGGAGCTCGTAGCCGACGGCGGGGTGGCCGAGGACGTCTCGGAGCGACGCCTGGTGATGCGGCTCAGGCGGGGTGACGCGGCGGCCTTCGAGGCGCTGGTGCGGGGCCACCAGGATCGCATCTACGACTTCTGCGTGCGCATGCTGGGAGAGCCGGAGGAGGCGTTCGATCTCACGCAGGAGATCTTCCTCTCGGTCCACCAGCACCTCGACCGGTTCCGGGCCGACGCCAAGCTGTCGACCTGGCTGTTCCGCATCGCGAAGAACCACTGCCTCAACCGCATCAAGTACCTCACTCGGCGCGGGCGCGGGCGGAGCGACGAGTACGCCGAGGTCAACGAGCTGTCGATCACCCAGTCGGTGGGGGGGCCGCCTCGCCCCGACGAGGTGCTCTCGGCCGAGCGCGACCGGGCCTGGGTCCACCGGGCCATCGCCGAGCTGGAGGAGGACCAGCGGGTGCTGGTCGTGCTGAGAGACGTCGAGGGGCTCACCTACGAAGAGATCATGGAGGTGACGGATCTCGCCGAGGGTACCGTCAAGAGCCGGCTGCATCGGGCGAGAGAGAAGCTGGCGGTGATCCTGGCCAGGCTTGAAGTCGACGGCCGTCATCAGGGAGACTCGAACCGTGCGAAGTGAAAGGTCCCCAGTCGAAGTTGAGCGCCTCTTCCTCGGAGCCGTCGACGAGGCGCTGTCGAAAGACGAAGAGGCCCTCTTCGCCACCGAGCTCGAGGCCGACGCGGCGCTCAAGGCGCGCTTCGACGCCTACCGCGGGGCAGTGCGGAGCCTGCGTCAGTCCCCCAAGGAGCGGGCCCCCGATGGCCTGGCCTCGCTCATCCTCCGAAGGAGCCGGCGCCGGCGCTTTCACTTGAAGCGCGGCGACGAAGAGGTGGCGTTCCGGGTGCCGGCGGAGGTGCTGATTCCGCTGCTCCTCGCCGCGCTCGTGGCGTTGTTGATGCTGCTCGCTTCTCCCTAGGCCCCGCCTCGAGCTCAAGGGCGAGCCCAATGAAATGGCGCTTGCCCGGTGCCGTTGGGCATGGTGTGTCGGGCGCATGGCTGAAGAGTCGGTGGAAGTACGCATCTACAACGAGCGGGTCGCCAAGGCAGAGGCCTGGCGGAACCTCGGCGTCAACCCCTATGGAAACGGGTTTTGTCCGTCCGCGCTGGCCGCCGAGCTGCACGCGAAGTTCGACCCGGTGGCGCTCGAGGTCCTCGAGGCCGAGAAGCCGGGGCCCTTCAAGGTGGCGGGGCGGATCGTCCGAGTGGCGGACTTCGGCAAGTCTGCCTTCCTCACGTTGCAGGATCGCTCCGGCGCGCTCCAGGTTCAGGTGAAGAAAGACGTCCTCGGTGAAGAGACCTACAAGGCCTTCAAGCTCGTCGACATGGCCGACTTCGTGGGCGTCGAGGGGACGTTGTTCAAGTCGAAGACGGGCGAGCTCACGCTGGCCAGCTCGCGCTTTTTTCCGCTCACCAAGGCGCTGAGGCCTCTTCCCGGGAAGTTCGCCAAGGGCGACGACGCCGAGCGGAAGGCCTGGGCCGAGAAGCAGGCCCTGTCCGACGTCGAGGAGCGCTACCGCCGTCGCTACGTCGATCTCCTGGCGAACCCCTCGGTGCGCGACACCTTCAAGAAGCGCGCGAAGCTGGTGCAGTTCATTCGCCGGTTCCTCGACGAGCGCGACTTCCTCGAGGTCGAGACGCCGGCCATGCACAGCATCTTGGGTGGGGCCGCGGCCCGGCCATTCCGCACCCACCACAACGCCCTCGACATGGATCTCAACATGCGCATCGCCCCCGAGCTGCATTTGAAGCGGCTGGTGGTGGGCGGCTTCGAACGGGTCTACGAGATCGGCCGCAACTTCCGCAACGAGGGCCTCTCGCGTCAGCACAATCCCGAGTTCACCATGCTCGAGCTCTACCAGGCCTACGCCACCTACGAGGACCTGATGGCGCTGACCGAAGTGCTCTTCGCCGAGCTGGCGCGCGAGATCTGTGGCGGGACCGTCATCAGCTACGGCGGCGCCAAGGTCGACTTGGGGGCCTTCACGCGCATTCCCCTCAAGGAGGCCATCGTGTTGGCAGTCGGCAACGGCATCCTACCCGCGGGCCTGGAACGCCCCATGCTCGACGACGAGGCGGCCTTGCTGGGCTGGATCGAGGCTTCGGGGGTACTCGGCCGCGGCGACGAGCTGGCGGCGGTGTTGCGCAAGTGCGAGTCGCACGGCCATCGCGTCGGCGCGCTCTTCGACTACGGCGGCGAGCTGGCGCTCCCGCCCGAAAAGCCAGTCTTCGTGGTCGAATATCCGGCCGAAACCTCGCCGCTTTCCCGGCGCAACGACGCGGATCCAAGCAAGGTCGATCGCTTCGAGCTGTT
>PMBV01000102.1 GCA_003153055.1 Myxococcales bacterium
GGCGGCGGCACCTCGGCAGGCGGCGGCACCTCGGCAGGCGGCGGTGGCGCCTCATCCGGTGGCGGAGCGGGAGGCGGGGGTGGCGCGAGCCCTCGGCCCTGCGACCTCTACGCGTCGGGCAACACGCCGTGCATCGCCGCGCACAGCACCGTGCGAGCGCTGTACGCCTCGTTCAGCGGAAGCCTCTACCAAGTGAGGCGCGCGTCCGATGGCACCAAGAAAGACATCGGCACGCTGGCCCCCGGGGGCACCGCTGACTCCGCTGCACAGGACGCGTTCTGCACCGGCACTCAGTGCGTCGTCACCTTCGTGTACGATCAATCGGGGCACGGCAATCACCTCGAGTACCAGGGCTCGGGGAGCGCAGTCGGAGGCCAGGATCAGCCCGCGTCCGCGACCACCGAGTCGCTGAACGTCGGGGGCCACCGGGTCTACTCTCTCTACATCAAGCCCGGGAACAGCTACTGGCGGGACGGCTCCAAGACCGGTGTCCCGACCGGCAGCGCGCCGGAGGGGCTCTACATGGTCACCAGCGGCACCCACGTCAATTCCGGGTGCTGCTTCGACTACGGAAACAGCGAGACGACGAGAAAGGCCGACCGGGCGGGGGCGATGGACGCCATCTACTTCGGGACCAGTTGCTGGTTCGGCGGCTGCTCGGGATCCGGCCCGTGGGTCCAGGCGGATCTCGAGTGGGGCCTGTTTCCCGGAGGCAGCTCGTCGTGGAACCACGACCAGCGGGCCTTCAGTAGCAAGTACGTCACCGCGATGCTGAAGAACAACGGCACCACGAAGCTCGCGCTCAAGGGAGGCAACGCCCAGTCGGGCAGCCTGACGACGCTGTGGAATGGCGCGCTCCCCAATGGGTACAACCCCATGAAGAAGCAAGGCGCCATCGTCCTCGGCAGCGGGGGCGACTGTTGCGCCACCAACACGAACTTCAGCGAGGGGACGTTCTACGAGGGTGCCATCGTGTCCGGATACCCGTCCGACGCGACCGAGGACAGTGTCCAGGCCAACGTCATCGCCGCGGGGTACGGAGGCTGACGCCCTCTTCGCGCGTGGCTCTCGTGGTCGCGGTCCAGGCCAGCCTCGGACTGCGGTAGGGTGCACCGATGCGATTGATCGCCTTGGCGCTCCTCATGTCGACTGCCGCGGTCGCGGAAGAGCGACCGCTCTCCTACTCCCGGCCCATCGAGAAGGCCGACCTCGACGGCCGCTCGCTGCGCGAGCTGACGCTCCTGCGGAACTGGATCTTCGCGAAGCGCGGGAACGTGTTCCGGCGCCCGTGGCTCAAGGCCTACTTCCACGAGGTGCCGTGGTACCACGAGCGGGAGCCGCTCAGCACCGAGGGGCTCGCCCCGAAGGAGGTCGAGCTCGACGACCAGAACGCGCTGGTCATCGCCGAGTACGAATCCGCGCTCACTCCGGAGCAGCTCGGGTCGATGCGCAACGCCGCCCGTCAGAAGCTGCGCGCCCGCTCCACCGAAAGGCGCACGGTCTGGGACGACGACGAGGTCGAGCTCAGGCTCTTGTCGGTGCGCCTGGGCGGCTGGGCCGGCGAAGGGCCCCGGCCGGCAGACCTCACTCCGCTCGAAAACCCCGAGCGACTCGACACGCTGCTCAAGCTCTCGGACCTCGACGGGCTATCTGGCCGTGACTTGAAGCTCCTGCGCAACACGGTCTTCGCCAAGCACGGGCGGCCGTTCGTCACCGAGCTGGTGAAGGGGCACTTCAAGACGGTCACCTGGTACAAAGCAGATGAGAAGTACAGCGACGCGCTGCTCACCGACGTCGACAAGAAGAACGTGAAGCTCATCGTGTCGCTGGAGGAGAAGCTGAAGCGGCCCGTGGCGAAGAAGGCGCCGCCCGACGGATGGTACGGCGCGGCCTGATGAGGCCGACGCGCCCCGGGCGGGCGCTCACGTGAGGAGGCAGCGAAGCGCGTCGGCGGCGACCACCACCGACGAGAGCGGATTGGTCCGCGCGGAGACATGGAGCGCCGGCGCTCGGCTCGTGGGAGCGGGCTCCTGCGCAACGNNTCCGTGGAGACCCGAGTCCACCGGAACGACGGTCGCGCGCGTCACGCCGTCGTGCCCGAGCTCCACGCGGACCAGCAGCCCGTCGCCTTCGTCGGTGCACCGACAGTCGAAGGCGAGGTTGCCCAAGCCCCAGGCGATGATGGTCGAACCGCGGCGCTCAACCCGAGCCACGGCGTGCGTGCCGTGGGCAGCGATGACTCGAGCGCCTGCGCCAAGGGCGACCTCGACCGCCTCCTCGAGCTCGGGCGCCGCCAGGTACGACGCCGGTCTGGTGACGTGAAACGTGGCCACGAGCAGCTCGTCGGCGGGGTGCGCCAGCCGCGCCGGGAGATCCTCGGGCACACCCGGCGTGAGATCGACCGCGACCACCATCACTCGCTGGCCACCGAGAACGACATGGACGACACCAGCCGGCGCGAGGCCAGCGGCGGTCAACGAAGCCAGCGTCTCTCGACGACCGCTTTCGCCGAGGTCGTTCGCGTGGTTGTTCTCCACGCCCGCGATGCGCACACCGGCACGAGCGAGCGCCGCCGGCACGCCACGGCCGTTCGCCAGCCGCCGTGATGACGAGGCCTCTGCGCCATCACCAACTGGGCCCTCGAGATTCACCACCACCGGCTCTCCGTGCGTCAGCTCCGGGAGCGACCCGAGCATCTCGCGGCCGCCAGCTCCGAGGTGCACATCGCCGCCCAGCCAGAGCGCCGCGCCGGCCCCCGAGAGCGGCCTCGCGGAGCAAGCGCACAGCACCAGGAGGGCGGCTCTGAGCATCGCGGCCCACGGAGCTCACTCGAGCAGCAGCGGTTGCTCGCGCTCCCCTTCTTTTGGCCGCAGCCGCGAGGTACTGCTGAGGATGCGGGCACAGGTGTTCCACCGGAGGCGTGAGTCGTCGTTGTCGGACGGACTCAGCACCTCGGCCTCCGCGTACTGCTCCATGGCCCGGTGGAGGTACTCGGAGGCCATGGCGTCCCCGCCTGGTCTCGCGTGCACCAGGGCCGCCCAGCCGCGGCGTTCGCTGATGATGCCCGCGTAGTAGACGCGCTGGTACGGGTCCTCGATTCGCGGCAGCACCTCCCCGGCGGCCTCGGGGCTCCCTTTGCCGAAGAGGAACTGGTCCGTCCGAGCGAGGAGCAGCGTAATCAGCGCCCGCTGATGGGTGGACTCCACCTCGAGGATGTCCAGGCAGATGCTCTCGGCCTGGAACGGCTCGTTCAACAGGCGGTACCGCTCCGCCCTCTCCAGCGCCCCCGGCACCCCTTCCTTCCGCAGCGACTTGAGCTTGAACACGGTGGCTCCTATCGAAGTGATACCAACCAGTAGTAGCACGTATGTGCCGACAATCCAATCGTCACTGCGCCACTGAGAGCCAAGTGGATGCGCCGCGGTCCGCGTTGCGTCCCTCAGGCGGTCACCGGTCCTCTTGCCGACGCAGCGTGAACGACGCCGGGCCCTCGGCCGACGAGAACGTACCGCTGAAGGCGCGCCCATCGGCCGAGAGCGTGCCCGTGAGGCTCGCGCGCCCATCGCCCAGGCTCACCACCAGGCTCGTGCCGTTCAACGAGACGCTCCGCACCGGCAGGACGACGCCCCCCAGGTTGGCCACGCCCGAGAAGCCCGAGCCGACCACCGTGAGCTCCAGGGTGGCGCCCGAGACCGTGCCCGCGTGAGACGACGCGCCCATCCACTGGCCGGCGAGGCCACAGTCGCGCCCGCCCTTCGCCTCGGCCATCGCTCCGCCCAGGCCCACCGCCCGCGCGCGCAGCTCGACCTGGCCTCGGTCGAGCCGCTCTTCCAGGCGGCCCAGGCCCTCGAGGTAGCCACGAATGGCACTGGCCACCGGCGCCTCGAGGTCAGTCCACCGGCCGGGGAAGAGGTCGATGACTCCCGAGCCCTCGGGCAGCGTGGAGAGCGCCTTCATCAGCGAGCGCCACCCCTCCTCCACGGCCTGGCCCGCCGTCCGCCGCTCCTTCAGTTGGGCGCGCAGCTCTCCGACCCTGAGCTCCACGCCCTGAATCTCTTTGATGGCCCGCTCGGCCCTGGCGATGGCCGAGGCCCGGGAGCCGCAAGACCTGAACTGCTCCGCTGGAATCGCAGCCGGTCCACGGGGGAGCACCAAACCCTCGGCCGACTGCATCGCCCGGGTGGCAGCCTGAAACGCCTCTGGCAGGCCCTCCCACTCGCGGGCCGACCGAGGGCGCTCGTGGGCCGCCAACGCCTCCGCGGCCGCCCTAGCACGAGCCAGCCGCTCGGTCGCGCCGTTGAACTGCTCGAAGGCGCGAGTGAGCTCCGGCGGCCGGAGCGGCTCCGCCCACGCCGTCACGGCGGCCAACAAAGCACTGACCACCACGCCGACTGAGCGACGAACAAACAGGACCATGCGGTACGAGCCCCCCTCGAGGACCAACGGGACCGGACGAGACTTCCCACCTGCCTCGTTGTCAAGGCACCACCGAGCCACCACACCTTTCCACACCATGCAGTGCGTCGAAGGCAACTGGTTGACAGCGCAGACACTCACCCCTACTCTTTTTCACATACGCCTGCTCCCGCGCAGGCCTCGTCACATGCTCCAGCTGGTCCTCGCTCGAAACGAAGTGCTCACTCTTCCCCTGAGGCGGGGATGAGCGCTCGCTGGCCCATCGAGGTCCTCTCGGAGGTTGGGTGGGCGATGGAGGCTCGGCTGCGGGGCGGCGTGCTTGAGCTCCCCTCCGGCGCCCCGACACCCGGGAGGTCGACGGCGCCTGGCATCGCGGCGGCCTTGGGCGAGCTCGGAGCGATCGGCCGCGCCTTCGGGCTCTCCGGGTTGCGCCTGCTGTCGGTGAACGGGCGCGCGCGAACGACGGTCGCCGCCGTGCGCCAGGAGGCGCTCGTATTGACCGAGGTGAATGGAGCGCGCGGCACCTCGAGGGTCGAGGAGGCACTGGAAAAGTGGTGCTCCGAGCCCGTCACGTCGGCCACCCCCGCCCTCACCCAGGAGGCGGTGTTCTCTGGACACCTGGCGGTCTTCTCCTTGCCCGACCTCCTCGAGTTCCTCCGCACGGGACGACGCACAGGGGTGCTGAGGGTGAAAGCAGGCGCGAAGGTCGGGGCGCTTCGGTTCCGCGACGGGTGGCTCATCGGAGCGTCCTCGCCGACTGGCACCTCCGCCGAGTGGCAGACACAGGAGCGGCGGGGCCTTCCTCCCGTCGCACCGCAAGAGGCGCTGCGTCAGCAGATCACCCTCACCCTCAGAGAGTTGGTGCAGTGGAAGAACGGAGAGTTCGTCTTCACCCGCGAAGGCGTCACACAAGCAGAAATATCGGACCTGGTGCAGGTGGACCCTCAGTGGTTGCTGCTCGATCTCTTCCGCGAGCTGGACGAGCAGGCCAACGGCCGCTCTATGGAAGGCACTCATTGACCGAGCCAGTGGTCGACCCGCTCGACGCGCTGCCTCCTTCAGGTCTGCCTTGCCGGCAGCTCGAAGGCAGGGCAAGCTCCATGCCCGCTACACCCTGGGGGGAGCCAATCGATGTCTGAACTGGACTTGATGGCCATGCTTCCTGACGTGACGAGCGCCGTCATGGGAGATCTCAGCGGCACCCACCACGAGAGCTACCAGGAGCCCGAGGGAGAAGCGGTGGCCGCGGTGGCGGGGTTGGTGGCCTCGACGCTGCTCCAAGCAGGCGAGCAGCTCGGGCTGGGGGCGTTGAAATCAATCTCGGTGAGCGGACCGGCCCGGGCCCGGGTCATTCTCCTCCGGTCCCACCTGGTCCTCACTGGAACGATCGAGCCTGCTCGGTCGCTCGGAGAAGTCGAGAAGGCCCTGGAGCGCGCAGACTAGATGGAGACCATTCTTCAGGGCCTCATGGAGCTGGTGGGTGTCAACGCGGCCATGGTGGTCGATGACCAGGGCCACCTCCTCGCGCATCGCGGCCGGGCCGTGTACGACGTGCAGCTCTGCGAGCACGTCAGCGGCATGCTGGCGCGGGTGGTCGACTCCATTCAGCTCCAGCACGAAGACTGGGAGTCCATCTCGGCCCGGTTCGCCGACGGCAAGGTGCTGCTGCGCAACCTGGGCGTGGTGCCGCAGTCGGGGCCCTGCGTGCTGGTCATCGTCGCCGACGCCACGCTGAACGCCTCCTTCGCGACGGTGGCCATTCGGGTGGCGGCGAACAAGCTGAAGCGCTTCGGCGAGAGCGGCTCCGGCCGGACCCCGGTGCCCTCGACGCCCAACGCACCGTGGCTCTCCCCACCCTCGGCGCCTCCGATGGCCTGGTCCTCGTCGCCAACGGCGCCCCCGACGTTCGGCCCGGCGCCGTCCACACCGCTGCCGCTCCCCATTCCGTCGTCGCCGTCGGGCCTCCGGCCGCTGGGCGCGCCGACCCCCGACCCGGCGTCGCTCGCGTTCCTCACCCGGTGCGCCAAGGAGCTGGCCCGCCACGTAGGCCCCATGGCCAAGGTCTTCGTCGACGAGGCGGCGCGGCGAGTGTCGCCTGGCCAGCCCTTCGCGGTGTCCTCCAGCGAGGCCCTGCTCGCTGAGCTTGTCTCGCAGATCGAAGATCCCAAAGGGCGCCTGGCCTTCCTCGCCGCCTTGAAGAGCCCACCGCAACCCACCCGGAGATAAACGATGGCCCTCGTCGATGCGATTCGCCGGAGCCTGAGCGCGAAGATCTCGCTGGCGCTGGCGGCCTTGCTGGTCGCCCTCATGGCCGTCGCGGCGGTGGTGACGACCCTTCGCCAGGGCCAGCAAATGGAGGCCGACACACTGGAGAAGGCGCGCCTGGCAGCGACCATCGCCGCGCGCCAGTACGGCGATATGTTCGACAACGCCATCGACAGCGGCCTGGCCACCGTGGCCGACGTGTTCGACCGGCGGTACGTGGAGATCAAAGGCTACGACTGGGGCAAGAACCCCAAGTACCACACCAGGTACGACGCCCTCACCGATCGCTCGGTGCTCGTCTTCCAGGATCGAATCCTCGAGGACCAGGACTTCGTCTTCGCCGTGGGGGTCGACGAGAACGGCTACCTCCCAACCCACAACACCATCTACCAACGCCCGATGGAGGACGCCGAGAAGGACCTGGCCGGCAATCGTACCAAGCGCCTGTTCAACGACCCGGTCGGGCTCAAGGCCGCCCAGAACCTCGAGCCGAGCCTCATGCAGCTGTACCGTCGCGACACCGGCGAAACCATGTGGGATGTGTCGGCCCCCATTCTGGTGAAGGGCAAGCACTGGGGCGCCTTTCGCCTGGGCGTGTCGATGGTGCGCATCGAAGCTCGCAAGTCGAGCCTCGCCCTCTCGCTCTCCGGGCTCTTGGGCGCGTTCGCCCTGGTGACCATCGGCTTCATGTTCGTCTTGGTGACCCGAGCGCTGCGGCCGGTGGTGGCGCTCACCGAGGCGGCGGAGCAAATCAGTCTGGGCGAGGGGCTGGACACCTCGGTGAAATCGCAGGCCACCGATGAGCTGGGGCAGCTGGCCAACGCCATCGAGCGCCTGCGGGTGAGCATGAAGGCGGCCATGAGTCGCCTGGGAGGCTCGTGATGCGGCGTGATGAGAGTCGTCGGCTGGCGCTGGTGCTGGTGCTGGCTCTCGGGGGAGCGGTCCTCTGCCCCACCGGAGCCCAGGCGCAGGCCCAACCCAAGGTGAACCCGGTGCTCCTGGGTGACACCTTGACGAGCCAGGAGCGAGACATGCTGGCCCTGGCGCAGGACTTCGCCCGGCGCTGTGGCGACCAGCTCGAGAGCTGGATCGGCCGCAAAGAGGTCACCGTCGAGCGGCTGTTCTCCTTTCTCTACTACCCCATGCCCAAGACCGACCCGCCGAAGTTCACCACTGACTGGGATCGACTCTCGGACCGCGACGTTCAGGCCATCGAAGAGAGCGTCTTGGCGAAGTCGTCGAACCTCGTCTTCGCGGTGCTGGTGGACAAACAGGGCTACCTGCCCACGCACAACCAGCGCTACTCGATGCCCTTGACTGGCAACCTGGCCAACGATCTCGTCAATAACCGCACCAAGCGCATCTTCAATGACCGCACGGGACTGGCGGCGGCCCGGAGCGAGGCGCCCTTCCTCATTCAAAAGTACCAGCGAGACACCGGAGAGACGATGGTCGATCTCTCGGTGCCCGTCTTCGTGCGCGGCGTGCACTGGGGCGCCGTGCGGCTCGGCTACCGGCTGGTCGAGAGCCACTGACTCAGGGCGTCGTGGCTCGGGCCAGCGTGCCGGTCGAGACGTTGCCCGCGGCGTCGACGGCGCAGACTCGATACCGGCGGGTCGTCTTGCCGGGCACCGCGAGGCTGACGGTGGAGGCGGTCCCCTCGGAGACCGTGCCGCTCGTGCACCCGGCGACCGGATCGGCCGTCGTCGTGGACTGAACGACGCGGTACTTGGCCACGCCGCTCGTCGCGTCGGTGAAGCCGACCCAGCTGAGGCGAATGGCACCGGGCGACGCCGCCGCGGTGACGAGCCCGTTGATGGGCGCCGTGGAGTCGAGCGTCGCGGTGGCCTTCACTGGCGTGGAGCTGACGTTGCCTCGGCCATCGCGAAACCAGGCCCAGAGCGTCTTCACTCCGTCGCCCGCGGGAAGCGTCACTGCCAAGGTGGTGGTCCACGCGCGCCACGCGGTGCAGGTGGAGGAGGTCGAGACGCACAGGCCGTTGACGCCCGAGGGGTCCGTCGCCGTCATGGTCGCGGTCACGGCCGTGGTGCGAATGAGCCCGGGCAGCACCAGGGTTCCGGAGGGCGGCGTGGTGTCCGCCTCCTGCGCGATGGCGATTTGCACGCCCGACACCTGGAACACTCCGGAACGGGCGGCACCGGGGTTGGCTGGCACCGTCACCTTGAAGGACGCCGGCCCTGCGCCGGCCGCGACGCTCGGGAGCAGCCAGCTCGGCGCTCCGGTGATGGCCCAGGTGCACGTGGGAGCCGTGGGCGTCACGGTGAAGGTGACGGGCCCGCCGCCGACCGCCACGCTGGCGCTCTGAGGCGTCACCGAGAGCCCGCACGCTCCGGCGTTGGCCCCGAGCTGGAGCCGAGGGCGCACCACGCCGTTACGAGGGTCTTGTACCGTCGGGGCTCCGCTCAAGAGCCGGGAGGCGCGGAGCGACGCCGAATCGGTGGGGTACTTGGAGGCCAGCAGCGCGAGGGCTCCGGCGACGTGTGGGGTGGCCTGTGAGGTGCCGGTCATGGTGATGCCCGCCGCCGCCACCAGCACGCCCGGGGCGAACAGCGAAAGAAAGGGGGCCGAGTTCGAGAAGCAGGCCACCCGACCAGGTGCCGTCACCGCGTCAGCGCAGACACCATAGGAGCGCCCCCCGAGCGCCGTGTCGTAGACCGCGCCCACCGAGATGGCCGAGGGCACGCAGGCTGGAGACGACAGCCCAGTGGTCTGTGCGTTGTTTCCCGCGGCCACCACCGACAGCACGCCCGCCGCGCGCGCGGTGCCGATGGCGGGAGCGAAGACATCGGTCGCGCACGGCGTCGTCGAGAAGCCGCCGCCGAGGCTCAGGTTGAGCGCCACGATGTTGTACCTGGCCCGGTTGGTCACGACCCAACTGATGGCCGAGATGATGTCCGAGGCGTAGGCGCCGGTTCCGGTGAAGACATCGAGCCCAACGACACGCGCTCCTGGCGCCATGCCGACCACGATGCCCGCCACGTTGGTGCCGTGGCCGTTGTCGTCGAGAGATCGATCGTCGACGGCGAAGTCTTGCACATAGGCCACCGAGCAGCCCGCCACACCCGGGGCGCTGCAGGTGCCGAAGGCGGCGTTCCGGTAATCGAGGCCGGTGTCGAGCACCGCCACCGTCGCACCACTCCCGCTGACACCGGCCGCCACCGTCGCGGGCTGGCTCACCCACCCGAAGCTCTCGACGTCGGTGAGCTCGTAGCGCGCATCGGGCCACACGTGGGCCACCAGCGGGCTCGCCTCGAGGGCGTCGTAGGTCGCGCGGTCGGTCACGGTCACCACCAGCATCGGCAGCTCGTCGAGCGGGAGGACCACCGACAGCCCCGGCAGCCCAGCCTGGAGCGAGCGCTTCTGTTCGCTCAGCCCTCCGCCCGCCTGGGCCACGATGCCCTCGGCCGCGGAGAACGGCGCCGAAGCGGTGAGCTCCACCAGGTAGCGCCCGGTCTCGCTGGGGGGCAAGGGCTCGTCACGCCCACAGCCGGACACTCCGACCAGTACACACATGAAGGGAGCGAGGCGGGGAAGGGGCGACATCACGGGGGACCTCCAGTTGGGTACCCGATGTGTTTGCAGGACGCGAACCACCGGCGCGGGTCGCTCGGACCACCGGCGAAGGGCAGGCCAGCGCCTCGGAGAAGCCGCACGGGTTCGACCGGAGCGGAAGCGTGACGCTGTCAGCGCCCCGGGTGCCGAGGGAGGCCCTGGGCGAAACCGACCCCTGGCAACACGAGAGGCGCGGGCGGCACCCTCACTGCCAGGTCGGGCTGGCGGTGCTTGGGCAGAGGCAGAGCTCCGAAGTGGTGTTGATTGACACGCGCCCGGCGAAGGACCCCGCGTAGCACCAGACGCCGCAGGAATTCGCCGTCGGGCGGGCCACGCACTCGGTGACGAAGCTGCACGATGCACCCATCTGCGTGTTTCCACTTCCGTTGGGTGCCCACCTCGCCGCGGCCTGCGTCGCCGCCGCCTGGCTGATGGCCGGGTTACAGTCGAAGAACGTCTGGGAGCCGCCACCGAGTGGGTCGACCCCGATGGAGTGCTGGGTCTGGCAGGCCGAGCCTCCAGCGCAGCCACAGGTCGCGCCAGCCACGCAGCAGGTGCCCGAGCAGGCCACGCTCCCGGCCGCGCAGCACAGACTGTCCGAGCAGGTTTGCCCGTTGGCGCAGGCATGGCCGCACCCCCCGCAGTTCTTCGAATCTGTCTTGGTCGACGTGCACGTGCTCCCGCAAACGGCGGGGAGAGACGCAGGGCAGGCGCATTGAGACGTCGTGCATTGCTGCCCGCTGATGGTGCAGGCGCCCTCGCAGCTCCCGCAGTGGGCGGGGTCTGAGCCCAGGTTTGTACAGACATCGCCCCCGTCGCAATAGGTTGGTTTGGTCGCTGGACAACCACACTGCGAGCCTGTGCAAACTCCATTGGCGCGGGTGCAGGGCGTCGAGCAGCTTCCGCAATGAGCGACATCGGTCTCGGTGTTGACGCAGGTGTTGTCCGAGGAGCAGTAGGTCGGCAGGGTGGCCGGACACGCGCAGCTCCCGCCAGTGCAGACCCCTTTCGTCCGAGTGCACGGTGTCGAGCACCCCCCGCAGTGCGCCAGGTCGGTGGCGGTGTCCACGCAGGGCGGGTTGCCACCGCAGTTGGTCGCCCCCACCAGGCATACGCAGGCCGAGGCCGAGCAGGTGCCGCGCCCGCAACCGGAGCCACAGGCGCCGCAGTTCAGGCTATCACTGGTGAGGTCCTTGCAAGAGTTGCCGCAGGCTCGTTGCCCAGCAGGGCACGCCTCGCAGTGGCCCGATTGGCACACCTCCGTCGCGCCGCACGTGGTGCCGCAGGCTCCGCAGTTGGTTCGATCGAAGTCGAGAGACTGACAGCCGTAGCCGCAGTCGACCTGCGCTGCTGGGCACTTCGGGCAGCCGCTCGTCGCGAGCGCCGAGAGCACCATGAGACTCAGGAGGGCGACGCCGCGTGCACGAACCATGCAGCCATGGTAGCCAAATCAGGAGCTCGCCGGGTCCTTTGCGTGATGACGGAGTCACGCGACTGTTCCCGTCGGGCGGCGGCGACGTCACCGCTCCGCAACTCTTCGATGGCGTGCTCGATCCCGGAACCACGACGTGACGCCGCGCCCTATACGGCCTCAATCCACCAGGAGGCTCGATGCTCGGTGCTTGGGGTGTGCTGCCGGTCGCTGTCTGGTTGCTCGGCTTCGTCACTCGACGGCTGACCAGGCTCGTCTTCAACGGGGCCAGCCTCACCGAGCGCACGGCGGGCGCCGTCGTCATCGGCATGGGGGTGGTGCACCTGTCGGTCGGCTGGCTGGGAGCCATCGGCGTGCTCTCCCGGGCATCACTCCTCGGTCTCCTGGCGGTCGCGGCGGTCGCCGTGGCGGTCGGAACTCGAAAGCTCGAGCCCGCGCCCCGGCCTCGTCTGGCCCCCTCGGAGCTCGCCGTCCTCGCGAGCGTCGGAGCCGTGGCGCTGCTCGCCATCGTGACCGCTCGGATTCTCCCAATCTGGCAGTGGGACTCGCTGGGCTACCACTTGCCCTTCGTGCACTTCGTACTCCAGTCCGGCAGCTTCGCGGCGGTCCCGGCGGACGTCCGGTACATCTCCACGTACCCGCATGACATCGAGCTGGCGATGGTGTGGCTGCGGGCGATGTTGCCTGACGATCGCCTGGTGGATCTCGCGCAGATCCCCTTCGGCCTCGCAGGCGCGGCCCTCTCGGCGGCCATCGCTCGCCGCCTGGGCGCGAGCCGACCGCTGGCGCTCCTCTCGGGCGCGGCCTGGCTCATGGCCCCAGGCGTCTTCCTTCAACTGCCCACCAACTACGTCGACGTGGGCACGGCCACCGCGCTGCTCGCGGCGCTCTTCTTTCTCCTGCTCTCGCCGGTCACGCCCCGGAACCTCGTCTTCGGGGGCATCGCCCTGGGCCTCTTCCTCGGGAGCAAGCCCTCGGCGCCATTGGCGACCGCGTTCCTCACGGCCATCACCGTGTTCCGAAGCTTGACCGCTCGACGGGGCGTGGCGCTCGGGGCCTTCTTCCTCGCGGTGGCGATATTCGGCGGCGAGATGTACGTGGTGATGCTGGTCCGCCACGGGAACCCCGTCTGGCCCGTCGAGGTTCACCTCGGCCCCTGGGCCTTGCCGGGAGAGAGCTCCGTCGACGCGCTCCTCGCGGCGGGAGCGGCCACTCCCCGTGCCCAGGGCAACCTCCTCGAGCGCGTCACGCTCTCGTGGCTGGCCATCGACAGCCAGCCGGTCTTCGACATGCGCCTGGGCGGCTTCGGGCTGCTCTTCCTCGTGGCGTTGCCCGCCGCGCTCCTCGGCCTGGTGCGCCGGCGGAGCGCCTGGCTCGTCTTGGCGCTCATTGCCACGCTGCTGTCGCCGGACCCCGCGGTGACACGGTACGTGCTGGCCATGGCCGCGGTCATCTTCGCCGTCGCGCTCTCGGAGGTCTCTCGCTTCGGCCCGCGCCTGACACCCTGGGTGGTGAGCTCGGTGCTCCTCACCGGCGCCTGGCAGCTCGCCCAGGCCTGGCCCGGGCTGGTGGGCGACGGACCTCCCTGGGCGAACTTCTGGGCGATGACCGACGACGAGCGACGGGAGGCGCTGGGGCCCGACGGGCCGCCGACGGACTACGCCTCGTCCTGGTCGAAGGTGAAGGCCGGGGAGTCGGTCGCCTTCGACGTCGACTTCGAGTTTCCGGGGCTGTTGTGGGAGCCCGAGCTGCGCTACCCGGTGCACCTCGTGCCACCCGCGACGGACCCCGAGCTCGTGGCCTGGCTCGACCAGCGTCACGTTCGCCTGCTGGCGGTGGGCCCCGAGCACCAGGCCTTCGTCGAGCGCGAGCTGGCCAACTGGGAGAAGCTGTTCGAGTGCCGGTCCACGCCGTGCGCGGTGTACTTGCGCCGGTGAGAGCGTCAGGCGACGACGAGCGGGGCGAGCCGAGGTGGCCGCTGGGCAGGACGGAATGCCGGAGTGACCTCCAGCCACTGGGACGTGTCGGCCAGCGCCCCTCCGAATTCGAAGAGGCGCAGCGCGAGGAGCTCGGAGGAGCTGCCGGCGTTGCACACCCGCAGTGGCCGGCCCGGGGCGTCGACCAGGAATTCGCGGGGCACATGACGGTGGCCGTGGAGCACGAGATCGCAGCGCCCCAGCACTCGCCGCAGGAGGTCGCGACCGAGGGGCAGCTCGGCGGCGTGGGGCCAGCCGAAGCGCTCGGCGAACCACTCGCCCACGCCCTCCACCGGGAGCGGCACGGGGTGGTGATGGAGGAGCACCGCGGTGAGGCTCTCGGCGGGAGCCTGAGCGAGGGCCTGGTCGACGAGCTCGAGGGTGCGGGCGCAGACCTCACCGTGAGCACGGAAGGCTGCGCGGTTGTGGGGAGCCGTGGAGTCGACGCACACCAGGTGCAACCGGTCGCGCGACTCCACCCAGACTCGGCGGCCACCACTGATGAGCTCGGCGACATCATCGCCACAGCGATCGTGATTGCCAGGGACGACGGTGAGGCGACCGCTTCGCTCGAAGGGGCGACTCAGCTCGAGGAAGAGCTCGTAGTCACGCAGTCGGCCTCCGTGGGTGACGTCACCGGTCACCACGAGGTGGTCGACGTCGGCCTTGCCCAGCGCATCGAAGAGATGGGCAGCCCGACGGTCTCGGCTCTGGCTGTGGCCGAGGTGGAGGTCGGAGAGGTGCGCGAGGACGGACATGCTGGCTCCCTACGCGTGCCCGGAGGCAACTGGAGGGAGCCCCCGAGGCGGCCCGGCAAACACTCCGTGTCGCGGCCGTGACGGCCAGGCCCTGGCCAGGCCAACCGCCAGCCTCACGAGCCACACCGAGGCGAACATCGAGAGCCGCTGCGAGATGGGTCGAGGCGCCATGGTGGAATCTTGCTCCGGCGTCGCGGCAGCGCGGCGACGCGGACGTCAAGTCGAGGTGACGTCTTGGTCCGAGCAGGGTGCCGCCCGACGCACGCGCGTGGCCTGGGAGAGGCCCTGCCGTGACCGCGAATCTCAGCCAACGTCACAACCACGACGGAGCCGCGAAGGTACGAGACGGCCCATGAGCGCGCTCCAGCTGTTCGCCTTGGCCCTGCTGGCCGGGCCTCCGAGGGCCGAGGTGGCACACACCGTGGTGCTCGTCGTCATCGACGGGCTGCGCCCCGCCGAGGTCTTCACCGGAGCAGAGCAGGCGCTCCTGGGTCCGGTGGGCGGCGTGGAGAACGAGGAGGGGCTCAAGGCCCGATACTGGCGCGAGTCGCCGGAGGCCCGTCGTGAAGCGCTCATGCCCTTCCTCTGGGGCACCGTTGTTCCCGCCGGCCAGCTCTTCGGCGCGTCGAGCCTCGCCAGCCCGGCACGGGTGGAGAACGGGGCTCGCGTCTCGTACCCCGGCTACAACGAGCTGTTGACCGGCGTGGCCGACCCCCGCATCACCTCCAACGAGTATCCGGCCAACCCCAACGTCACGGTCTTCGAGTGGCTCGCGGCGCAGCAGGGCTTCGCCGGCCAGGTGCAAGCCTTCGCGACCTGGGACACGTTCATTCGCATCTTCAACGTCGAGCGCTCGGGCCTCGACGTGCGCGCCGGGTGGAATCCGCCGTTCGAGGCTGAGGTCGATCGCTCGCCGGCCAAGGACACGCTCGACCAGCTGTTCCGCACCACCACGCCGATGTTCGGGGGCAACGCGCTCGACGCCCTCACCTACGCGGCCTTGAAGGAGTCCCTGAAGACGCGGCACCCTCGGGCGCTCTTCCTCGGCCTGGGAGAGACGGACGAGTGGATGCACGCTGGCCGCTACGACGTGGCCCTCGAGGTGACCCACCGAGCCGACGCGCTCATCGCGGATCTCTGGAACACCCTGCAGGCCATGCCGGAGTACCGCGGCACCACCACCTTCATCATCACGACGGATCACGGCCGGGGCCACGGGCCCGTCGCCTGGCGGGACCATGGAGCGGAGATCGACGGCGCCGAGGAAGTCTGGTTGGCCGCCCTCGGCCCCGGCGTACCGCCCCTGGGAGTACGCTCGAGCACCGGGCTCGTCACTCAGGCCCAGGTCGCGGCGACGCTGGCCTCGCTCCTCGGGCTCGACTGGAAGGCGCAGAACCCGGGTGCCGGTCTCCCGCTGCCGCTCGCGCCGGATTTGTCTAGACAACTTGCCCGCGGTACCGTCGCGACATGGTCCTCACCCCCGGCGCGATGACCCTCGCGCAGCTCCGCCGTATCTCTCGCACCACGGTGCCCATCACGCTTGACCCCTCAGCGAACGAGGCCATCGACAAAGGGGCCGCGGCCATCGCCGCCATCGTGGCGCGGGGCGAGCCAGCCTACGGCATCAACACTGGTTTCGGCCGGCTGGCCAGCACCCACATTCCCAGAGATCAACTCGAGCTCCTTCAGCGGAACCTGGTGCTCTCTCACGCCGTGGGGGTGGGCAAGCCGCTCTCGGCGCCGGTGGTGCGGCTGGTCATCGCCCTCAAGGTGGCCAGCCTGGCGCGGGGCCACTCGGGAGTGCGCCGCCAGGTCATCGATGCCTTGCTCGCCCTCGACCGGGCCGGCGTGTTGCCCATCATCCCCGAGAAGGGCTCGGTGGGAGCCTCGGGCGACCTCGCGCCGCTGGCGCACCTGGCGGCGGTGCTGCTGGGCATCGGCGAGGTACAGCACGGCGCCGAGCGGCTCCCAGCGAGGGAGGGCCTGGCGCGCGCCGGGCTGGCACCGCTCACGTTGGCGGCCAAGGAGGGGCTGGCGCTCCTCAACGGCACGCAGGTGTCGACGGCGCTGGCGCTCCACCACCTCTTCGACATCGAGGATCTCTTCCGCACCGCGGTGGTCTCCGGAGCGCTGTCGGTGGACGCGGCGGCCGGCTCGGTGAAGCCCTTCGATGAGCGCATCCATCGGCTCCGCGGGCACCCGGGCCAGGTCGACGCGGCCGCCGCCTACCGGGCGTTGCTCGAGGGCTCGGAGATCAACGTGAGCCACCGCGACTGCGGCAAGGTGCAGGACCCCTACAGCCTGCGCTGTCAGCCTCAGGTGATGGGCGCCTGCCTCGATCAACTCCGCCACGTGGCCACGGTGCTGGAGCGAGAGGCCAACGCCGTCTCGGACAACCCGCTCCTCTTCCCCGACACGCTCGAGGTACTCTCGGGAGGCAACTTCCACGCCGAGCCGGTGGCGCTGGTGGCCGATGGCGCGGCGCTGGCGGTGGCGGAGATCGGCGCCCTTGCGGAGCGGCGCATCGCCCTGCTCATCGACGCGACGCTCTCGGGCCTGCCGCCGTTTCTGGTGAGGGACGGAGGAGTCAACTCGGGCTTCATGATCGCCCACGTCACCGCGGCGGCCCTGGCATCGGAGAACAAGACCCTGGCCCACCCGGCGTCGGTGGACTCGCTCCCCACCTCGGCCAACCAGGAGGACCA